>NZ_JBQEPB010000007.1:0-394935 GCF_052045455.1 Pedobacter sp. 22226 | reverse complement strand
CTATAGTACACCAAACCCCGGACCCCGGTCTTTCCGACTTCAGACTACCCAGCGGGGGTAAGTCTTGTAAGATAGATTTCTCCGCTTCGTTGCACTCCGGTCGAAAGGACGAGACGAATAGATAAAAGCTAGCACGCATGGAAAACACAGATGGGGCTACTAAATTAATAAGATTGCTTCACTCCGTCGCACCAACCCTGCCCTTCGGTTCGCAATGACGAGATGAGGGGCGATTCGCTATAATA
This sequence comes from Pedobacter sp. 22226, assembly GCF_052045455.1. Classification (NCBI taxonomy): domain Bacteria; kingdom Pseudomonadati; phylum Bacteroidota; class Sphingobacteriia; order Sphingobacteriales; family Sphingobacteriaceae; genus Pedobacter; species Pedobacter sp. 22226. Next base: position 394,690 of record NZ_JBQEPB010000007.1, on the reverse strand, counting down.
CCCCAAACTTGGTCTCCGGTCTTTCCGACTTCGGACTACCCAGCGGGGGTTAAGTTTCGTAAGATAGATTTCTCCACTTCGTTGCACTCCGGTCGAAATGACGAGACGAGTGGATAAAAGCTACGCAAGCATGGAAAACACAGATGGGGCTACTAAATTTAAAAGATTGCTTCACTCCACCTCACCAGCCCTGCCCTTCGGTTCGCAATGACGAGACGAGTGGATAAAAGCTACGCACGCATGGAAAATACAAATAGGGCTACTAAATTAATAAGATTGCTTCACTCCACCTCACCAGCCCTGCCCTTCGGTTCGCAATGACGAGACGAGGAGCGATTCGCTATAATATCCCAAACCCCGGACCCCGGTCTTTCCGACTTCGGACTACCCAGCGGGGGTAAGTTTCTCAAAATAGATTTCTCCGCTTCGTTGCACTCCGGTCGAAAGGACGAGACGAGGGGATAAAAGCTACGCACGCATGGAAAACACAGATGGGGCTACTAAATTAATAAGATCGCTTCACTCCACCTCACCAGCCCTGCCCTTCGGTTCGCAATGACGAGACGAGGGGCGATTCGCTATAATACCCCCGACCCCGGTCTCCGGTCTTTCCGACTTCGGACTACCCAGCGGGGGTAAGGTTTCGTAAAATAGATTTCTCCGCTTCGTTGCACTCCGGTCGAAATGACGAGCCGAGGAGATAAAAGCTACGCACGCATGGAAAACACAGATGGGGTTACTAAATTTAAAAGATTGCTTCACTCCACCTCACCAGCCCTGCCCTTCGGTTCGCAATGACAAGACGAGGGGCGATTCGCTATAATACCCCAAACCCCGGACCCCGGTCTTGCCGACTTCGGACTACCCAGCCGAATCCCAATCATCTAATCTCAGTTATAAGACAAACTCAACTCCAAACTAAAAACTCCCAACTCCAAACTAAATTTGACGGTAACTACCCATTTTGTTATCTTAGTGCTATCCCTTTTTAACGGTGCATTAATTATTTCCCATCCGCACGGTTAATCAAATTATCCCACATTTTATTAACGGGTTTTATTACCCCTAAAATTTAAAGGTTATGGCAATAACAGGCATGATTAGGGAACCTCCGCGTTCGGCAAAAACAGTACTAAAACAATCAAGTAAGCAACTTTTTTGGTTAAAAGAGACAAATTACTTTGAAACCTCACCACCATAAGTGGCATCAAATCAAAGTTTGTTTGAAACCTCGCTACCATAGTTGGCACTAAAACAAAGTTACTTTGAAACCTTGCCACCATGGGTAGCGCCAAAGCAAAGTTACTTTGAAACCTCCCCACCATAGGTGGCACCAAAGCAAAGTAAAAAACGCAAAAACAAAATTAACCACTAAATTCAAGATCCTATGATTAACTCAATCGTATTACAAACGCTCCGCAACGGAGAGTATATCCAGTTTATAACCGATGCCTTAAACGTTGTATCGAAAAATAATCCAAAAAAACTTAATGTTAGTACACAGTACGATGCGCTGCTTGCAGCAAAAGATGATATTGAAAAGCTATTCAAAATTAGCCAGGGAAGTTTGATAACCGAAGAAATTGAAAATCTCGATAAGCGCAGGGACGATGCCATCAACGGTATTAATTTACATGTACAAAGTTTAACCTATAGTCCAGATCCGGCAATAAACAAATATGCAAAAACCCTATCAGCCCATTTAGCCTTATTTGGTCCACGCATAGCTATCGAAAATTACCAGACCGAAAGTACTATCCTCCGCAATATTGTTAACGATTGGAAAAACAAACCCGACCTACAGGCGGCCGTAACGGCCTTAAATTTGGGCAATTGGTTAACCGAGCTAGAAACAGCCAATAACGATTTTAATGCGGCTTATGCCAAACGTAACGAAGAACTGGCCACCGCACCAACCGAAAAACTCAGAGAACTGCGCAACAAGGCAAACGAGCTGTATTACAAATTGCGTACGCGGATAAACTCTAACTTCGATATTAATGATGGTGCAGAACCCTGGGCATCTACCGTTAATTTGCTGAACCAGAACATCAGCACTTATACACTGTTGCAAAGCCGCCGCACAACTGGCAAGGGCGAAGAACCCACAGAGAGTTGATTCTTTTAAACACCGGTGCACACAGATAAATACTGATCTTTATATTGGTACATCATATCTGTGTGTATCCTTGTTACCTGTGGCTAATTATTTATTTAATACCAACACTTTGCTTTAAACTTTTAAATCTGCGGTTAGCTTCCCCGATCAGCTGCATTTAACAAAATCATAATCAACTAAATTTGTAGCTGTTCAGCATATCCTTTATATTGTCCATTAGCAATATTGCACAACAGTAAAAAAATTTAACCATCATGAAATTCATATTAACACTGCTATTTCTATCCACACTCTCTTTAGCTGGTTTTTCGCAAGAAACAAAAAAGACCGGTACAGGAACCCTCACGCAGGATAAAAAATATTCGTACGCTTATATTTTGATTCAGGGGAAATTCCTATCCAGAAGATTAAAGGTAGATGTAGATTTCGGAGATACGCCAGAGCAGTTAAAAGATGGCAGGCAGTATTCTGAAACACTTACCAACAAGAAATCGTATGCTGCAATACTGAACTATATGGTAGAAAGCCAGTACGAACTTGTACAAACACTCGATTATACCGATACCTATTCGGGCTCAGGCGGCACCTCCGGTATTGTTTTCATCATGAGGAAAAATAAGGAGTAGTAACCAACTAAACAGATTGCTTCATACCACCGCTGATCTCCTCCCTTCCGTTTGCAACGACGAAACAGGGATAATAACCAAATCACAATTTTCAAATGGCCAACCCCTCAACTCCAAACTAATTTAACCATTCTCAAAACAATTGCCGGCTAAAAAGAATTGTATTGATACACCAATAACATCAAATATGAAAACGAAAATGATAATCTTAGTTACTGCCCTGGGTTTAGCCTTATCGGCATGTACAGGTAAAAAAGCCGGCGAGGAAAATGCCGATACGATGCACAAATATACTGATACGAGTAAAAGGATCGATACCCATACTGATTCTACAGCAGATTCTACCACAAATGCACCGGCTGATGTTAAGCATTAAAGCCGGATAACAGGGTTATATCACCATTTAATCCTTTCAGGTTCTGTCGTGTTGAGCCTGTCGAAACACATCAAAGTTTATTTTGAAAAGATCTTTCGACAGGCTACCCTTTAACAGACTTCAATAGTAGTCGTTATTCCCACGCAGGAATCTTAATGTACGTGGATTACGATTAACATAAGTTTTCTTTTTATCAAAGACATTCATGAGCACTTTATGGCTGTCAGTCGATCTAATAGTTACCAGACGGGAATAACAGTAACCCTCAGTCTGTAAACGCTCCACTCAACCCTACACTTTTGTTCCCGCTGATCATTATATTAATTGAAACCTGTTATCACTTGCATGATTAGCTGAATACTTATATCTTTAATTGAACATCAATCTCCTGTTCGTTCCAAAGCAATTAATGCAACAAACATGTTTGAGATGAATTAAACATTCCGGACAGGCAGTAGAAATAGAAACTGATTACTATGCTGTTTTAGCCATACATCTGCCCAATGGGCTTAAAGTAGGGAAGCGCTAAACTTATCAGGTAAACCGGTATTTATGTTTGGAAGGAGATAAGGTTATTAAAACTAACAGCTATAATTAGAACCGAACTGATAATAATTTAAAAGATTATGGAAGCTATTTTCACTATTTTATTTGAAATTTTATTTGAACTGATCATCAACCCACTGTTATTGAGGTGGACGCTAAAAAGAGAGAAGCGGAAATGGTATAAAGATCAGGCTACTATAGTTTGAACTTAATCAGTATGAAAAGGCAAATAGTTGATCAAGACGAGAGTTTATCAAGTGGCTTGCAGAACTCGTCGATCATTCACCATATTGAAGAGATGCCAAAAATGGCTTTTAACCAGCTAACCAAACAGTTTGCAATAACCAGTGGAGATCATATCGAAATTATTGGTCAGTAGAATAAAGTAAAGAATTTAAATGCAAATAACCATCGATACCCTATCAAACCTGGAATTGGAATTATACGAATATGCAGAGTCCCTGAATGGGAATATGGACCATAGAGATAAACAACTGCAGGAAGAGGGAATTTTCGATCAATATAGGAACCTTCACAAAAGTTATCTCGATTTATTTTTGAATGCAAAAGATGAAGAAACAAAACTCGAAATCCTAAAACGACTGATATTCTTAAATTGGTATGCACAGGTTGAGCCAAGCTGCTATACAGGCATTCAGGATCTGGATAATGCAGTCGTTTTCGAATCTTATTCAATCCTTAATGAGTACCTCATCAACCATAAAACTGATCAAGAATTTACGTGGATGTTATCTTATTATTCGGGTTGGGATTTCACGATACTTCCTTTTTCTGAACTAAGTCTTGATGCTTTAACAAAATTTGTAAAAGAAGCAGATCATACCGTTTTAGCATCTCCAATAAAACATTTACCCAAAGGAAGCATGAACAACAGAGGACAGATGGGAATTTACTGGATCAGCTGTTCGGTAGAAGAAGATTGATAAGCATATAAATCCATTTCAAAGATTGCTTCACGCTCCCCCACACACCGACGCTTCGCTTCGCAATGACGATTAATCTATTATATTTCTCAAAACTCTGCGCTGATTTCCTTAAATCTGCGGAAGAAAAACAAAATGCGGAAAAGTCCGAAAGTCAGCAGACAGGAGTCCGAAGATAATGGTGCAAAAGTCCGAAAGTCAGGAGACCGGAGTCCGAAGATAATGGTGCAAAAAGAACAACTGCCGAATGCTGCGTTCTCTGTGCCTTCCCTCCGCGCGCTCTGCGGTTAAAACCGCGATTACTCCGATAACTTCTGCTTAATCCCTTCCGTCAGTTTTTTCACTTTCATGTAGCCTGCCAGCGAACTGTTCCTTTTATCAAAACCGATCTCCAGCCAACCTTTTTTAGCCTTGAGGTTAAATTTATCACTGGCATTTAAATTTACGAACAGATCAATATTCTGATCCAATGGAAGTTCATTGTTCAGTGCGCTGTCGAGGTATTGCTCCAGTTTGGCTGTTTTACCTTCAGCATACCTGGCTTCGAAGCTAAATGAGTTGTTCGTATCCTGAGTACTGATGGATAAATAACCTCCGCCACCATGGCAGCCGCAGCTTAAAACGGTAAATAAAATTGCGATACTATAAAATATATTTTTCATATCAGTTGGTTATCTGGTTTAAAGGTGGTTAAATGGTTAATTGTTTAAATCGGTTAATCGAAAAGCGAGCCCGGCTTCATCCCTTGGCGCCCAACCCTCGGACCTCTGACTTTCCGACTCCGGACTAAGGACTCCAAACTAATGACTAATGACGAATGACTAATGACTAATAACTATCCCCCCGCTCTGTTTTTAATATCATCAGCAGCTGTTTTCCGGTTTTGATTTGATTTTAAATTCTGGTTACCAAAGCTATAACTGATGTTGAATGAAGCCCTTCTGCTAATGTAATTGTTCTGAACCCTTAAATTCACATTCTGATAATCGAGCGTGCCTTTCCAGTAATTGGTTTGGAAAATATCGTCTACATTTAACCTGAATTTTAGAGCCTTATTTAAGAAACTTTTTTGCACGCCCATATTTAGAGCATATTGGTAAATAGTAGTTCGCTCTAAACCACGCACACGGGGAGAATTTAACCAGAAATTGGTTTCCAATGTCCAGTTATCTGGTAAAGTAACGGAGCTGGTGATGTTAAAGTTGTACGATACCTTGCTGAGCATAAAAGGTGCACCTTCTAAGTTATCATCATTAAATTTATTATAAAACAGGCTAAAATTTTGCTGCAAATTCCACCATTTGGCAATGGCAAGCGGGAAATATAAGCCTGCAGTATAATATTGTCCACTGCCTATATTGCCTTGCCCAACCGTAACAATCCTGGTGCTGTCGTTTTGTGCCGTTTTACTATCCAAAATGAGGTCTTTAGTTTTAGAATAACTCAGCGAGAAAGACAGACCGCTTTTATAGCTATAGCTCACCTCGAAATTATTGGTAAACTGAGGTTTTAAATATGGATTACCTTGTTGTATGGTATAAGGATCCATGTAAAAATTAAAAGGGTTTAACTGCTGGTAATTCGGCCGGTCTATGCGCCTGCCGTACGAATAACGTAAATTACTGCTCTCCGAAATCTTCTGACTCACAAAAACAGTCGGGAATAACGATAAATAATGCTGCTTTGCTTCAGTGTTATTGGTCACCGATGTTCCGGTAGATTGTGTGTACTCTGCCCGCAAACCTGCCTGAACCTGCCATTTGCCAAAATCTTTAGATAAATTTGCATAAGCCGCATTTACGTTTTCCTTATAAATAAAGTTATTGCTTTGCCCGGCAATATTCTGCCACCCGTTATTGATTAATGCAGATGAAAGAAAATCGTTATTGGTTTTTACATAGGTACTTTTCAGGCCCGTTTCAAGCTTTGTCGTTTTAGATATTGGCCAGGTAAAATCTGTTTTTGCGGCATAAATATCAATGGCTGTTTTACTGTTGTTCCTGATGTTGGTGTTGTTGTAAACGAGGCCTTTTTCATCATAAAAATTAGTGTTAAAATTTTCCACTCCCGAATAATCAAAGCCTGAGTAATCGGCATCAAAATTTAAACTGGCACCTTCCTTTTTAAAATCGTGTTTGATGTTAAAGTTTGCGCTGTAATTTTTGTTTGGCGTATTGGCATCACCCATCAGGATTAACGAATTATTGCTTACCACACCGGCTTGGGTTTCATTAATGAACGTTTGAGAGAAATTATCCAGTTTACGGGTGCTGGTGCTGCCATCCAGCATAATACCTATTGTAGTTTTTTCACCCGCATAGTAATCAGCACCCACTTTTGCAGCCAGCCGCGATCCGTTGTATATTTTTTGAAAGTTTTGATTAAATGCGCTTTGTAAACCGTTGGCATTGGTGCTTCGTTCTAAAAATAAGTTGGAGAAATTATTGTTTTTGGAGGCATTTGCGTTGGTGTAAAAATTCCACTTTTCTACGCGGTGGTTTAAATTAAAGTTAACCTCCGATCCGTAAACATTAACAGGCAGGTTAGCCCTTATGGCATTGCGGTAGGTTGATGAAACGCTGCCATTGGTACCAAAGGCCTTATTCTTTTTTAATTTGATGTTGATAATCCCCGAATTACCCGCCGCATCATATTTGGCAGACGGGTTGGTAATAATTTCTATTGTAGCAATCTGGCTGCTGCTTAAGCTGTTTAAATAAATGGTTAAATCTGACGCCGATAAAAAGTTATTTTTTCCATCAATCATCACCATTACACCCGACTTGTTGTTTAATAAAATCTGTTCATTCTGCCTGTCTAACTGTACTCCTGGTGCTTTCTCTAAAATTTCGAGTGCGGTACTCCCTGCCGAAACGATGCTGTTCTCTACATTCAGCACCGTTTTATCAATCTGGTGTTCAACAAAAGGTTTTTTGCCCTGCACACTCACCTCTTTCAGCTGTTTAGTTAAACCCTCGATGCTGATGGCTGGCAGGGTAAAATCTCCGCTAAGCGAAAAACGATCTGTCCTTTTACTTTTGAAACCAACAACCGAAACCGATAACTGATATTCACCACTTTTTAACTGGTCGATGGTAAACTCGCCGTCTATATTGGTCGATACACTTTTAATCGCGGTGGTATCGGGATAATTCAACACCCTAACAATGGCAAACGACACCGGAACGGTCTTATCATCAACGATTTTACCGCTGAGTTTATTTAATTTTTGGGCAAAAGATGTCCCACACACCATAAGGCATGCAATTAGCGTAAATAATGTTTTCATGGTTTCTTTTTCTTATGTGTGCTTTATGCCGGTTGCCCTTATCCTCATTCCTCAATGACGACCTGCTTAGGTTTTGTACTGATTAGAACAATTACTGGAGCTTAATCCCCAGCTCTTCCTTAACTTCCCTCATCCGGTTTGAAACAGAATCCTGGTAAATCACGTCATCTGTTTTATTCTTTTGCAACAGCTCCAACTCAGACAGTTCTTTTCGAAGTTCTTCCTTTTTAATCGCTTCTTCTTTTAATTGCGCAACGCATTTCAAGCCGTCTTCTGTCATAATCCAAACTGTATAATCATTGTGGTCGTTTTCGCTGTTTTTACAATCCCAGGTCCAGTAATTATTAATGTAACGGTAAGTATCTTCCTTTAAAATCAATTTCGTACCCACCGGAACTTCAAGGGTTAACCTTACTTCCTGGTTACGCCAGATGGTTCCTTTCCTCAGTTGAAAACGTGGACTAAAAATCAACTCCGAATCTTTCACCACATAACTGTAGCTGATGTTCTGCGCATTCTGCAACGCACTTTGAAAGGTTTTACCCTGCGATTCATACTTCTGTGTTAAACGCGTAACACCGGTTTCGCTTTTGTCAATATCAATGCGGATATGGTTTAGCGAAACAAATGGTCCGTCTTCAAAATCATCAACCACAATCTGGTGGCGGTTATTTGCATCGATGTGGTAAGCCACACTATCTTCTTTACTGAAATACTTACTCTTATCGATATTAATGGTATAAGCAGGTAAAGATTTTAAATCGACAGTTTGCGTTAACTCTGCATGCTGTTTAAATTCTGATGAAATCTTCGCCGCCTGATAACCCGTTACCGCTACACCAGCCAGCCAGATAATTAACAGCGCAAAAGAGAGGGTTTTATTAATGGCCTGTTTGTTAAATGCTACCCTGATGGAGAATAATACCAAAGCCAGAATAGGCACAAAACATACAATAAATGCACCCAATAAAATAATTCCCCTGTTGCTTTCATTAACAATAGAGAGGGGGAAATATTCGTAAATGCTGGCATCCCAAAATCCCTGGAAAGCGGCCACGCCAATAATCAGCGTCAGTAGAAATAATACTCCAAACACCACGATAAAGCCGGCTATCACTTTAAAAATCACTTTCCCTGTGCCCGAAATAAAACGGCCCAGCCATTCGAAAAACTCACCGATAAAAATGCCTATCCGTCCGAATATTGGTTGTGCATGTTTATTTACTTCACTTAAGCGTTCCTTAACCGCCTGTAATTCTTCGTCGAGGTTCTTCTGAAAACCCTGAAGGTTTGCGGGCTCACCTTTCATTTCCATTTTCTCTATCCGCGATTTCGCTTTCGGCATGATAATCCAAAGAAGCACATATACCAATACGCCAAAGCCACCAACAAAGCTAATCAGCAATGTAGCCAGCCTGATCCATTTAGGATCTGCGTTTACGTAATGCGCAATACCTGCACAAACGCCTGCTACCACGCGGTCGTCCATATCGCGGTATAGTTTTTTCTCCGTGTACTGGTACTGATAAGTAGTATTGATTACAGGTTCTTCTTCACCTTCTTCGGTGGTATCAAAATCCTGTACCCTACCCATCTGCGCAATAACCGAGTTTACATTGGCCGAATCTACAACCTGCTTTTTCTGCTCTTCCAGTTGCTCAGTTAATAATTCTGCAATCCGGTTTTCAATATCCGTTACAATTTCAAGGTCATCTGCATGGTTGGCAAAATATTGCTTTACTTCGTTAAGGTAGGCCTTTAAGAGTTCGTAGGCACTTTCTTCGATGTGAATAATCGTGTTCCCTATATTGATGATGATGGTCTTTTCCATTTCCTTTTTTACTAATTATGAATTGGCTCCTTTTTGTGAAATACCTACAGCATAAGCCAGCTCCTGCCAGGTTTGATCTAATTGTGATAAAATGCCCCGACCATCTTCGGTTAAGGTATAATATTTACGCGGTGGGCCTGAGGTAGATTCTACCCAGTTGTAGCTTAACAAACCGTTGTTTTTAAGCCTGGTTAATAATGGATATAATGTACCCTCAACCACCAACAGCTTTGCCGACCTTAATTCAGCAATAATATCCGAAGCATAAATTTCGCCCCGTGAGATGATTGATAAAACACAATATTCCAGAATTCCCTTCCGCATTTGCGTTTGCGTATTTTCTGCTATCATATAACAAAGATATATGTTTTATATACTACCATGCAATACATAGTACTAAAATAAATCAAAGTAAAATCATAAACAGCTGATTATCAGTTTAATAATTTATAATAAAATTTTGCTGTCTGGAAGAAATTTAGTAGAAAATAGAAATTTATAATCCTTTTTGGAAAAGCAAAGACCTGTAATCCTTTGGTTCCGGCAGTCCTGCTATTGCCCATAGCCCCGGTTAAAAAGGTTTTAAATACAATATTTTTTCCCGAAACCGGGGGCTATCTGGCGCTATCAGGTTTAGATTACAATGGCAGTTGGCCCCTCGCTAAACTTACGGAATTGGCTTACACCTGTTCCCTTTCTAAACTTCGTAAGTTAGCCAACTATACACACAGGGTGATCGCGCTGTATTGAATATCAAACAGGCTAATCACCCTTTTTAAATTGACTACAGTATTTTACAACCGTATAACTATCAATTAATTAATAAAAAATATAAGTTATTAACAATTTAACATTTTTCTGGATTTTTGGCTTGGGATTTGCCTTAAGAAAATCGACCCCAATTAAAACATTTTGATATGCTTATTAAATTAGATACATCGGTTTTCAGACTTTCGAGGCACAAAGCAGAAACCGTAAAAAAAGTTGCAGCACCACTTACAAGAGATCAATGGATCAATGCTGACAGAATTGTAATGGCAGCCATGTTTATTGCTACTATTGCTGGTGCCATCTTATTTTAATTTCCGATGATTGCTCAAAAATCCTCAGAAATTAACTCCTTATTAATCATCACTGCAGCCATGGTTCCGGCGGCTGTAATAATAGATAACGACCTGAACAAGGTTGCACAATCTCCTGCGGCATAAACGCCTTTAGCAGTGGTTTGCTGCTGCTCATTTACTTTTATCGTTTTCAGCTCTGTTAATTCAAACTCCAGTTGTTCGTTAAAATTTACGTGCTGTTCTATTTCAGGTTTAACATAAATTGCCTTAAAAGCTATTTTTTCTCCGTTTTTAAAAACAACGTTTTCCAGGTGGCCGTTCTGATGTTCGAGTTCAAAAATTTCCTCTTCTAAAACAGTAATCGATTTAGCTTTTAGTTTTTCAGCCTGTTCGGCAGTTAATTGTGATTTTCCATTGGTTAAAATGGTTAAATCTTTATTCCATAAGTGTAGAGTTGTTGCCATATCAAAGGCATGTTCGCCATTCATCAACAAAGCTATTTTTTCATTTTTTACTTCGTAGCCATGGCAATAAGGACAATGTATTGCAGAAATGGCCCAACATGCGGCCAATCCTTTAATATCAGGCAGGGTATCTTTTAAACCTGTTGCCAATAATATTTTGCGCGAAGTAAAATATTGTCCATCTTCCAGGCCAACACTAAAACCATCTTCTAGTTGTTTTGCCGAATCGGCTTTGGCGCTTATAAATTTAACTGTTGGATATTTTAATACTTCAGCCTTTGCAGCTGCTGAAATTTCAGCTGGCCGATCGCCATCATGTGTTAAAAAGTTATGCGAATGAGGGGTTTGCCTGTTACAGGGTTTGCCAGCATCAATTACCAAAACATTGCGGGTTGAGCGGCCCAAAGTTAACGCGGCAGATAAACCAGCATAGCTACCTCCAATTATAATTACATCAAAATCCATATCCTTATCTTTTGCTACAAAGATCTGAATTCAAATTTTAAATGCAACATTGATGCATTAATTAAATGTCATTTTATTTTTTATAGATGACTGCCCTGATAAAGCTTCTATAATACGACTGCAGTTCTAAGATCTGATAATCTGCATTCAAAAAGTAAGGATTCATATCGATAAGCCGGGTTGCCTCTACAATTCCGAGTAATTTAAAAAAGCTGTACATCGATTTGAGCAACAGCCATTTCCACCAGCTCCCGTTTGTTTGATTAAGAGAAAAATCGACTAAAAACCACAGTCCGTCTTTTTTTAAACACGCATTTAACTGGTTGAATACTTTTGCGGCACGTTGCTCAGCGAAATTATCAAAAAGAAAAGGCGTTAAAATCACATCAAATACAATATCCGTTTCGAAACTCTCAATGCCAAGATTCACAAATTCGACCTGGTTATTTTTACAGTTCCGTTTTTGAGAAAGTGCAATCATTTTAGCTGATATTTCTACATACACAATCTTTAAACCACCGGAATATATTTTGGCAATTTCTTCCAATATCCAGCCTGTTCCACCGCCTACAATTAAAACCGAACTATTTTTTGGAATATATTTAAGCTGACTGACCTGTGCATTAACCTGCGATTTAAAAAACACCAAACGGCTTAAGGTATCGTAATGATTGGCTATTTTATCGTAGTTGTTGTTCATCGTATCAGGTAGTCGGGGTAAAGTGCTTAGTATTAGGTATCAAGTGCGTTTAGTATCAAGTATTTAGTATCAAGTAATTAGTATCAAGATAAACCGCTCAGAGATAATACGCGCTTTGGTCATTCAGTTTAATACTTCCAGCCAGCTATTAACCAGTTAACCAATTCAAATAATTAACCCTTAAAGCGCCTCGCTAACAATTAACCAGTTAACCAATTCAAACGATTAACCCTTAAAGCTCCTCACTAACAATTAACCAGTTAACCAATTCAAACAATTAACCCTTAAAGCGCCTCGCTAACAATTAACCAGTTAACCAATTCAAACAATTAACCGCTTTACTCTTTGGTCTTTCAGCTTAATGTACAAACTGCATTCCTATTATGCCACATATTGCCTTAAATAGAATTAAACCATCAATTACCATCAGATAATAAAGGATATTTTTTCTCTTATGCATAGAATAAGCGACATAGATGGTTAAAATAAAAGGTAAAACATTGAATAAAACCTGGGGGAGACCAAAACCTTTGTAGCTGGCAAATATGCCTAAAGAGATTAGACCGATAATTAACAGCGGGATTAAAATATTAAAAATGGTTCTCCGTAAACCGTAACGTACTACAAAAGTCCGAAGGTGTTTATTGGCATCGGTTGGGTAATCTTTAATATCGAAAATGATTGCATTTACGGTGCAGAACATCCAGTTTTTAATAAACAACCAGGTCCACAGTACTGAATCGTGATACCCCACCCCTGTTTCGATTTTAAGCATAATCAGCGGCAGTACATTGGCACAACAGGCCCAAACAAAACCGATTACGAAAGCTTTTAACCAACCGGTATTGCGGAGATTAAACTGAAGAAAAGATTTAGGCAATAAACCGTAATACAAACCTCCTGCAACGATAATAATTACAATGGCAACCCAGTAACTGAGCGGAAGTGCCAGAATGTGCTGAAAATTTTGGTAAAGCAGATTAACAGCCAGCAGCATGCAACTGATAAAAAGCACTGCCTGACTCCGGTTAATAAAAGTTTTATGTTTAAAATACCATTGATTACGGGGATTGGTAGTTGATGGTGCAGTAGAAACCTTGTTGTAGGCGTAAGTATAATAAATGGTCGGTGCCAGAAATAACAGCAGGTAATAATTTAAGGAATTAAAAGGCAGTCTTAATTGAAAAGTGGCTTCTAAGGTAAGGGCGACTGCCAAAATCCCTACAAAGTAGTTTCCAAAGAAAATAAACCTGATTACTTTACTGAGCATTACCGCTGTTTTTCAGCAGGCAATTTCGGATATATAATTGAATAAGGTAAATAATTATACAGATTAAAATAATTGCAAAGCAGTACACATCATCCTGCTTTGCAATTAAAATTTTTGGAACTAAGGAAGCGTAGTTAAATTAACGGTTGGTGCGATACCGGTAGCTGTTCTGGTAAACGATTGGTTCGCGGTAACATAGTTGGCAAAAAAACCACCATTTTGCAGGTAAAATTTACCCCCCGAAACGCCACCGGCAAAATCCATTCTTTGCTGGTTACCTCCTGTGGCATCTACCGTAAAATTGGCCGTAGTAATTTCGGTCCAGGTACCAGCCGCATTGCGTACCCACTGGTTATTGTATTCGGCCTTTCTGCCCAGATAACCATTTTTATCATTAAAGTTTTCAAGGAAGGAATATAATCCTGTTAAATAACTATTGGTGTTTGGTTTTTTCCACGATGCCATAAACGTCCAGGTTCCTGATTCCGGTGCATAAAACCACGATGAGTAAACGGTATTGCCTGCTCCATCGGGCTTGCCTTGTGTTAAAAACTTATAGGTATTTCCGGCAACCCAATTGTATATAAGGTATGATTGTCCGCCTTCACCTTCGCCTGTAAAATTAGTGGCAACAACATTGGTTCCCTTTCTCGTCCAGGTTGTGGTTCCACCTGTTGGATTCCATACAGAGAATAGTATCCTGCGCTCTGTAGCCGAATTCACCTGTATCCCAAAATAGCCTCCATCAAAACCATTGGCCATGTAATAACTCCCGATCTTATCTTCACCTGTTGGTACTTTAACTTCATTATAAAACCATTCTGTATTGGCAGGAGCAGCGAATCCTAAATGAACCGATGGCCCTCTCCTCGACCAGTAATAATTGGCAGGATCGTTGGCATAATATACATTTGATGCTACTGCAGGTCCGCTGATTACAAGATCGGAAACATCAGCAAAGTAAGACCCGGTTTTACTTACGCCCTGGAATTGAACGGTTACGTAACCAGGGGTACCGATGTTAACCGTACCGACCGTATAAGTGGTGTTGGCTGTACCGGTTGCTGTTACATTAAATGGCGTACCGTTTATGGTAATTTTTAAAACACTTGTGCCACTTGGTACCGATGCTTTTACCGCCACGGTTAGTGATCCTGTATTTCCGATTCTGAAATAGGAACTGAAAATACTGTTGGCATTGGTCCAGTTTGCCAGCTTTGTAGAAGTTACCGTTTCTGCCCCACCCGGCGCTAAGGTGGTTACAAAAGCATTTCCGCCCATTGAAACGGTTAACGATGTACCGCCAAGCGACTGGACATTTGCAAGCGCCAGTTTTTTATTCTGATCTGAAGATGAACCATCTGCACCCATCAGGTTTTCTTGTTTTTTACAGGAACAGGTAAATAATACGAAACCCAGTATAGCCAGGCCCGAAATTGATTTAATAGACTTTTTCATTGATTTGGTTTGGGATTTATGGTTAGTAATAATGTGTTAAACAGAGACTTACAACAGGAACTTGCTTTCTCTAATTTAATACTACAATAAAGCATTTCTACCATATTCCCGGATAAAAAACCACGCAAACGTTTGTTTTAAAATAACATAGGATTTAAATAATTTTGCTAAACAATCCTGATACATCAGTATTAATACTACAGATTAATTGTAATTTGAATAAAATTATTTTTGGGGCAAAATAGTTTGATTTAGCCTTGCCGATTCATTTAAAAAAAACAGGAGATTAGATTTTGTTTAGGGCAACAATCAATCGTTTGTGTGAAGAAAAACGCCATTAATCAAAATGATTTTACGCTATCCTGAAACTAAAAGAAAAACAAATATAAATTGTTGCTAAATTTATAATTCAACTAAAAAACGATCGATATGGAAGATTCCAAAAACTCAACTTCAGCTGATAATACCACACCAATGGTGACGGGAATAGGTGGTATTTTCTTTTTTTCAGATAATCCGAAGGAAACAAAAGATTGGTATGCTAAAAATTTAGGCGTTGAAATCAATGCCTGGGGTTCAGTAAGTTTTGATTCCAGGAATATCAACAATCCAGATGAAGTTGAATCACTTCAATGGAGCCCTTTTAAAAAAGGAGATGAATATTTTTCTCCGTCAAAAAAGGAGTTTATGATCAATTACCGCGTTCAAAATCTTGAAGCGCTATTGGAAAAACTCAAAGAAAATGGCGTAACCATACTCGATGAAATTGCCACTTATGATTTTGGAAAATTTATCCATATCATGGATGCGGAAGGGAATAAAATTGAATTATGGGAGCCTAAATAATTGTTTATAGTTTTGTGTTATCCTGGAAAGGATTGAAGGGTCTTTAAAACTTGACACATTAATAATATCTATTAGAGATGGCGTTTCATAGGTTGGGGATTCTTCACTGCCTTCAGAATGACAGCACAAAAAAAACCTCTCAGTAATCTGAAAGGCTTTTAATGGTGGGAAATGATGCCGATCTCAATCGGGACGACCACCTCGGTGTAAAGGAACTATTATAAACCAGTTGAGCTTATTAATTTTTCTATCATAATCCTGCTTTTCCAGTTTTTGATCTGCCTTTCCCTGAGTATTGCATCCCTTTTAGTTTCAAAAACCTGAAACCAAAAGATGCACCAATCACCTGTGTGCCCGGTAAAACCTGCATGTTTTGTATTGTGCTTTTTTAAGCGTTCTGTTAAGTTAATAGTGGATCCGACATAATATTTATCACGGACTTTTGAATATAGGATATAGGTATAAAACATCTTAACAATTATTTAATTATTTAGGATGTTTATTTTTTAAGCCTAATAAGGATAGATTTCTATATGAACTAAAAAAAAGGTCTTCAATATAATTGAAGACCTTTTAATGGTGGGAAATGAGGGGTTCGAACCCCCGACCCCCTCGGTGTAAACGAGGTGCTCTGAACCAGCTGAGCTAATTTCCCTGTTGGTAATATTTAAAAATTATCCCGGCTTTCTCGATCCGACCCTCCCGACTGTAATGTCGGGATGCTCTGAACCAGCTGAGCTAATTTCCCTTATGTATGTTAAGTTTGATAAAAAAGCCTCTCAATAAATTGAAAGGCTTTTAGTGGTGGGAAATGAGGGGTTCGAACCCCCGACCCCCTCGGTGTAAACGAGGTGCTCTGAACCAGCTGAGCTAATTTCCCTGTTGGTATTATTTAAAATTATCTCGGCTTTCTCGATCCGACCCTCCCGACTGTAACGTCGGGATGCTCTGAACCAGCTGAGCTAATTTCCCTTTTATATTTTGTCAAACTTAACGTCCCATCCTCCGTTTGGGAATGCAAATATAGCGCTATAAAACTGTTCTGCAAATCTTTTTTTCTTTTTTTTCAACTTAACAAAGTTTCGAGGATTTTATGCGATTGCACCACCCCAAAGGAGGCTGTATGTAAGGTATAGAAAACCAATATCTTATCTAATAAAAAGCGCCGCTGGGTATTACTTAACTTTATTTCAGAAATTTTTTCGAGTGGAGAACTGAAAAGCGAAATAAAGCCAATAGCATCATCTAAATGAAGGTAATTGGAGTGGATTGGCAGCCTGGACGTAAATTCCCCTTCCTGCAGATCGAAATAAATCTGGTCGTTCCTTCTTTTTCCGTTAGGCGAAAACCCTAAAAACCGCGTAAGCTTTAATAAAAAGGACAAATGAAAATTAGGATTAATCTCCTCTACTTCATCAAACCAGGCTATCGAATTAAAAATATAATCGAACAAACTTTCATCAGCCGATTGATGCCGGATACTTTTATACAACACCTCATTTAAGAAAATAACGATACTGGTTTTAACCATATCGTAAGGAATACTTTTAAAAACAGGTGTTTGGCGCACTTCCGAGATCCGCTGGATATTGGTATTTGCTTTATGGTAAACCACCATATCCAAAAGATGAAGTGATTGCAACATGTTCATTTTAATCTTGGCCTTTGGTTTTTTAACCCCATTAATAAGGTAAGACTGCATCCCGAATTTATCGGTAAGTACCTGAACCACCACACTGCTTTCGCTGTAATTGGTGGTCTTCAATACAATGCCCCTGACTTTGTGTAACATGCTGTTAAAACATTTTTTTCAAAAGTATGTTATTTGTGCAAATTTAATTGCGCAAAAAGTAATCGTGTTTTACAAATAAGATTAGTTTTGCCATTATTATTAAACTAAGCTGCACATGTGGGTTAAGCTATCGAGATTTATTCTTCAGAACCGTATCGCAATCATCGTATTTTTCGTTTTAGGAACCGTTTTTATGGCTTATCAGGCCAAAAATGTAAAACTCTCTTATACAGGGAGTAAAATCCTGCCCGTTACCGATAGCGCATTTGTAAAATACAATGCTTTTAAAAAGACTTTTGGTGAGGATGGAAGTGTGATGGTGGTGGGCATACAGTCGCCCGATATCTTTAAAAAAGAAGTTTACAACCAATGGGTTCAGCTTTCTAACGAAATCCAGAAATTGAAAGGCATTAAACAGGTCTTATCCTCAGGGCGGATTTTTCAGCTCGAAAAAGACACTGTTAACCAAAAATTTGTGTTAAAACCACTACCGGGTGGCCTAGTTAAAACTGATGCCGAAATGGATTCTATTAAAAACACCATTTACAGTAATCCTTTCTTCGAAGGACTGGTGTACAACCGGAAGAATGCAACTTTAATGGCCATTACTTTCGATACCAAAATCTTAAATACAGCCGAACGCAATCCTATTTTAAAAGAAATTGAAGCTAAGGCAAAGGCTTTTCAGGCTTCTACTAAAATTCAGGTACATATTTCCGGTTTGCCTTATATCCGCACCGCAGTTAGTAAACTGGTGAGTAACGAATTTGTATTGTTCCTGGGCTTATCAATCCTGGTTTCAGCATTAATCTTATTGATTTTCTTTAAAAAATTCTATGCCGTATTCTTCCCTATTTTAGTGGTGATAATGGGCGTAATCTGGAGCATCGGAACGCTTGTTTTATTCGGCTTCGAGTTGACTATTTTAACGGGGCTGATTCCACCTCTGATTGTAATTATCGGCATCCCGAACAGTATTTTATTGCTGAACAAATACCAGAATGAGCTTCGCAAACATGGCGACAAGCAAAAAGCACTAAGCGTTACGATAGAAAGAATTGCCATTACCACGCTGATTGCGAATATTACGGCAGCCATTGGTTTTGGGGTGCTTTATTTTACCGGAAGTGAGTTATTGATGCAATTCGGTAGCGTAGCCTGTATAAACGTGATGGTTACGTGGTTAATGTGTTTATGTTTAATCCCGATTATTTTCAGTTACCTGCCGGCACCAAAACTTAAACCGCAAACCCATATTGACGAAGGTTTTCTGCATAAATTATTGGTTAAAACCGATACCCTCGTTCAGCAGAAAAGCGGTTTGATTTACATCGGAACGATTATCATTTCGATTATTGCTTTTATTGGCGTAATGAAAATCAACGTTAACGGATACGTGGTTGATGATTTACCGAAAAACTCTGAAATTTTAACGGATTTAAAATTCTTTGAGAAAAATTTTGAAGGTATTTTACCGCTTGAGGTAAGTGTAGATACCAAGAAAAAGAATGGCGTTTTCAATTTAACCAATCTGAAAAGAATGGAAAAACTGGAGAAAATGATTTCTGCCTATCCGGAATTTTCGCGCTCCATTTCGGTAAATATGGGTTTAAAATACGCCACTCAGGCATTTTACAATAACGATTCTACATTTTTCCGCCTGCCTGATAACTTAGAGAAGAACTTTATCCTGGCCTATATTGCCAATGGTGGTAAAGGAAATGCAAGTTTGTTAACCAACTTTATCAGCAAAGGAAATCAAAGCACGAGGATCAGTTTTCAAATGGCTGATGTGGGTTCGAAACGCCTGGATGCGATTATGGCAGAACTAAAACCGAGGATCGACAGCATTTTGCCTCCATCAAAATTTGATGTAGAACTTACCGGATCGAGCATCATCTTTTCGAAAGGAACAGATTATATGTTAAGGCATTTAGTGGAGAGTATTGCGCTTGCCATTGTGTTAATATCGCTTTTAAGGCTGGCACAATTTAAAAGTTTGGGCATTATGTTTATTTCATTATTACCAAACATTGTCCCTTTAATTATTACCGCCGGTATTATGGGTTATTTCGGAATTTCCCTAAAACCTTCTACCATTTTAATTTTCACCATTGCTTTTGGTCTGGCATCAGACCAGACAATTTATTTTCTTACACGCTACCAGCAGGAACTAAACCTGACGAATTTTAGTGTACCCAAAGTAATTACGGATACGATTACCGAAACCGGTGTAAGTATGACGCACATTGCCTTAATCTTATTCTTTGGCTTCGGGATTTTTACGGCCTCTACCTTTGGTGGAACGGTAGTATTAGGATTACTTTTATCGATAACTTTATTGGTGGCCTTAATCTTTAACCTAACTTTATTGCCTGCACTGGTATTGTGGTTAGATAAAAAGAAAGTAAGAAAAGTGGTTTCTGATGAAGAATCGGCGAAAAACGCAGGTGAGTTTGACCATTAAGACCAGTTAGGAGTTGGGCGTTTGGAGACTGGAGTTTTGGTCACCTAAAATTAACACAATATTATTATTGCTTTGGGTTCAAACCCAAGGCTATGTATAGAATTGTATTTAATTTTTGCACCAGCCCAGGTAACCTAAACCTGATGGCAGCGACAGCCCCGAAGCATGAGGGCTAAAGCGAACAGCAGGACGAACATTAAAATGAAATACCGGCCTTGCTTTACAAAAAACTTTTTAAAACCACATAAGACATAGGCTCAAAAAAAAACTGGTCATTTAAGAATATTACTCAGTTGCCGGCTTTTCTTCTTCATCTACCGGAACTTCGACCGTTGGATCGGTAATGATTTCGGCATTGCCATCGCTATCTTTTTTGGCAAATAAAATCGGGTATAACAGCCATAGCGCACCGATAATAATGAGCACACCTGCCAGCATTTGTAAATAGATGCCTGATTTGATTCCGTTAGCATCTAAAATTTTATAGGCAATAAAAGAAAGTACACCAGCAATGAGTACAAAAACGGCTTTCTGCAATTTTAACAGCTTGATCATAGGGTCTTTCTTTTTAGTGTAATAATATGGATTAAAACAAAGATGAGCCCAATTAGTTCGAGCAAGCCGCAGAAATAAAATGCATAAAGCACAAAATCGCGGTTTGATGGATTGATAACTGCTACAACAGGCAATGCAATTACAGCTACAATCATCAGTGTAAGCCCGATATTAAATAATTTCACGTTAAAAGTATTTACATCAAAACTACCAAAATTCAGTCAATTCTGTTAACTTTGCAACCTTAATTTTTTGAGGTACCTGATTGATGTATAGCGAATTTAAACAACTGGAACTTGCCAAAATAGGGCAGGAAATACTGGATTTTTGGAAAAAGGAAAATATCTTTGAGAAAAGTATTTCATCCCGTCCTAAATCTAATCCGTTTACTTTTTACGAAGGACCACCGTCTGCCAATGGCATGCCGGGCATCCACCATGTAATGGCGCGTGCAATTAAGGATATTTTTTGCCGCTATAAAACTTTAAAAGGCTACCAGGTTAAACGTAAAGGTGGCTGGGATACGCATGGTCTTCCGATCGAACTTGCTGTTGAGAAAAAACTGGGTATTACCAAAGAAGATATCGGTAAAAAAATCAGCGTTGACGAATATAACGAAGCTTGCCGTACCGAGGTAATGCGTTATACGGACGTTTGGAACGACCTGACCGAAAAAATGGGTTATTGGGTTGATCTTGAAAATCCGTACATCACCTACGAAAACGAATACATCGAAACCCTTTGGTGGATCTTAAAACAACTTTACGATAAAGGATTTTTATATAAAGGCTATACTGTACAACCATACTCGCCTGCTGCAGGTACGGGCTTAAGCTCACACGAGTTAAACCAGCCGGGAACTTATAAGGATGTAAGCGACACCACAATTGTGGCACAGTTTAAAACCATCGAATCGACTTTACCTGAAGCTTTAAAAGGCTTTGGTGAAGTTCATTTTTTAGCCTGGACGACTACCCCTTGGACCTTACCTAGTAATACAGCTTTAACCGTAGGGCCAAAGATCGATTACGTATTGGTAAAAACTTTTAATCAATATACTTTTGAGCCAATCCAGGTGGTTTTGGCGAAAGCTTTGGTAGGCAAACAATTTGCCGGAAAATACTTCTTAGCTGAGGGAGAAGAAGCTTTTACGAATTACAAAGCGGAAGATAAAAAAATCCCTTATGCTGTTTTGGCAGAATTTGTCGGAGCAGATTTAGTGGGTATAAAATACGAGCAGTTATTGCCATATGTATTGCCATATCAAAACCTGGAAAATGCTTTTAGGGTAATTTCGGGAGATTTTGTAACTACCGAAGATGGTACCGGTATTGTGCACACCGCCCCAACTTTTGGTGCAGATGATGCGCGTGTAGCTAAACTGGCTACACCAGAAATACCACCAATGCTGGTATTGGATGATAAAGGAAATGCCGTTCCGTTGGTAGACCTGCAAGGAAAATTTATTGCGGCTTTAGGCGGAAATTACGGTGGCAAATACGTTAAAAATGAATATTACAAAGATGGCGAAGCGCCGGAGAAATCTGTCGACGTAGAAATTGCCATCCAGTTAAAAGAAGAAAACAAAGCCTTCAAGGTAGAGAAATACGTCCACACCTATCCACACTGCTGGAGAACCGACAAACCGGTTTTATATTATCCGCTGGATAGCTGGTTTATCAAAACCACTGCCGTTAAAGATAAAATGGTGGAATTGAACAAAGGCATCAACTGGAAACCAGAATCGACCGGGACAGGCCGTTTTGGTAACTGGCTGGAAAACCTTGTAGACTGGAATTTATCACGCTCACGCTATTGGGGCACACCATTACCGATTTGGCGTACTGCCGATGGTTTGGAAGAAAAATGCATCGGTTCTATCGCTGAACTGAATGCAGAAATTGCAAAATCAATCGAAGCGGGTTTTATGCCTGCCGGTTTCGAACTGAAAGACATGCACCGCCCTTATGTTGATGATGTAATTTTAACTTCATCAACAGGTGAAAAAATGACCCGCGAAACCGACCTCATAGATGTTTGGTTCGATAGCGGCGCCATGCCTTATGCACAGTGGCATTTCCCTTTCGAAAACAAAGAGGAGTTTGAAAATGCATACGCTGCCGATTTTATCGCAGAAGGTGTAGATCAGACCCGTGGATGGTTCTTTACCCTGCACGCCATTGCGGTAATGCTTAGCGAGGCCAGCGATGAAATTAAAGCGGTAAATGCAAAAGTAGGCAACCCTGGTGTAGCGTTTAAAAACGTCGTTTCAAACGGATTGGTACTGGATAAAAACGGCAACAAAATGTCTAAACGTTTAGGCAATGCGGTCGATCCTTTCAGCACCATCGAAACTTACAGTGCCGATGCTACCCGTTGGTACATGATCAGCAATGCTTCGCCATGGGATAACCTTAAATTTAGTCTGGAAGGTTTGGATGAAGTGCGCCGTAAATTCTTCGGAACACTGTACAATACCTACGCTTTCTTTGCTTTATATGCCAATATCGATAAATTCGAAATCGACAAAAATAACCTGAGCAAGGTAGAAGACAGAACAGAATTAGACCGCTGGATCTTATCTTTACTGCAAAACCTGATCAGCGAAGTTGACGAAAGTTACAATACTTACGAGCCAACCAAGGCAACCCGTGCCATCCAGACTTTTGTTGATGAGCATTTAAGTAACTGGTACATCAGGTTAAGCCGCCGCCGTTTCTGGAAGGGCGAAATGACTGATGATAAACGTGCTGCTTACGAAACACTATTTACCTGTTTGGAAACACTGGCACAGCTGATGAGTCCTGTGGCACCTTTCTTTGCCGATTGGTTGTACCGCAATTTAACCGTTACAGATGCTTACGCCGAAGAATCAGTCCACTTAACCTTATGGAATGAAGCTGATCAAAGTTTAATCGACAATGCATTGAACGAAAGAATGCTTTATGCCCAGGATATTTCATCGATGGTTTTATCACTGCGTAAAAAATCGGGCATCAATGTACGTCAGCCGCTTGAAAAAATCTTAATCCCATCTTTAAATGGCGATTTCGAACAAAAAATCTCAAAAGTGGCCGATTATATCCTTTCTGAAACCAATGTAAAACATATCGAGTTCATTACCGATACCCATGGCATCGTAAAGAAAAAGCTGAAACCGAACTTTAAATCGTTGGGTAAAAAAGTAGGTAAAGATATGAGCACGGTGAAAGAAGCTTTAGAAAACATGACGCAGGACGATATCCAGCGACTTGAAGTTGATGGTTACATCAATGTTTTTGGCAGTGATAATTTCCAGCATGCTATTGATTTAAATGATGATGTAGAGGTTTTTGCTGAAGATATTCCGGGATGGCAGGTAACTAACCTGGGTAGCCTAACTGTTGCTTTGGATGTAACCATTACCGAAGAGCTGAAACAGGAAGGTATTTCGCGCGAACTGGTTAACCGCATCCAGAATTTAAGGAAAGAGTTAAACTTTGAGGTGACCGATAGGATTAAAGTTTCGTTACAAAATGATAACCTGGTAGCCAATGCAGTTGCCAAAAACAAGGGTTACATTTGCGCGGAAATATTAGCTGACGAATTAGAATTAACAGATACTGTAACTAATGCAAACAAAATCACCATTGATGATGTTGAGTTAAGCATTTCAGTAACTAAAATATAAATCCATATATTAGAAAACTAAATTAAAAACATGGAAAACAGTAATAAAACACGCTACTCAGACAGTGAACTTCAGGAATTTAAAGAATTAATTCAAGATAAATTACGCATGGCGAAAGAGGAACTTAACTCTTTAACCACTTCTTTGAGTAACCCAAATGCAAACGGAACTGAAGATACTTCTGGTGCTTACAAAACATTAGAAGACGGTTCTGCAACAATGGAGAAAGAACAGATCAATCAATTGGCTGCCCGTCAGAAAAAATTTATTGATAACCTGGAAAACGCATTGGTGCGTATCGAAAACAAAACGTATGGTATTTGCCGCGAAACCGGTAAGTTAATCCAGAAAGAACGTTTACGTGCAGTACCGCATGCAACCTTAAGCATGGAAGCTAAATTAAAGCAGAGTTAATGAAAGGCTATACAAAACCTTTAATTGTAATCTTTTTAGTTTTACTGGCCGATCAGCTGGTTAAAACATGGGTTAAAACGCACATGTACCTTGGTCAGGAGTTCCACATTATTGGTAAGTGGTTTATCATCCATTTTACCGAAAATAATGGTATGGCTTTCGGTATGGAGTTTGGTGGCGAATTTGGCAAATTAGCCTTATCGCTTTTCCGCATTGCAGCAGTTGCAGGGATTGGTTATGGTTTACATTATTTAATTAAGCATAAATACCATCGTGGATTGATCCTTAATGTTGCCCTGATCTTTTCAGGTGCATTAGGTAATATTATCGATTCTGTATTTTACGGAAAAATTTATGGCTACGAAAGCTGGTTCCACGGCCGCGTGGTAGATATGTTCTACTTCCCGATTGCCGAAGGCCACTTCCCTGCCTGGTTACCCATATGGGGAGGTGAAGAATTTGTATTCTTCAGGCCGGTTTTTAACCTTGCAGACGCAGCCATTTCTGTAGGGGTGATACTGATCCTTATTTTCCAAAAAAACTACTTTAAAGAAGATGTTAAGGACGAAGTAAGCATCAATAGCGAAATTGTAGAAGATTAAGCGAGCGATTCGTCATGCTGTCCCGAAGCTTCGGGATCAGCATCTAATTAGCAAGACCTTGAGATAATTCGAGATGATACATGAAAACATTGCCCATTTCTTAAATGAGATGGGCTTTTTTTGTTAAATCGTTATTGCGAGGCGGAATGACGAAGCAATCTTACTAAGCATATTATTAACGACAGTTATAACATTGCTTCGTGCCTCACAATACCGATATTATTTCTTAATGTTTTTGGAAAGCAGGTACAGCAGCAAATATTTAAGTCTCTTCCCGCTATCCTTTCTGCCAATGCAGCCTGTGCTTTGTTTTAGGTTCTTGATAAAAACGAAGATAGAATTAGAAAGCATTGGCATTTATCCTATCGGGTTTAGTAACTTTGGGTAGTGCAAGGAAGAAAAAATCAATATCTACCCGTCATCTTGAATTTATTTCAGGATCTTTCACGCTAAGTGTAAAAGCAAAATAATGATCAACTTCCTCAACATATCTTATCTCCAGTCAGGAAACGAAAAGCAGGCAAAAGCTTATCAGGTTATAACCGATCACCAAATTTTAGAAAAACTTGTTGCATATAAGCCCATTTTAGTCGGCACTATACCAATTAATATCGACATCGAAAACAGTGATCTGGATATTATCTGCGAAATATCTGATAAAGATGAATTTATTGACCGGTTAATTGCTGTTTTTGGCTCTGAAAAAGATTTCTTGGTTATGGAAAGTCCAAAATTTGAAGCCATTAAAGCAAATTTTATAGTTGATGGGTTCGAGATAGAAATATTTGGACAAAACGTACCTGCCACGCAGCAAAACGCTTACCGCCACATGCTAATCGAATATAAATTACTCCTGGAAAAAGGAGAAGAATTTAGACAGGAAATTATCTCTTTAAAAAAGCAGGGCTACAAAACCGAACCAGCATTTGCAAAATTACTCGGGATCGATGGAAATGCTTATGAGGAATTATTGAAGTTAGCATCCTACTAATGTACTCTTCAAACGGGTCGTCATCTCCGGAGCAACGCGGAGTGGAGAGATCTTTGGGTCATGTTAAAAGATCTCTCCACTGCGGTCGAGATGACGATTTATCTTAACCTGTTACCCAACTCCTTTGTTTTTTCTAAAACTGATCATTCAGGAAGACAACCATCAACACAGTTTTCCAATTTTTTAAAATATATTTGGAATACAAAACCAAATATCATGAAATTACATTATTTCCTTTGTATGCTCATCACATTGAGCACCTCAGCATTTGCACAAAAAAGTCTTTTTAACGGCAAAAATCTTAATGGCTGGCATGTAGATGTTCCTGCCATGGATAAAAAGTCGGATACCATTAATCCGTTTATCGTACGCAACGGATTACTCGTAAGTTTAGGCACACCAGGCGGACATTTAATAACCGATAAAATTTATAAAAATTACCAGTTAACCGTTCAATACCGTTTTGCAGGCAAACCAGGTAACTGTGGAGTATTGGTGCATGCATCAACACCAAGAGCATTATATGGCATGTTCCCAAAATCCTTGGAAGTGCAGATGCAGCATAAAGATGCCGGCGATTTCTGGTGTATTGAAGAAGACATTTCGGTGCCCGATATGGTTACCAGACGCGGACCAAAAGAAAACTGGGGTGTAAATGGTGATAAACTCCGCCGGATTAAAAACTTAACCGATGATAGCGAAAAACCACTTGGCGAATGGAACACCATGATCATACAATGCCTGAATAACAAAGTTAAAGTTTGGGTAAATGGTACATTGGTAAACTATGGTACAAACTGTACCGCAAGCAGCGGCCAGATTGCACTACAAGCAGAAGGTAGTGAAGTAGAATTTAAACAACTGGATTTAAAGCAGATTAAAGAATTGTCTAAATAAGCTTTTTTTAGTGATTAGTACCTTCCAATCGTCATTTTGAGCGGACCTGATAGCTATCGGGTGCAACACAGTTGAGAAATCTGTCAGAAGATAGATCTCTCTCCCGAATATTCGGGACGTTACAGTCGAGATGACGACCATCTTTATGAAGTAGCTCAAAATTCAATCCTTAAACAATAAACAAATCAAATAACCCACAAAATAGGCCAGTAAATCATAATAGCTAAAGGAAGTTCCTAAAACAATACTCATTAACTTATTATGCTCCAGGCCCAGCCAGGTAACATAATTTACTTTTTGCAAAAACTCAATGATGAGAGAAAAAATCAGGACGCCTAAGGCCAACCACCTGTTATTGGTTTTCAGAAAAATCTTAAAAAAAGCGTAAATCAAAACAACCACCAATACGTCACCGCCAAAAGGGCGTATAATTGCATCATCAAGGTATTTACCAATTAGAATTTCCACGATGAAAATTAAAAGGAAAATAAGGCTAAACTTTAAGCTAAAAGTTAATTTCATTTTTTGGAGCAAAAAAAAAGAGAAGTCAAGTTTTAAAAAAAACTGACTTCTCTCTAAACATATAAAGTCTCCTTTAGGGGATTTAGGGGTTAAACGCCCAAAAGCAATCTGGCCGGATCTTCTAACAGTTGTTTCACACGAACCAGGAAACCAACCGACTCGCGTCCGTCGATAATTCTGTGATCGTAAGATAAAGCAACATACATCATCGGACGGATTACCACCTCACCTTTTTCAGCAACCGGACGTTCAACAATGTTGTGCATCCCTAAAATAGCCGATTGTGGTGCATTAATAATCGGAGTCGACATCATTGAACCAAACACACCACCATTTGTGATCGTGAATGTTCCACCAGTCATTTCTTCGATGGTTAATTTGCTATCACGTGCCTTTAAAGCTAATTCTAATACAGATTTTTCGATCTGCGCTAAAGTCATGCTTTCTGCATTACGGATTACCGGAACAACCAAACCTTTTGGAGCAGAAACTGCGATAGAAATATCAGCGAAATCGTTGTACACCAATTCTTCGCCTTCAATACGGCCGTTAACCGCAGGGAAATCTTTTAAAGCTTCAGTAACTGCTTTAGTGAAAAAGCTCATGAAACCTAAACCAACACCAAATTTTTCTTTAAACTGGTCTTTATATTTTCCGCGTAAATCCATAATTGGCTTCATGTTAACTTCGTTAAAAGTAGTTAACATGGCGGTTTCATTTTTAACAGCAACCAAACGTTTTGCAACCGTTCTACGCAACGGAGACATTTTCTCGCGACGCTCGCCACGGCTACCTGCAGGAGCAGCAGTTGCGACTGGTGCACTCGCTTTTGGTGCTTCTGGTTTTTTACCGGCTTCAGCTTTCACAGCATCATCCTTAGTAATACGGCCATCAACACCCGTACCTTTTACTGCACCAGCATCAATTCCTTTTTCTGCAAGAATTTTACCAGCAGCAGGAGATGGAGTACCTGTAGCGTAAGAATCTCTAGAAGCAGCTGAATCCTGAGCCTTAGGCGCCTCTGCAACAGCAGCCGGAGCCTGTGCATCAGCCTTAGGACTTTCGCCTTCAGCCTTCGGAGCAGCAGCTGCACCACCGTCTTCAATTTTACAAACTACTGCACCAATGGCTAACGTATCGCCTTCGGCTGCTATGGTTTTTAAAGTTCCAGCTTGTTCTGCAGTTAATTCGAATGTAGCTTTATCCGATTCTAATTCGGCAATTACTTCATCCATTTCAACAACATCGCCATCGTTTTTTATCCAGCGTGATAAAACAACTTCGGTTATCGACTCACCAACAGGTGGAACTTTTATCTCTAAACTCATTTTTGTAATGTTATGTTTTTATCGTTAAAGGTTGAAATGTTGTAAAGTTAGCATGTTTCAGGTACTTAACCTTAAACCTCATACCTTACGCCTTAAACCTAATTTTTATTGTTAAATGTTGTAAAGTTGGGATGTTCCGGATACTTAACCCTAAACCTCAAACCTTACGCCTCAAACCTCACTAATCGATCTGAACTAATTTTTTTGTTGCTTTTTTAGCGATATCTTTCACATCCTCAGTTACCGAAACCTCTAAAGCTTTTGCTAAAATATAAGCTTGTTGGTTAGCGTGTTGTTTTGCAAAACCGGTTGCTGTACTGCTGCTTTCTCTTCTCGAAATTACATCAATGCCTTTTAATGCGGTTTTGTACAACCTCCGGAATAAATATGGCCAGGCGCCCATGTTCTCTGGCTCTTCCTGTACCCAGAAAATTTCTTTCGCATTTTTATATTTTTTCTGGATCGCTTCCATCTGATCAACCGGCGTTGGATACAACTGCTCTACACGAACCAAAGCCACGTGTTTGATTTTATCAGCCTGCTGTTTCTCAAGCAACTCATAGTAAATTTTACCGCTACAGAAAACGATACGGGTAACGTCTGAAACTTTAGCATTTACATCATCAATTACCTCTTTAAATCCACCCTCTGTAAATTCTTCTAATTTAGAAACACAGGCCGGGTGACGCAATAAGCTTTTAGGTGTAAATACCACCAATGGCTTACGGAAATCGCGTTTAAACTGACGGCGTAAAACGTGGAAGAAGTTTGCCGGAGTAGTGCAGTTGGTTACCTGCATGTTATAATCGGCACAAAGCTCCATAAAACGCTCAATGCGTGCTGATGAGTGCTCTGGTCCCTGACCTTCATAACCGTGAGGCAATAACATTACCAAACCGTTTTCGCGTTGCCATTTCGTCTCAGCACTTGCAATATACTGATCTACAACGATTTGTGCCCCGTTAAAGAAATCACCAAATTGTGCTTCCCAAATAGTTAAAGCATTAGGATTGGCCATGGCATAACCATATTCGAAGCCTAAAACACCATACTCAGATAAGTGTGAATTGTAAATATCAAATGGTGCCTGCTGATCAGAAATATTTGCCAATGGCACATATTCTTCCTCACTGTCTTCAAGCGTTAAAACGGCATGACGGTGAGAAAAAGTACCACGCTCTACATCCTGACCGCTTAAACGAACACGTTTACCTTCTGATAACAAAGTACCATAAGCCAGCTGCTCGCCCATTGCCCAATCGAAAACATTGGTTTCGTTAACCATTTTGCTACGCTCAACAAATAGTTTTTCGATTTTTTTGAAGAACTTTTTATTGGTTGGCAAAGCAGTAATGCGTTTACCAATTTCTAATAAAGTAGATTTTTTAACTGCAGTAACCGGAGAAGATTCAAAATCTTTCGGTGTCGCCATACGTAAATCTGCCCATGCACCACCAAATTTAACTTCAGCATTACCGGCAACAAATTCTTTGGCTTCGTTTAAACGTTCCTGCAAAATACCGCGGAAATCTTTTTCCATTTCTTTTGCCAATCCCGCCTCTAACTTACCTTCTTTAGTTAACTGCTCAATATAGATTTCCCTTGGATTAGGGTGTTTCTCAATAGTTTTGTACAATAAAGGCTGGGTGAATTTAGGCTCATCAGACTCATTGTGACCGAAACGACGGTAGCAAAGAATATCAATGAATACGTCGTTTTTGTATTTCTGACGGTATTCCATTGCCAGGTTGATCGCATAAACCAAAGCCTCAGGATCATCACCATTAACGTGGAAAACCGGAGATAAGGTCACTTTTGCAATATCAGTACAATAGGTACTGGTACGTGCATCTTTATAGTTAGTGGTAAAACCGATCTGGTTGTTAATCACCAGGTGAATGGTTCCACCGGTTTTATAACCTTCAAGGCCTGCCATCTGAATCACTTCGTAAACAATACCCTGACCAGCAACCGATGCATCACCGTGGATCAAAATTGGCGCTAAACGACTGTTATCGCCACCATATTTGAAATCAATTTTAGAACGGCTCATGCCTTCTACCACACCATCAACTGTTTCTAAGTGAGATGGGTTAGGACATAAACTTAAGTGAACACTTTTACCTGCATTCGTCGTTACATCGGTTGAGTAACCTAAGTGATATTTTACATCACCGCCAAATGGGGTATCCGGATTATAACTTTTACCTTCAAATTCTGCAAAAATATCTTTATAGGTTTTTTGCATGATATTGGCCAGCACGTTTAAACGTCCGCGGTGAGCCATACCGATTACAAATTCTTCAATTCCCAATTCGGCACCTTTTTCAATAACCGAATCCAATGCCGGAATTAAAGCCTCAGCACCTTCTAAAGAGAAACGCTTCTGACCTAAGAATTTTGTCCCAAGGAAATTTTCGAAACTTACTGCTTCGTTTAATTTCCGTAGAATGCGTTTTTTCTCTTCAATAGAGAAGTTAGGGGTATTACGTGCACTTTCCATTTTTTGTTGAATCCAGTTCAACACTTCTGGTGTACGTAAAAATTTATATTCTGCACCGATGGAGTGTGCGTATGTTTGTTTTAAAAAGGCTACAATATCTTTCAGTTTTGCTGCACCGATACCAATCTCTACACCAGAGTTGAAGACGGTTTCCAGGTCGGCATCAGATAATCCAAAATTGGCAAGATCTAACGTTGGCAAATGTTTACGTCTTTCGCGTACCGGATTGGTATGTGTAAACAGGTGACCGCGGCTGCGATAGCCATCAATCAGGTTTAAAACATTAACCTCTTTTAAAAATTGTTCAGGAGTTTCTGCGGTTACCGCCGGCGCTTCCGATCCTCTTCCAAAATCGAAACCTTCGAAAAATTTCTGCCAGCCAAACTCAACCGACTCAGGATCTTGTTGATACGACTGATATAAAGACTCTATATATTCGGCGTTTGCGCCATTAAGATAAGATAATTTATCCATTATTAACTATTTACTATAAGCACTACAAAATTAGAATTTTACCTTATATAAACGGCAAAAATCTCGATTAAAATACGATTTATTGAATGAGAGAATGATCTAATGATTGAATGATAAAAATACGACCTGTAATAATCGAAAACTCTGCAAATTCAATCCTTCAAAATTCAGTCATTCAATCATTAAATAATCATTCATTCAGTCATTACAACTATGATGCCCAAGTTAAAGCATAGTTGCCTTTTGGGTCGAGATTTTTGATGTTTTTATCTAAATCGAATACACTTTTTGATTTCTGATCGTTCCCCACGCCAGCCACATTGGCCCAGTTGCCCCAGTTACTTGCCGGGTTATAATCGATCAGTTTTTCTTCAAAGTAAGCTGCACCAAAAATCCAGCTCACCTCAAGGTTATTGATCAGGTATAAAGCAGCCGTTTGCCTGGCAATATTCGAGATAAAACCGGTTTGATTTAACTCCGTCATTACCGCATCTACTACCGCAAATCCGGTCTGTGCATTTTTCCATTTATTGAAGTTGTCCTGCTCATTTGCAATATCAACCAAACCCTGACTGCCAAATCCATCCGGACTGAAAAAGGTATTGCCGTATTTCTTGAACATGAAACGGAAATAATCCCTCCAAAGCAATCCTAATAAAATATGATTGAACATGGCTTTGGTATTGGGTACACCTTCCATTTTTTTAATTTCCCAATATACTTTACGGGGCGATAAACTGCCCATGGCCAGCCAGGCAGAAAGTTTCGAAGCGAGAATTAGATTTTTGGTCGTTGCAGCCTGTTGCATCGCTACAATCACCTTTTGTAAATGCGCCAAACCTTCGGCTTCGCCACCCGTAAATTCGAAATCAGCACGCTGATCTTTCTGTTGAGGTAAAAGATTAAGATCTTCTAATGAGGATAATGTTCCCCAATCAATTACTTCAGCCACGTTAATCCGGTCGGGCGCTGCAAAACAGGGCTTAATGATCGAATCGCGTTCAATTTTCTTTTTAAACTGGTTAAAAGCGTCGGGAATATCTTTGATCGGGAAAGGTAAATCTTCTTTATTATATAAGGTATGACCGATAAAATGTTTGAGATTGACACGCAGTTTCCAAAGTGCATTTTCGACCAGGGTAGAAACATGGGTTTCTTCGCGGGCCACTTCGCGGTGATGGTACACTTCGGTAATTTCGTATTCCTGCACCAATTGCGGAATAATATCTTCGGGACTACCTTCGGCAATAAGCAGGTTACCGCCAATCTGTTTTAAAGCACTGCGTAAACCTAAAACACTTTCTAAAATAAACTGCGCTCTGATATTGCCTGTTTTTAGCGTACCGTATTTTGTTTCCCCAAAAGAACGGGGATCGAGAATGTAAACAGGCAAAATTGAATCAGATTTAGCAATTGCCTCGACCAGCATTTCATTATCATGCAAGCGAAGATCATTTCTAAACCAGACTAAAATTTTTTTGGACATCTTTTATCGAAAAGGGTGTAAGAACGCTTTACAAATTTATCTTATTTTTCTTCTCCATCAAACCCCTGAATAATTCTTTACAAATAGGTAACAAAAGCATTAGAACCAGATTAATACATTTTAAAGTTATGCCGACAAACCCTTTTGTATCTTTAGTGTTTTAAAAATATGGCAAAGAAGATTCTGATTACCGGAGCTACCGGACTGGTGGGTACTGAGCTAAAAAAGCATTTATTAAGTAAGGGTTACGCGGTGAATACCCTTTCCCGAAAGAAAAATGAAGATCCGAATAGTTTCGTTTGGGATGTTTACAAAGGAACAATTGATGATAATTGCCTGAATGGTGTTGATGCCGTTGTCCATCTGGCAGGTGAGCCTGTAGCAGATAAAAAGTGGACTGATGAACGCAAAAAACAGATTATTGACAGTCGCGTAAAATCTACAGAACTGCTTTTTAAAACGATCAGATCAAGGCCAGATCATCAGATTAAATCTTTTGTTTCTTCTTCTGCAGTTGGTTTTTATGGCGATTGCGGTGATGAAATTTTAACAGAAGAAAGCGCCAACGGTTATGGTTTTTTAGCCGAATGCTGTAAACTTTGGGAAGATGCAGTAGATCAGGGTAAAAAACTGAGCCTTAGGATTGTAAAACTCCGTACCGGGATTGTTTTCAGCACCAAAGGCGGAGCATTGCCGCAATTGGCTCAGCCAGTAAAATTGTTTGCTGGTGCACCATTGGGTACAGGCAAACAATGGACGCCCTGGATACACATTAATGATATGGTTAAAATGTATATTGAAGCCATAGAAAACCTTAAAATGGAGGACAGTTATAATGCCTGCGCACCTTTTCCAGTCACCAACAGCGCCTTAACTAAAGCCATTGCGAAACAGCTGCACCGCCCGGTCTGGCCAGTTAAAGTCCCTAAAAAAGCTTTGGAATTATTACTGGGAGAACGTGTAGAAGCCGTTTTAATGAGCAATAATACCTCGGCACAAAAAATTTTGGACGCGGGATTTAAATTTAAATTCACACATTTGGAGGATGCTTTGGAAGACCTTTATAGATAGGTTAATTGGTTACTGTTTAAACTGGTTGTTTAATCGGTTAAATGTTTAAACCGGTTAATTGACGCAAAACGCCTAACTCCAAACGCTTAAAGTCATCTATATTTTATTAACAACCTACTATTACACATGAATTCTGTATCCGTCTTTTGGTTCCGTCGCGATTTACGTTTAGAAGATAATGCGGCTTTATACCATGCTTTAAAAAGTGAATATCCGGTTTTGCCGCTTTTTATTTTTGATAAAAATATACTGGATAA
Organism: Pedobacter sp. 22226; assembly: GCF_052045455.1. Taxonomy (NCBI): domain Bacteria; kingdom Pseudomonadati; phylum Bacteroidota; class Sphingobacteriia; order Sphingobacteriales; family Sphingobacteriaceae; genus Pedobacter; species Pedobacter sp. 22226. The sequence goes on along the minus strand of NZ_JBQEPB010000007.1, from coordinate 359,663 downwards.
ACTCCCAAAAGACGATGCCCGCGTAACTTTTATTTACCAAACGATTGAAGGTTTAAAAAAAGAATTTCAACAGCGGGGATCAGATTTATTGGTAAAATATGGAACGCCCGAAAAAATCTGGCCGGAAATTTTAAAAGATTATGAGGTTAAGGAAGTTTACACCAATCATGATTATGAGCCATATGCACGCGAACGCGATGATAACATGGCTGAATTTTTAACCAGTGAAAAAATTATATTTAAAACATACAAGGATCAGGTTATTTTTGAAAAAAATGAGATTTTAAAAGCAGATAAAACACCTTACACTGTTTTTACTCCTTTTTACAAGCAGTGGCATGCCAAATTGAACGATTTTTATGTAAAGGCATATCCTACCAAAAAATACCTCAAAAATTTATTACAAACCAAACATTTACCTCTCCCAACTTTAAAAGATATGGGTTTTGAGGAAAGTAAACTGGATTTTCCGAAAATCAGTTATAAAAATAAACTTGATGACTATGCCAAAGAACGGGATTTCCCCGCATTGGATGGTACCACGCATATTGGCCTGCATTTACGTTTTGGCACTTTAAGCATTAGAAAAGCAGTGCGCGATGCAATTGAGGCAAAATCGAATGTCTGGCTTTCTGAACTGGCCTGGCGGGAGTTTTATATGATGATCCTTTGGCATTTCTCCTACTCAGCTTTCGATTCTTTTAAAAAACAATATGATAAAATAAAATGGCGTAATAATGAGGATGAATTTAAGGCCTGGTGCGAGGGCAAAACCGGTTATCCTATTGTAGACGCCGGAATGCGGCAGCTGAACCAAACTGGTTGGATGCATAACCGCGTACGCATGGTTGTGGGTAGTTTTTTAACCAAACATTTACTGATTGACTGGCGCTGGGGAGAAACCTACTTTGCTGAAAAGTTATTAGATTATGAAATGGCGAGCAATGTTGGTGGCTGGCAATGGGCAGCAGGATCAGGCAATGACGCTGCACCATACTTTAGGGTATTTAATCCCGAATTACAGACCAAAAGATTCGATCCTAAATTTGAATATATTAAAAAGTGGGTGCCAGAATTTGGAACAAAAAAATATGCCCAACCAATAGTTGAGCATACTTTTGCAAGAGAAAGGGTGTTAAAAGTTTTTAAAGAGGCGTTGAGTTAAAAAACTGGTGTATTTGGAACACCTCCAGAAGTAAAGTGTCCAGAGCCGCTAAATCCAATAATTTCCTCACTTATTGTAGCCATATCGATTATAATAGGGCCATATACCCCCTGCACACTATAATTTGCAAGATTAAAGTAACGATAATCCCCCAAGCCTCCTCGTATTGTCCAAGCATAAACTAAATTATTAAAATAATAATCAGTCTCATTTGTTCTCCATCCTCCAAATGTTTTCTTTAACTCTTGCCTGGATGTACAATAATACCTAGATATTGGAGGACGAGGTGTCCAATCATCTGGACCTTGATTAGGAGTTTCATCAACCCAAATATCAACAAATAATCTTCGTTTACCATCATCGTTATAATACAAACGAGATCTTACGGCCCTAGTAGTAGTCGCTTCAACATTTGCGATTTGATTACTTTTTGCACTAGTATTTCTTTTAGAAAGATTATTGACAAAAATTCCCTGACTTTGATCTGTTTTGCTAAAAGTTGCAACTTCAAATTCATTTTTATGCTGTCCTTTATATGAAACTATTCTATTATCCTTAGTATATACAGTTGTAAAATCACCAATTTTTACCTCCCCCTTACTATTTGTAAATAATGCAGAAAGTGGAGTACCAAATTTATAGTTTAGTGAGCTATCAGGCTGAATCTCTACCATATTTGAGTACTTACTCTTGAAGTCATCAAATGATTTACTCGTATTTATATTTTCATATTCCTTAGCTATTTCGATGTAAGCATCGTGATAAGATTTAAAATTTTGTAATTCTTTCGGTTTAGAATTAAAATTTTCAGGTTTTATGAGGACATTAAGAATAGAATCAAAAGCTTTTTGATCTCTGAATTTCAAATAACCATTCTCGATACTTACGGCATTGGTTACAAGTTTTTCATTTGGATTTACAATATTGCCATCCTTTTTACAGGAAGCAATTGAGATAGCGCCTAATAATGGTAGTATTAAGCAGCGTAAATTAATTTTGTTTTTCATATCATAATTGTATGTTTTCCCTTACTTCGTAAACATACAACTAAAAATTAAGTTTAAAAATTTATTATTAATTAATCTCTTTAAAAATATGATTGTAAAAAAAATATATCACAAAAAATGCCCAACTAATTGTTGAGCATTTTTTTTAAAAAGAAATTAAAAAAGGTCGTACTAATCTGTAACACTTACAATTTCTATATCAAAATCTAAAACTGCATTACGTGGAATTACATATAAACCAGTAGCACTATCTCTGCTACCAGACGGCCCATAAGCAAGATCTGAAGGAATAAACATTCTTAATTTTGTACCTGCGGGAAACTTAGGAATTAAGATTTTCCATCCTTGGATTAAAGCCGCCGTACTAGATAAAACAGTTGAGAAAGTTCCAGCAGTATTTGAATCAAATGATGATCCATCTAAAAAGCGTCCAGTATAATTGATTACAACCGTACTAACTTCCGGATCAATTGACTTACCAGTTCCCAGAGAGCTAATGATATAGTATATTCTACTTGCATCTTTAGTCGCACTGAGTCCTTTAGTTGTTAAAAAGCTTTTGATTTTATCATCATCAAATAACCATTGTTTACGATATGGATATGTTTTAACTGTAAGATCAAGATTTTCATTCGACGGTATAAAACCTACTCCATTTTTACCGAATGCAAGATAAGAAGGTAATAATACTCTAGCGCTACCCCCAGGTTTAAGACCTAACACTGCAGTTCTTATTGCGGGAATATTAAAAGTTGATGATGAAAGCCTCGGATCAATAAAACCATTTAAATATCCAACATAATTTCCTTGGTTTCCATTTGGAGAAGGCTGAAGATAAGTCGTGCCATCATTCATAGATTTAACAGTTACATCATACAATACTGAATCAGGATTCAAGAAAAATGTTCCATCTGTAGGATTCGTAGCTTGATAATAAAACCCTGTTTTATCAGGATCAGATATCATCTGAGTTAAATTATTTTTTGATATGTAAGCCTTTATCGCTGCATCATCTACGCTTTCTATCGTCTCATAGTCCTTTTTGCACGAGCTGAAAACTACAGTAGCCAGTAAAAGTGTAAATAGGCCAAGTTTGGTAAATTTGTTCATTTATTATTGTACGTCTGTAAGTGTTATAGTAAAATCGAGTATCGAATTAGCAGGTACCAGGGATGATGGCGACTGTGTTCCGTAGGCGAAATAAGATGGGATAATTAACCTGATCTTTCCTCCTTTTTGTATTTTTTGAATCCCAAACTGCCATCCTAAAATAACATTTCCAAGTTTAAAAGAGGCTGGGGTTCCTTTGGTGCTATCGAAAATAGTACCGTTTAACAATCTGCCTTCATAATCTGCAGTAATCACCGTAGAGGTTAGATAACTTACGTTTCCTGATCCGGGCGCTATAATCTGATAAAAAATACCACTGGCATCTTTTGTTGCAGGGATATTATTATTTTTAACAAATGCACTGATTGCAGCGGTATCAGCTTTAAACTGAGGAGTAGGGTCGTAAGAATCATCAATAGATACATCCTTCTTACAAGCTGCAAAGCATCCTGCAAGGCATATCAATAAAATAATATGTTTAAACTTAACCATCATCCGCAAAAATAAGCTTTTAATACGGATGCTACAATTTTTAACCTATTTTAACAATTTTTAAAGCGTTTAAGGGTAAAGGCAAAAAAACATAGAACATTATTGAAAATTGGAATACAGATTTCAGCTTTGGTCTTTCTCCCTTAAGTCTTTACTCCTATTGTGCATTGGACAGCTGAATATTAAAATCCAATACAGAATTACCTGGAATCGGTCCAACAGCACTACTGCCATAACCCAAGCCTGGTGGAACGATCAACCTGATTTCGCCACCTTTTTGAATTTTAGGAATACCAATTCTCCACCCCTGGATTAATTCGGCCAGGTTGAATGTTTGCTCTTTACCCCCGCCATTATCGAAAACATCACCGTTTAACAAACGACCTTCGTATTTGATGGTGATTTTCGTGTTAGCCGGATAGGTAAAAGAACCTGTACCAGGTTTAATGATCTGATAGTATAACCCAGATGCATCTCTAACCGCATTGATATTGTTCTTTTGGATGAAATCGGTAATCTGTTTTTCGGGATCTTCGTCTTTTTTACAGGATGAAACCGCAACTACACATAAAAGAAGTACCGAAATTAATCTAAATTTAATCATGGTACGAAAATAAGGTTTTAATATTATAAAGCTAATGGGTTATGATTTTTTCAACTTTTGTCATGCTGAGGCACGAAGCATCTCTTTCATTGGCTGCAGATGCTTCGTGCCTCAGCATGACATGCAACAAAAAAAGGGTCTAAGAATTGGTGATATACCCAATTCTTAAACCCTTCGCTTTTCAGCCTGAATGCCTTAAAAAATATATTTGTTCGCTTCAATTAATTGTTGCGCAACTCTTTGGCGTGCCTCTTTAACATTAAATGGCTCTACTTTTGTAAAACGGCGTAAACCTACCAACATCATGCGTTGTTCGTCGCCTTCTGCGAATGCCCAAAGTGCTTCTTTACCTGCTTTTGCAATACCATCTACCGCTTCAACCAAATAGATTCGCAATAAATCCAACTGACCAGCAGATGCTTCTTCGCCCCGGGTATTTACCAGTTTTTCTGTTCTTAATAAAGCAGATTCGAGTACATAAACATAACCCGCCATATCGGCAATATTCATTAAGATTTCCTGCTCTTTACTCAGGGTCATCATTAACTTTTGAACCGCAGCACCAGCTACCATTAAAGTTGCTTTTTTCAAATTCGAGAGTACTTTTTTCTCTGCCGCAAACAATGTGGTGTCTTCTTCACCAAAATCAGGAATACTCATTAATTCAGCAGCAACCGCTGTGGCTGGCGTCATTAAATCCAGTTCTCCTTTCATGGCACGTTTCAACATCATATCAACAGTTAATAAACGGTTGATTTCGTTAGTACCTTCAAAAATCCGGTTAATACGGGCATCGCGGTAAGCCCTGTCCATTGGCGCATCGGCAGAGAAACCCATACCGCCGTAAATCTGAACGCCTTCATCTACCGTATAATCCAACGCTTCCGAGCCCCAAACCTTTAAGATGGCGCACTCTACTGCAAATTGTTCAACCGATTTTAGCCTGGCTTTACCCGATTCCATTCCACCTGCAACCAGTTGGTCGTAAGTATCATCAATATTCTGTCCGGCACGGTAATTTGCCGCATCTACTGCATAAAGTTTAGAGGCAATTTCTGCAATTTTAAAACGAATGGCCCCGTATTTCGAAATAGGACGCCCAAACTGGATCCGCTCATTAGAATAATTGATCGCTGTATTTAAAGTTGCTTTTGAAGCACCGATCGCAGCTGCCGATAATTTAATACGGCCGATATTTAAAATGTTTACCGCGATTTTAAAACCGTTTTCGCGTTCACTCAACATATTTTCAACCGGCACAGGGCAATCGTTAAAGAAAACCTGACGGGTTGAAGAACCTTTAATACCCATTTTATGTTCTTCCGGGTTCATGGTTATGCCACCAAATTCCTTTTCAACAATAAATGCAGTTAAGTTTTTATCATCATCGATTTTAGCAAAAACAATAAAAATATCAGCAAAACCACCATTGGTGATCCACATTTTCTGCCCGTTTATGATGTAATGTTTACCATCTTCACTCAGCTTAGCTTTTGTTTTACCTGAATTTGCATCCGATCCGGAGTTTGGCTCAGTTAAACAATAGGCTGCTTTCCACTCGCCTGAGCCCAGTTTTGGGATATATTTTGCTTTTTGTTCTTCGTTACCATAATACAGAATCGGTAAGGTACCAATACCGGTATGTGCAGAAAGTGCTACGGCGAAAGAGTGTCCGGCGCCAACCACATCGGCCACCAACATGGATGTATTGAAGTTTTTACCAAAACCACCATACTCTTCAGGAACCGATACACCAAGAATACCCAGTTCGCCTGCCTTTGTTAAAAGTGTTGGCATTAACTCAGGATCTTCCTGTTTATCAATTTTATCTAAATTGGGATAAACTTCAGAGGCCAGGAAATCGCGACAAGTTTGTGCGATCATCTGCTGCTCTTCATCAAATTCCTCAGGGATAAATACTTCCTGATAAGTGGTATCTTTAATTAAGAATTCTCCACCTTTAATTGTCTTTTTTTCAGTTGTTTCCATTGTTTTAATATCTAGTAGCGAGGTTTAAGTATCAAGACATCGGTATCAAGCATCAAGATTTGAGTATCGAGACGTGAATATCATTGTGCAATTCAATCTTGATACCTGATACTTATTACTCATATCCTTCTTCCTAATACCCCCCTCAAATTAATCTTTTTTCCAGGGCATAAATCATTTTCTGAACTTCAGTAGTCTTTTCAATCAGAGCAAGGGTAAGCGGATCTTCTAACAACCCTAATCTATTTGAAATAATTACCTGAGTTTCCAATTCAAAAGCAGAGCCCTGGCTTATGGTTAAAAAATATTTAAATTGAGCTCTAGTTCCTCTTCCGGCCCCTTCCGCAATGTTGGAGGATATTGAAACAGAGCATCTTTTCATTTGAGAAATCAAACCGTATCTCTCATCAACAGGCAAAAATGAACTAGCTTTATAAACATCAACAGCTAATTCAATTGATTTTTGCCAAACTTTTAAATCTTTAAAATTGTGCATATTTTATTAGTATTAGTGACTGAGTAATATGGTTGGGATGATTTATAAACTGGTTTATTCACCTGCTATTAAATCTTGATACTACATACTCATATCTCGATACTAATTAAAGCAACTCAAAAATTCCTGCGGCACCCTGTCCTGTTCCTACGCACATGGTTACCATTCCGTATTTTTTATTTTGTCTTTTTAATTCGTTCATAATCTGCACGGTTAATTTCGCACCGGTACAGCCGAGTGGGTGGCCTAATGCTATTGCACCGCCATTAACGTTAATCACATCCGGATTTAAATCCAATGTTCTGATTACCGCCAAAGATTGAGAGGCAAAGGCTTCGTTTAGTTCGATTAAATCGATGTCTTCTTTTTTCAAACCGGCTTGTTTCAATGCTTTCGGAATTGCCTCAATTGGTCCGATTCCCATGATGCGTGGCGGAACACCAGCAATGCCATAACTTACTAATCTTGCTATTGGTTCGGCATTTAGCTCTTTCATTTTCTTTTCAGAAACCACTAAAACAAATGCTGCACCATCGGATGTTTGCGAAGAGTTACCGGCAGTTACACTTCCCACAGCATCAAATACGGGTTTCAGTTTTGCCAGTTTATCTAAAGTCGTATCTGCACGCGGGCCTTCATCGGTATCAACCACATAAGAACGGGTTTTCTTTTTCAAATTGGCATCCAGGTAATTTTCGTTTACCGTAATGGGCAAAATACCATCTTTTAAATGACCGTTTTTAATGGCGTGAATGGCTTTTTCGTGAGATTTTAATGAAAAGACATCCTGGTCTTCTCGGCTTACGTTATATTCTTTGGCAACAGCTTCAGCAGTTAAACCCATACCCCAATACCAATCGGGATTGTTTTTTGCAACCTCTGCATTTGGCACCAGTTTCCAGCCACCAAAAGGCATTCCGCTCATTACCTCTACCCCGCCGGCGATGATACAATCGGCCATGCCAGCCTTAATTTTAGCAACTGCCGTAGCAATGGTATCTAAACCTGAGGCGCAGTAACGGTTTACAGTAACCCCGGGAACCTTATCGGTATCAAGGCCCATCAGCGAAATCATACGGCCAATATTTAAGCCCTGTTCTGCCTCCGGGGTAGCGTTACCAACAATTACATCATCAATCTGTTCGTTATCTAAATTCGGAACCGACGCCACTAAAGCCCTGATTACCTCTGCGGCCAAATCATCAGCCCTTGTAAAACGGAATACGCCACGTGGTGCTTTACCCACTGCTGTACGATATCCGGCTATAATATATGCTTCCATTGTTTAAGATTTGAGATCTGAGATTTGAGATTTGAGACCTGCTCAAATTCAAACTCAAACCGATTATTGTTTTTTTAGATATGAGATTTGAGACGCTAGATGTAAGACCAATTACTTTCTCCAATCTAATGTCTCACATCTCCACTCTCAACTTAATTCCTCAACGGCTTCCCCTTGGTAATAATACTCTGGATCCGTTCTAAAGATTTACGCTCACCGGCAAGTGATAAGAACGCTTCTCTTTCCAGGTCAAGTAAATATTGCTCGGTTACTTCTGTTGGAGCAGATAAATCGCCACCACACATTACATAACCTAATTTTTCGGAGATTTTTTTATCGTGTTCAGAAATGAAATGCCCTGCGTACATGCTATTTGCACCTGCATAAACAATTCCTAAACCTTGTTTACCCAACACTTTAATATCGTTCCGTTGAACGGGTTTGGTATATCCCGCATCGGCCAGTTCTATCGCTTTTGCTTTTGCATCGGCGAGTAAGCGGTTGCGGTTCATCGAGATCGAGAATTTATCTTTTTGCAGATAGCCCAATTCATAAGCTTCGTAACCTGAAGTAGAAACTTTGGCCATTCCGATGGTCAAGAAACGATCTTTCAGGGCATTTTGCACAATCTGATCATCTTTATATTCATCAGAGGCACGCAAAGCGAATTCTTTTGTTCCGCCGCCACCAGGGATCACACCCACACCAAACTCTACCAAACCCATGTAAGTTTCGGCAGAAAGCTGCACGTGATCGGCATGTAAACTAAACTCGCAGCCTCCACCCAAAGTTAAATTATGAGGGGCCACCACAACCGGAATAGAAGAATAACGGATGCGCATCGAAGTGTTCTGGAACATACGGATCGCCATATTTAATTCGTCCCACTCCTGCTCTACCGCCATCATAAAAATCATCCCCACATTTGCACCAGCCGAGAAATTAGCGCCATCATTACCTATCACCAAACCGCGGTAATCTTTTTCGGCCATATCAATGGCTTTGTTGATTCCTGAGATTACATCACCGCCAATGGTATTCATTTTGGTGTGAAATTCTACATTAAGAATACCATCGCCTAAATCAATAATCGAAACACCGGAGTTTTTCCAAAGCGTTTTATTTTCGCGGAGGTTATCTAAGATAATAAACTCATCTGTTCCTGGTAAAGCTTTGTAGGTTTTAGAAGGAATATCATAGTATTTTTTAACGCCGTTTTCTACTTTATAGAAAGAAGTATTTCCTGCATCGAGCATTTCGTGCACCCAGGCCGCAGCTTTATTGCCATATTGTTCCATCCCTTCAATGGCTTCCTTCACGCCAACGGCATCCCAAAGTTCAAACGGACCTAATTCCCAACCGAAACCGGCACGCATGGCATCATCTATACAGTATAATTCATCAGAGATTTCCGGTATGCGATCGGATACATATTCGAATAGCCCGAATGATGAGTGGCGGAACAGTTCGCCTGCTTTGTCTTTTCCTTTGGCAAAAATCTTCATGCGTTCGCGAAGGTTTTCTACCGGCTTGGTCATTTCTAAAGTAGCCGATTTTACTTTTTGCTGAGGTTTATACTCTAACGTTTTTAAATCCAACGCCAGGATTTCAGTTTTACCTTCAGCAGTTTTTGTCTTTTTATAGAAACCCTGTTTGGTTTTATCGCCAAGCCATTTGTTCTCTTCCATTTTTTGCACGTATGCCGGAAGTTTAAACAACTCGTGAGCTTTATCATCGGGGCAGTTATCATAAAGACCTTTTGCCACTTTGATCATGGTATCTAAACCAACCACATCCGAAGTACGGAAAGTAGCCGATTTTGGTCTGCCCAAAGCTGGTCCGGTAAATTTATCAACCTCTTCTACGGTCAGGTCCAGTTTCTCCACTAAATGCAAAAGCGCCATAATGGAATAAACCCCTACACGGTTAGCGATAAAAGCCGGAGTATCTTTACATAAAACAGTTGTTTTACCTAAAAACTTATCGCCATAATGCATCAGGAAATCAACAATTTCAGGTTCTGTATGCGGCGTTGGAATAATTTCCAGTAATTTTAAATAACGTGGCGGATTAAAAAAGTGCGTTCCACAGAAATGTGCTTTAAAATCGTCGCTCCTGCCTTCGGCCATTAAATGGATTGGAATACCAGAAGTATTGGAAGTAATCAGTGTGCCAGGTTTACGGAACTGCTCTACCTGTTCGAAAACTTTTTTCTTGATATCAAGATTTTCGACAACCACTTCAATTACCCAATCATAACCGGCAATTTTCGACATATCATCGTCGAAATTCCCTGTTTTGATTTTATTTAATGCTTTTTTGGTATAAACCGGCGACGGATTTGTTTTCACAGCAGTTTGCAAAGCTGTATTTACAATCCGGTTTTTTACAGCTGGGTTATCCAGTGCTAATCCTTTTGCCTGCTCTTCCGGCAACAGTTCTTTCGGGGCAATATCCAACAGCAAAACCTCTACACCAATATTGGCGAAGTGGCATGCAATACGCGAACCCATAATTCCTGAACCTAGAACAGCAACTTTATTAATGCTTCGTTTCATTGTTATTTATTTGCTTTTCAGTAGTCTGACAGTACCTGTTGAGTAGCGTTCTACTCAACAGGTTTCATTATTATTTTTATCAATCAACAGTATATGCTACTGTAATATCATTTAGTTTTATCAACAGCGTGATGAATGTTTCCTTTTCCTTTTTGGTAAAGTGCTCATCGAGGTATTCATTAAATTTTCGAACAACACCCTTAGCCAATTGTTTTTTTTCCTTACCAAAATCAGTGAGAAAAACCTTTACCGAACGCTTATCGCCTGCAGAAGTTTCGCGGTAAATCAGATTGGCTTCTTCCATATTGTTTAACATACGCGAAAGACTGGTAGCCTTAACGCCCAGCAATGCAGCTAAATTCGAAACCGCAGTTCCATCGGCATCATCTATATTAATAAGCATGTAGCCAATGGCCTGGGTAATTCCAAAACCGGAAGCCATCTGGTTATACTTGTTGAACATATTTTGCCAGGCAAACTTAATATGGTAATCTATGGTTTGTTGTTGTTTCATTTCTGCTAATTTATTATGCTTGCATAACAAAGCTAATGAATGTATTTTGTTAATGCAATAGAAAAATTCAAAATAATTGTCAAAATTTTCTTATTATAATTGTACACAAAATGAAAACACACAATATGTTAAAAGCTAAAGGAATCCTCCTGTTTAGCCTGTTTATTGCATGGGCTACAATCTGCAAGAGTCAGGTATCTTATTTTGGGGCGGCTCTTCTGAACAGTCAAAAGTTAGAAGTTTTTAAAAAAACGACCACATTATTCACTTTTCAATATACGGATTATGCTGAGCTGGAAAAATTTGACCAGGCGATTAAAAAAACGTGGACGATTACCCCATATAAAATAATTAAGCCTGAAGAACTTGTAAAATATGATACACTTTCAAATTATTCATTCTTCTATTTTGATGCTTTTACTGAAAAACCGGATACCACAACCGAAGTTAATGTGGTTTATGCACTTAAATTAGTAACACCATCTAAAAAACCTAAGGTAAAGGAAGAAAGTGTATTGGCAACGGTTAACCTTTTTACTGATGCGAACACCAACCTGTTTGTTGAAATGCTGGATCAGCAAATTGGATCAAAAAAGAATAAAAAATCTACTCTTTTATCTCTTCTGTACAACAAATCCAGCTTTCTGAACTGGTCGCCGGGGTTACTAAGCGGCTACTTAAAACAGATCAACGATGGCTTACTTACAAGCCAAAACTGCGGTATAGATTATCAGTTTTACAATAGAATCCGCCTGCCCGAACTTGCTAAAGAAACACTATATGTACCAGAATATATTAAGGAAGTATTTTCATCGCGACTGGCACTTTTGCCTAAATCGGGTGTAGTTTTAGAGCCTTATAATTATAAACTCAAATTTGTATCGTACCAGGCGCTTGACAGTTTGATATTGAATAAGGACACAAATATTAAATATGTGGTTTATACGCAGCGCTCGGATGATAAAATTATCAGTGTTTATGATAGCAAAGATGATAAAATTATTTACCAGCGTTTTTATCCGCAATCGCCAAATTTTGAGATGAATGATTTAAGCGAGATTAAAAAAGTAATTGTAGAGCTTAAATAAACCCTGACTTTTATTTCTACAGGTAAATATTTGCAAAAAGATGATTATTATTGGGGCTTAAACCAAACTTTACACGCTCATATGATTTCATCAAAAAAACTGCTTATTACAGCAGTGTGTTTATGCTATTCGTTAATATTGTCTGCCCAGGTTACTTTTAGGGGAAAAGGCGACATCAATGAAGAAGAGTTCAGCACATTTAAAAACACCATTACCCTCTTTACGCTTCAGTATAAAGATTATACAGAACTCGAAAAATTTAATGAGGCCATTAAAACAACCTGGACGGCAACACCTTTTTTAATTATTAAACCTGAAGAACTGGGAAAGTATATCGGGAAGCCAGGCTACTCTCTCTTTACTTTTAACGGATATTTGCAAAGTTTAGGAAATACAACTGTAATCAGATTTTTTTACTCCTTAACCATGCCTTACTTTAAAAAGAATGGCAAACAGGGGGATGATATTACCCTAGGAGAAATTACGGTATATCCTGACAATAAAACTCTTTTTACGGCAATTGGAAATCCGTTTAGTTTTAAGGGTGCTAAAAAAAGAGAAGAAGAAATGATATCTTTTCTATATAATAGTGCACTTCTTTATAATTGGTCGCCAGGCATGTTAAAAGGTTATTTGAAACAATTGAATGAAGGCATTCTTTCGAGAAAAGAAAGGAAAATGTTTTTTGAAATGGAGGATAAAGTTAAACTTGCCGCTTTAGCAAAAGATACACTTTATGTTCCTGATTATGTTAAGATTAAATTTAACATGTTCACAATGTCTGAAAAAGTTGATGAAGGTAAAGACGAAGATCTTTCGCAAGCTTATAATTACCCGGTTAAGTTTGTCCCTGTTAAAACCTTAAATGAACTGATTTTAAAGAAGGGTTCTAATATCAACTATCTGGTGTTCACGAAAAGCAGTTCTGACAAATTTATCAGTATATATAACAGCTATAGTAACGACATGTTATATCAGAATTATACCCCTATTTCATACAATTTTAAAAATAGTGATTTAAGTAAAATCAAAAGATTAATTAAATAAATATCCTTTAAAAAACAAAAAGTCCCGGTTTTCACCGGGACTTTTTTTATGTTGTGTTAAAAACAGACTAGTAAAGTGTAAACTCTACACGACGGTTTTGTTGACGACCAGCTGCTGTTTTATTGGTAGCAATTGGCTGACCCATTCCGTAACCTGTAGCTTCGATACGAGATGCATTAGCACCTTGAGAAACTAAATAAGCTTTAACAGATTCTGCTCTTTCTTTTGATAAACGTAAGTTTAATTCTTTTGAACCCGTGTTATCAGTGTGACCAGCTAATTTCAAGCTAAAGTTTTTCTGAACTAACAATGCTGCAACTCTGTTTAATGAAGCAAAAGATTTAGAACGGATAGTTGCTTTACCTAAATCGAATTCTAAGTTTTTAATCGCTTCGTTAACTACCTTACGGTCTTCTTCAGTTACGATTACTTTTTCTACAACTTTTTCAGGAGTTTTTAATGGACATCCAGAACCGTCAACAACTGTACCTGAAGGTGTATCAGGACATTTATCCAATTTATCTGCAACACCATCACCATCTGTATCTTTTAAGATGTCGTTTAATTCTGCACGTAATTTTGCGTTATCAGCTTTTTGCGCATTTAAATCAGATTTTAAACCTTCTGCAGTTTGTTTTGCTTTTAATGCTTCATCATAAGTTAAAGCAACCGGATTGTGGAAAGCCAATTGTTTTCCGTTCCCTAAAGCAAACTCTAAACCAGCGTAAGCATAGTTATATTTGTCGTTTCCGCCTCTGTAATAACCGTCAAGGTTATCGCCATCAAGGAATGTGATTGTCCAGCCTAAGTCGAAATTAACCGCATCAGAGATTTTAAATTTAGCACCTAAACCTACAGGGATAATTAATTCGTTGATGTTTTTATCACCTGCATATAAAGATGTACCAGCTGCTGTAGTAATAGTAGGTTTATAACCTGCAATACCGGCACCGGCTGAAGCATATAGCTGTAAAGTGTTCTCTTTTTTAAACATATCGATGTTGAACATGTTCACTACAGCGTTTAAACTTCCAGAGTACGATAACTGAGTATCAAAAGCCCTTACCGGAGAATTATTTACCACACCGCTTTCGTAGGCTTCCGTATTATCGCCTTTTAATTTACCACGAACTCCGTCTAAACGTAATGAGAAATAAGGTGTAAATTGTTTTTTGATGTAAAGGCCATAACCTAAACTCGATTTGTTGTTGCTAAAATCGTTTTTACCACCCAATGGAGAAAGGGGAGTTAAAACACCTGCATTAACTCCAATCGACCACGTTTTGAACGATGTTGATGAAGTTGCCGGACTTTCCTGAGCTGAAGCAACTGACCCGATTAATAAACCAGCGAGTGCTACTGGTAGGGTTTTGAATAATTGTAATTTCATAATTTTCTGTATAACGTTGAATAAGCGTCGTACAACCTTTACAATAGCCATACCAAAATTACAAGCTGATTAAAATAATTATCAACTTGTTAACACTCATGGCTAATACTTTTAATATGGCGAGCATTGAATCTGTCCGTTTTATGATTCTTCCAGGTGTTTTTAAGATCATAAATGAACAAAAAAGCCATTTTCAAGTAATAATTACCAGTTATTCTTAAACATGCTGCTTAATTAATAATCTATGTCATTTTTTTTTAGAGACATGTTATCAGAATTTGCACCAATTAAATTTCTTACCACAAAGTCTGATTATACCTACACATAAAAACTCATGAGTGCTATAACATCTGATTTATGACTGGATTATACGTTCGCTACCTCACCCAAAGAATTTATCAGACCGGTCAACGTGAAGATGGAAAAATTGAAGCGATTACCAGCCGACAGCCTTATCATCACCGCGTGGATCAGCGCCGCCCTGATAATTACCCCATTTGGTTTTTAAGATGGCATCAACCCTGCCTATTGGCCCCCGTGGAACTATTTTATAACCTTTTGCTTTTAATTTTTCTGTCGACAGGCTGTCGATTGCATCTTTTTCTACATATACTTCATCGGGTAACCATTGATGGTGGAATTTCTTTGCCGCTACAGCCTCTTGCATAGACATGTCGAAATCGATTACATTTATAATGGTTTGGAATACAGAAGTAATAATAGTTGATCCGCCTGGTGTACCCACAACCATAAATAATTCCCCATCTTTCTCTACAATACTGGGCGTCATAGAGCTTAACATCCTTTTATTTGGAGCAATGGCATTGGCTTCGCCACCCACTAAACCGTACATATTCGGAGCACCGGGTTTAACCGAAAAATCATCCATTTCGTTGTTTAACAGAAAGCCTGCGCCTTTTACAGTCACCAGGGATCCATAAGACCCGTTTAAGGTTGTGGTAATCGAAACCGCATTTCCATCACGGTCTACAATAGAAAAATGTGTGGTTTCTTCGTGTTCTGCACCTTTTACCTCTCCAGCCAGTACTTCACTGCTTGGAGTGGCCGCAGCCCAGTTAAAGTTTGCCATGCGGTTTTTGTTGTAATCGGCATTTAAAAGCTGTTGTTGTGGCACGGCATAAAAATCGGGATCACCCAAATGTGTTGCCCGGTCGGCATATACCCTTCTTTCGGCTTCTACAATTACCTGTACTGTGGAATCTGCATTATGACCCCACTTTTTTAGGGGAAATTTTTCTACACTTTGCAACAGTTGCACCAGGGCAATACCACCGCTTGATGTTGGCGGCATGGTAATAATTTTATAACCCCTGTAGTTACCTGTAATGGGTTTGCGCCAGGCTGAATGATAATTTTTTAAATCTTCCTTTGTGATTAATCCTTTACCGCGCTGCATTTCGGCAACAACCGAATCAGCCACCGCACCTTCGTAAAAACCTGCCCTGCCTTTCTCCTGAATGAGCTTTAAAGTATTGGTCAGCTCTTTTTGAACGAGCACATCGTTTTCCTGCCAGGTACTTTCAAGGTTTACAAAAGCTGTTCCACCAGGATTGAAATCCATAAATTTCCGGTGTAAACTGTTCAACTCTCCTGCCTGGCGTTTGGTAATTTTGAAACCATGTTGTGCCAGGTCTATTGCCGGTTGCAATACCTGCGCCAAGGAAAGTTTTCCATATTTTTTATGCGCTTCGACCATACCATCAACCGATCCGGGAACTCCGGCGGCTAAATGGCCGTAAAGGCTTTTATCAACGATTGGATTCCCTGCGCTATCGAGGTACATATCCCTGCTGGCAGATGCGGCAGCTTTTTCGCGAAAGTCCAGCGCATTAATTTCGCCATTTGCACCACGGTAAACCATAAAACCACCGCCACCAATATTCCCGGCATTGGGGTAAACCACGGCGAGGGCAAACTGTACGGCAACCGCTGCATCAATGGCATTACCGCCCTTTTTTAAAATATCTATCCCAACCTGCGATGCTTCGGGATGGGCAGAAACCACCATCCCGTTTTTATATTCACCACTATTATTTTTACCCAGCTGTCCGGTTACACAACCAGCCAATAATACCAGCAGGATTATGGAAGCGAATGAATTTTTAAATTTAATGAGGGGCTTTATAGTTTTCTGCATCCTTGTATATTTTTTCGATCACCTCATTGTTTTTCTCGGTAATCACTTTTCTTTTTAAGCTTAATTTTGGGGTAAGTTCGCCTCCATCTATGCTCCATTCTTTTGGTAAAAGCGCAAATCTTTTTACTTGTTCCCACTTACCGAAACCCGCATTTGCAGCTTCGATAACCTCGTTATATTTGGCAAGCACCTGTTCGTTTTTAATAATCTCTTCGTTGGTGGTAAAAGCAATTCCTTTTCTACCGGCCCAGGTTTTTAAGGTTTCATAATTTGGGACGATTAATGCTGATGGGAATTTTCTGTTTTCGCCCAATACCATAATCTGTTCGATAAAGATCGATTCTTTATATTTATTCTCCAGCATCTGCGGCGCCACGTATTTACCACCTGCTGTTTTAAACATTTCTTTTTTACGGTCGGTAATTTTTAAGAAACGGCCATCAACCAGTTCACCGATATCTCCGGTGTGGAACCAGCCATCTTTATCAACCGCTTCGTCAGTTAAATCAGGTCGGTTGTAATAACCTTTCATTACCTGATGACCGCGGGTTAACACTTCGCCATCTTCTGCAATTTTAA
Organism: Pedobacter sp. 22226; assembly: GCF_052045455.1. Lineage (NCBI taxonomy): Bacteria > Pseudomonadati > Bacteroidota > Sphingobacteriia > Sphingobacteriales > Sphingobacteriaceae > Pedobacter > Pedobacter sp. 22226. Next base: position 342,184 of record NZ_JBQEPB010000007.1, on the reverse strand, counting down.
CTTCTACACCTTTTATTACTTCACCAACAGTTCCGAACATCGTTCCGCTGAAATGGTTAACGGTAATTACCGGTGAAGTTTCGGTTAAGCCATATCCTTCGAAAACAGGCATTCCCGCTGCCCAGAAAATCCTGGCCAGGCGTGGATTTAGTGCCGCTCCACCTGAAACAATCACTACAATTTCTCCTCCAAGTGCTTCCTGCCATTTTTTAAAAACGAGTTTACGGGCAATACCAAGTTTAAAGTTGTACCATCCTCCGGCATTAACGGTATATTTTTCTGCCAGTGCTACAGACCAGAAGAAAATGCCTTTTTTAATCCCTGTTAGTGCTTTCCCTTTCTCCATAATCTTATCGTACACTTTTTCGAGTAAACGCGGAACGGTAGAAAATGCATTAGGTTTTACATGCTGAATATCGGCCACAATGGTATCCATACTTTCGGCATAATAAATAGCCGTGTAATTAAAGAGGTACAGATAAATGATCATCCGCTCAAAAATGTGTGAAAGCGGCAAAAAGCTAAGTCCTTTTTTAACCCCCTCTGGCATTACTACCGCTGAATTTACAAAGTTTGCCACCAGATTGTTATGGGTGAGCATCACCCCTTTTGGCGTACCTGTAGTACCGGAAGTGTAAATTAAAGTTAAAATATCTTCTGGAGCAACTTTAGCACGGTATTCATCCAGATTGATATCGGTACTAGCTTTGCCCAATTCGATTAATGTGTTCCAGTTATCGGCTTCAGGAATTTCATTAAAGCTGTAAATCTTAATATCAGGTTTTATGGCATCAGCACAGGGCTTTATCTTATTATACAGTTCTTCGTCGGCTACGAAAATGATCGAAATTTCGGCATCTTTTAAAATAAATTCTATATCGTGTTCGGCAAGTGTGGGGTATAAGGGAATCTGATAGGCGCCGATCTGATTGGCTGCAAAATCCGCAATATTCCATTCGGGCCTGTTATGCGACATTACCGCTACCCTGCCCCCTTTGGCAATGCCTTGTTTAATCAATCCACGGCTAAGGTGATCTACTGCATCACAAAAATCAGCTGTACTATAATTTATCCATTTTCCATTAACTTTTCCGCTGATGAACTCTTGCTTTGGATTTTCGAGGCTGTATTTCAAAAGATCAAAAACCCGTTTAATTTCTGCCGCCATATGAATTGTATAATATTTGGTTAAGTTAAAAATTCAATCTTAAAGATTGATGTCTATGTGTGTTTTTAATAAAAATAATACCTCGCAATTAAGAAACCGCTGTATTTATGCCTGTCAAAAAATATTTAAATAAACTTAGCAATTAGAAAATTACTATGCAAGCATTGTTTTTTATCCTTTCAGATTTTGACCCAAAAAACATAATCGGCATCAAAGTTGTTAGGCAGGTATTATTTTACAAAAACATTTAAATTATGAAAAAGTTATTTACAATTTTAGGTTGCATTGCATTATTTGCCTTTAGTACAACAAACGTTAAAGCTCAAAATTATAAAACCGGACTAGGTTTAGGTATTGATTTTGGAGATGGTGCTACGTTGGTTGGTCCTTCAATCAGACACCACTTCAGCTCAAAAGCAGCAATTCAGGGCGATGTTTTATTTGGTGGAAATTCTACTGTAATCCAGGCTTTTCTTCAATACAACTCTTCAATCCCCGGAGCAAAAGGATTAGATTGGTATTTAGGTGGTGGTCCATCAGTTCAATTGTATGATGGTGGCTCTAGCTTCTACTTAGTGCCAATGGTGGGTTTGGATTATAAATTCTCAGGTGCGCCTTTAGCATTAGCTTTAGACTGGAGACCAAGATTATACATCGGCAGTAACGACAGCGATTTTAACGCCGGAAGATTTGGTTTAGGCTTTAGATATACTTTCTAGGCAAAGCGCATGGCGCTGAGCGCAAAGCGAACATAAAAAATCCCGTAAGAAATTTATCTTGCGGGATTTTGTTTATGTAGACAGTCTAAATTATGTTATAATATTTTAATTACTGGTAACACAAGGTGATGCGTGATCTAAAGCTCATTGCTACTTTTTTATTGTTACATTCTGCTGGTTCCCAATCGGCGCAGGTTTTTAATAATTTAATCATGTTACGATCCAGCCGTGTATAATCTTTAGGTAGTTTCTGGTAAATGCCAATGCCTTTTACATGACCTGAAGCATCAATCACAAAAGTTGGAAAAATAGTTGATTGCAATAATTCGTTATTAACTCCTTTCAACGGCACACTTCCAATAAATTTATAAAATTTAGCAATTCCCCCAGGATATTCTGGCATCTTATCAACTTCTGTATAAACAAATAGCCTCAATTCCTTGTCATAATAGCCTTTACAAGGGGTTTGTTGTGCAAAACACTGCTTACCCTTTAAAAAGGACAAGCTTAAAAGGCATAAAATGAACACAGGATATTTTATCATGGGTTTGATATTAACATAAAAATATCAAAAAAAAGATTCCGTTGTGCTAACGGGATCTTTTTTATTTTGCTTGTATTTAAACCTTACTTTCCGGTCCATTTAGCGAGTACTGCTTTTTGTGCAGGAGTTGCATTTTCGTTAACGGTCGCTTTTAAGCGCACATTCGGGTTTTCTTTTAAGGTTAAAGAGATTTCTTTTTCAAGTCCATCGCGTTTAACTTTTACTTTCAAAACATCACCGATATTCTTTTTGGCTACCAAAGGGATAACATCTAAAGAAATCATCGGGCTTTTTAACCTTACGGTTGATAATGCATCGCTTAATGAGGTATCATCTAAACTGAGTACCACATCATTTACGTTTAACCCGCTAACCCAGGCTGCAGAATTTCTTGTGGTAGAAGAAATCACCAAACCATCATTGGTTAACTGTCCGGAAGCTCCGGTAACCGGTTTGCCTGGCGTAGCATTTTCTGTTGATACATCTACACCGGCATAAGCAAAGTATTTTACATACTCTACATCATCTACCCCATTAACATATTTTGCCCAGAAACTGGTAAAACTGATGCCCGATATTTTTTCTACCATAGCTTTAAACTCCGCATCGGTATAACCACGTTTTAAGGTTTTGCACTGTAAGTACATGGCTTTCATTACATCATCCAAACTTTTGGTGCCTTTTGTGGCGTTGATGATTTCTAAATCCATCAAAATACCAATTACTTCTCCTTTATTATAATAAGAGATGGAATTGTTTTTTGAATTTTCATTCGGACGGTAACCGATAATCCATGCATCGTAACTTGATGAAGCTGCCGATTGATATTTGGCTCCGGGCGTATTTAAAACCGTACCTACACCGCTGGCAAGATCTTTCAAAAACTCATTTACATCGGTAAAACCAGCCCTGTGGATGTATTTATTCTCGTAGTATGAAGTGAATCCTTCTGCTACCCAAAGGTTGGTGGTATAATTTTCGTTGTCGTAATCAAACGGACCTAAAGCCACGGGGCGTAAACGTTTAACATTCCACAGGTGGTGATATTCATGTGCCACCAGGCTCAAAAATCCTTTATACCCTTCTGCAGTATTGTATGCGTTTCTGGTTGCACCCAAAGTGGTAGAGTTTAAATGCTCTAAACCGCCGCCACCTCTTAAAAAGTTGTGTACAATAAAAACATAGTGTTTATTTGGATTTTCGCCATAAACCTCAGTCTCCTTCTCCACAATTTTGGCCATATCTACCTTAAGTTTCTCCTTATCGTAGTTACCACCACCATACATGGCTACTTCGTGGCGAACGCCTGCTGCGGTAAATTCGAAAACATCCTGGTTACCTACTTCGATAGGGCTATCGTAAAGAATGTCAAAATCGGTAGCTTTATAGGTAAACTGTTCGCCGGCAACAGGAGTTAAACCGGTTGAAACTTTGCTCCAGGTATTAAAAGGAATAATTTTTACCGTACTTGGCGATTTAATCATGCCATCAGGATGCATAAAAATCCCTGTTGGAGATAAAAATGCATGCGATTCGTCAATAAACGGTGTACGCACCGAAATTTCGAAGGCATAAACACGGTAATTGATCTGGATATTGGCTGCCTTTGCAGAAAAAATCCTCCAGGTATTTTTTCTTACTTTTTCTACTCTAACCGTTTTTCCTGCTGCTGTAGCTTTAAATTCTTCTACACTTTTTTCAAACTCACGTACCAGATAAGAACCTGGAGTCCATACCGGCATTTTTACATCTACATAATCTTTCGCCAAGCCAGAAATATTCATCTGCACTTCAGCATAGTGTGCCTGTGGTTCTTTAAAAGAAACCTCAAAGCCTATTTTTACCTGCGCCTTCGCTGCCATAATACACGTTAGTAGTAAAACTAAACTTAAAATTGATTTTTTATTAAACATATTGAGGGTGTTTTGCCACAAATTTATATTTATTGGTGATGTTTTGGAACAAAATAGCTAAATGTGGTGTAAAATAGTTGTTTCTGTTTGCCCCCGCGTTTGGCGTTGGGCGATATGCGGAAAGTAGATGGAACTTTAACAGCCAAGTGGCACCAGGCATTAATTTGTTGATTTTCGAGGGATAATAATTGATCAGTACTTATTATTTTGCATCCAAACTATGGACTTCCGACTTCAGACTCCGAACTCAAAGCTGTAACATCCTTAATACAACAAATTTAGGACTAAACTATTTGAATATTTTTACGCTCTAATTCTGGAACATTAATCTTATTTTAATATCCGGAATACGCACGACACAAATATAAACATGAAGAAAAGGTATATTATCTATGCTGTTTTAGCCATAGGCCTGGCTTATTTAGTCTATTACAGAATTAACGCTAACAAGAAACTCGAAGGAAAAGGCGGGGCATCTGCTGCAGGGGCAGGAAAAGGGAAATCAGGTGGTAAAGATGGTAAATCGGCACCGCTTGTGGTTGATGGAATTGTAGTAAAAACAACTTCATTTGATAACGATCTTGAAGTTACAGGCGCAATTGATGCCAACGAATCGGTGGTGCTTAAAAGTGAAGTATCGGGATTGGTAACCGGCATCTTTTTTCAGGAAGGCACAACGGTATCGAAAGGAAGCGTTTTAGTAAAAGTAAACGACAGAGACATCCAGGCACAGTTGCAGGATGCATTAACCAAACAAAAACTTTCCGGCACCAACGAAAACCGGGCAAAACAGCTTTTGGCCAAAGGCGCCATCAGTCAGGAAGAATACGATACTTCTTTAGCCGATTTAAAATCATTGCAGGCACAGGCACAATTAATCAGGGCACAGCTTGCCAAAACCACTATCCGCGCTCCTTTTACAGGTCGCGTAGGTTTACGCAGCATTTCTGCGGGTACTTATTTAACCCCGGCAACAGTAATTGCCAATCTGGTAAGCACCAATCCGGTTAAGGTTACTTTTTCAGTTCCAGAGAAATATGCAGGTCAGATTAAAATAAATTCGGAAATTACTTTTACAACAGATGGTTCTTCAAAAGAGAATAAAGGAAAAGTTTATGCCATAGAGCCGGGTATTAACGCTGCTACGCGTACTTTACAGATCAGGGCTTTAGCTCCAAATGCTGATAACGCATTGTTGCCAGGATCTTTCGCCAAAATTAAACTGGCTTTGAATACGCTTCAGAATGCGATTCTGATTCCTAACGAAGCCGTAGTACCGGTTTTAAAAGGCAAAATTGTGTATATCCAGAAAAATGGCAAAGCGCAGGAGGTAAAGGTAGAAGCCGGCACCCGTACCGACGAAAACATTGTGATTACTTCCGGATTAAAAGTTGGCGATACGGTTTTAACCACCGGATCGATGGCTTTAAAGAAAGATGCTCCTGTAAAAGTTCATTTGGTTAAAGAATAATTATGAGTATCTCCACCACGAGTATAAAAAGGCCTGTTTTGGCCATTGTGATGAACTTATTGATTGTCCTTTTCGGGATAATCGGCTATACCTTTCTGGGTGTAAGAGAATATCCGTCAATTGATCCAACGGTAGTTTCGGTGAGAACATCTTATCCGGGTGCAAATTCGGATATCATTGAATCGCAGATTACCGAACCTTTGGAAAAATCGATCAATGCCATTGACGGAATCAGGAACATTTCTTCCTCAAGTAACCAGGGTACCAGTAACATCACCATCGAGTTTAACCTCGATAAAAATATTGAAGAGGCTGCGAACGATGTACGCGATAAGGTATCGCAGGCCGCCCGTACTTTACCCAAAGATATCGATGGTTTACCGGTGGTAAGCAAGGCCGATGCCAACTCCGATCCGATTCTATCGATGACGATCCAGAGTGATAAACGGAATACGCTGGCTTTAAGTGATTATGCTGAAAACGTAATCGCCGATCGTATCCAGACCATCCCGGGAGTAAGTAGTGTGCAGATTCAGGGCCAGCGGAAATATGCCATGCGGATCTGGATGGACCCGAATAAACTGAGCGCTTATGGATTAACCTCGCAGGATATTGTAACCGCATTGGATAATGAAAACGTAGAGCTCCCATCAGGAAAAATTACCGGGGCAACCACAGAGTTAACCGTAAAAACCCTTGGAAAACTAACCGACGAAAATCAGTTTAACAACCTGATCCTGAAAACAGACAGCAATCAGGTAATTAAATTAAAAGATGTGGGTTATGCGGTTTTAGGTCCGGAGAATGAGGAAACTATTTTGCGCGAATCAGGCAGGCCGATGGTGGCCATTGCCATTATTCCACAGCCCGGCGCCAACTACCTCGATATCAGTAAAGAGTTTTATAAACGTTTTGATAAATTAAAAGCTGATATTCCGCAGGATATTAAACTGAAAGTTGCCTTAGATAATACCTTATTTATTAAACGTTCGGTAACTGAGGTGGCTGAAACTATCGGTTTATCGCTGGTTTTGGTAATCCTGATCATTTACCTTTTCTTTAGGGATTGGGCCATTGCTTTCAGGCCATTGATTGATATTCCGGTATCATTGGTTTTCACTTTTTTTATTATGTATGCTTTCGGTTTCTCGATAAACGTATTGAGTTTGCTGGCTATTGTACTCGCCACCGGTTTGGTGGTGGATGATGGTATTGTGGTAACCGAAAATATCTTTAAAAAGGTTGAAGAGGGCATGTCGCCATTCGAAGCCGCTATTAAAGGATCAAATGAAATCTTTTTTGCGGTAATTTCCATCTCCATTACCCTTGCAGCGGTATTCCTGCCCGTAATTTTCTTACAAGGTTTTGTGGGGCGCTTGTTCAGGGAATTTGGCGTGGTAATCGGTGCGGCTGTATTGGTATCGGCTTTTGTATCTTTAACCTTAACACCGATGTTAAATGCCTACCTGATGAAAAAAGGTGGACACAAACCCTCCAGGTTTTACAATTGGACAGAACCATATTTCGTAAAGTTAAATGATGCTTATCAATCGAACCTGAATAAATTTTTAGATAAAAGATGGCTTTCCATTCCGATTATTCTGGTATGTATGGGTTTAATTTTCTTATTCTGGAAGATTTTACCAAAAGAAACTGCTCCATATGATGACAGAAGCGCCGTTAACATCAACGTAACCACGCCCGAAGGTGCATCTTTTACCTATACAGATCAGTTTATTATGAAACTGAACCAGTTGGTAATTGATTCAGTCCCTGAGAAAAATGTAAATATCACCATTACCTCGCCAGGTTTTGGCGGATCGGGCTCGGTTAACTCCGGTCTCGTGAGGATGGGTTTGGTAAATCCGGAAGATCGCGAACGTTCACAAAAAGACATTGCCGATATGCTGACGCGGGTGACCAAAAAATACACTGAAGGCAAAACCATTGTCAGTCAGCAACCTACCATTTCAGTTGGGCGCCGTGGTGGTTTACCGATCAGTTATATTATTCAGGCACAGAATTTTGAAAAGCTGAGAGAGAAAATTCCTTTGTTTATGGATGCGGTTTCGAAAGATCCAACTTTTACCGTTTCGGATGTAAATTTGAAATTTAACAAACCCGAAATCAACCTGACCATCGACCGTGATAAGGCTAAAAACTTAGGTGTTTCTATCTCTGCTATCGCCCAGACTTTAAACTTAGGTTTAAGTGGACAAAGGTTTTCGTACTTTTTTATGAACGGAAAACAATATCAGGTAATTGGTCAGTTTGACCGCGGCGACAGAAAAGATCCTTTAGATCTGAGTTCGGTTTATGTGCGAAATGATAAAGGCGAACTGGTTCAGCTCGATAACGTAGTAACCGCTAAAGAAGAAAGCAGTCCACCGCAATTATACCGGAACAACCGTTTTATCGCGGCTACTGTTTCAGCAGGTTTAGCCCCCGGAAAGAGTATCGGCGAAGGTATTGATGCCATGGATGCCATTTCTAAAAAAGTACTGGATGAGACCTTTTCTACCGATTTAAGCGGAGAATCGCGGGATTTTAAAGAAAGTTCGTCAAACACCTTTTTTGCATTCGGTTTAGCCCTCCTGCTCGTTTATTTAATCCTTTCTGCACAGTTTGAGAGTTTTAAAGATCCGATTATCATCATTTTAACGGTACCAATGGCCGTTGCAGGTGCATTTTTATCGCTATGGTTATGTGGCCAGAGCTGGAATATTTTCAGTCAGATCGGTACCATTATGTTAATTGGTTTAGTAACCAAAAACGGTATCCTGATTGTTGAGTTTGCCAACCAGTTAAAAGAAAAGGGAATTGCCATTCCTGAAGCCATCCGCGAAGCTGCTGTTTCGCGTTTGCGCCCGATTTTAATGACCAGTTTGGCCATTGCTATTGGCGCTTTACCTATCGCACTCGCTTTAGGTGCCGCTGCAAAAAGCAGAATGAGTATGGGAACCGTAATTGTAGGCGGAACATTATTCTCGCTGGTATTAACCTTATTTGTAATCCCGGCCATTTACTCTTACTGGGCAAAACCATACAAACCGAATAAAGAATTAAAAGAAGCCCATCGTTTTGAACAAGAAGCTTTACACACAGAAGAATAAGATGAGCAAGAAATTTAAAATATTGATCCTGTTGCTAAGCCTGTCGATTTCAGGCTTTGCGCAAGAGAAATTAAGCTTACAAGAGGCCATTACCATTGCCTTACAGAATAATTACGACATCAAAATCAGCAAAAACCAGATCGATATTGCAAAAAATAATGCCAATATTGGTAATGCAGGCATGTTGCCCAATTTAACCGGGAATTACACCAATGGCGGAAGTATTCAGAATACCCGTCAAACGCCTGCAACCGGGCCCGACCGCGTAATTACAGGCGCTAAAAGTACCAATAATAGCTATGGCGCCGATTTAAACTGGACCATTTTTGACGGTTTTAGCATGTTTGCCAATTACGACCGTTTGAAAGAACTGCAAAAGCAGGGCGAACTTAATTCGAAGTTAACCATTTTAACAACCGTTGCTGATGTAATTACTGCTTACTATGACGTGGTGAGGCAACAACAGCTGGTTATTGCTGCTGATAGTGCAATGGATGTGTCCGTTTTACGTACCAATATTGCCAAAACCAAATTGCAATTGGGCAGGGGTTCTAAACTTGATGTATTAACCGCACAGGTAGATTATAATACCGACACTTCAAATTACCTGCAGACTAAAAATGCCTTACAAGTAGCTAAAGTACGTTTAAACCAGCTGATGGTTAGGGATATTGGCACAACATTTACAGTAGATAGCAACATTGATGTAGATAAAGGAATTTTATATAGCAAAATGGCCGAATTGGCCGAACAGCAAAATCCGAATGTGCAGAATGCCTTTATAAACCAGCGGATTGCTTCATTAAACTTAAAATCGATCCGTGGCGCAAGGTATCCTGCAATTAGTTTAAATTCGGGATATAGCAGGGCGAATAGCACCAGCCCCACGGGTTTTAACCAGAAATTTGCGGCTAACGGATTTACTTATGGTGTAACCGCCAGCATTAATCTATTTAATGGCTTTTTACAAAGGCAAAATGAGCGAAATGCAAAGATAGAAATCGATAATTCGGCCCTTACGCTCAGCAAAACCAAACTCGATGTAAATTCGCAATTGCTCACCGCTTACGAAAATTACAGTACCTATCTCGACCTGATCAAGTTAGAACAACGGAATGTAGATATTGCAAAAGAAAACCTCGACATTACACTTGCAAAATACCGTTTGGGGAGCATAGCTCCTTTAGAACTAAGGGAGGCACAACGCAATGCCATTGATGCCCAAAACCGTTTTATCGAAATGCAATATCAGGCCAAAATTGCCGAAACCAACTTAAAAGCAATTAGCGGGAATATAGATTTATCGAAATAGTTTTATTGGTTCATTGGTAAATTGGTAAATTGGTCATTGGTTATTGGTACCTTGGTCATTAGTGTGGCCAATTCATCATCCTGTTAGCTGTTGCAAGCTGGCAATTAAAAACTATAGCTGATTATTGTTTTTTTTGTTTGTTATTATTAACTTAATGCCTGGTTAAGAACATTGTTGTTTTATCCCTAAAAGAACAATTCAAAACCAAAAATTTGAAGCCCAATTTTCCCTGTTGAGCAATTATTTGTTAATAATATGGAAAATGGATTAGTCAATATACTTAAAATGCGTTTTGCAATATTGCAGAACCAACCTTTAACCGGCGGCATTGTAGCCAAAAACCTGCACATTAGCGATAATGGCAACGGCGAGCTCAGCCTCTATGGCGATTTTACCATTACCCTAAAAGTATTGGATTTAACTACTAACGGTGCTCCAAATTTAAACAGCCTGATGACTTTTACGCAACAGTTAATTTCAAACAAATTACGGGGTGGTGGGTATAAAAGTGGAGTTAGCGTTTTAAAGTACAATCCTGTAAAAAGAGCATTCGATAACAGTAAAACCTGGACTTACTCTATCCGTTATCATTTCAACTTTACGGTAAATGTAATACAAATCAACATGTTAAACCAGTTAAAGGGAAACGATTTCGTATTAGCCGTGGTAGATAGTATTGGATACCAGCATATAGATCAATATGGAAGGCCCCAAAGTGCTGCAGGGCTTACACAAGGTGAAGGCGGCCCGGCTGTGGTGAGTTACAATGGATGGCTAAAAAATAAAAACTTTGGGGTTCATGAGTTTTTTCATACTTTGGGTTTGGCTGATATTGAAGATGGTGATAAGAAGAATAGATTAATGTACCATTTAGGGGATAATGCTGGTCAATCAATATCTGAGAGAGAGAAAGGAGATATGATGGAATATATTTTAGGAGGAGCTAACAACCTGACTAAGAAAAATTATACAAATGCAAGCCTTAATACAGTAACACGATTAAGAACTTTTTTAAACAATCCAACCAATGGTTTCAAATACAATAAGGCTAAGCTTAGGTAGCTTATTAATTTTTTTGATGTTGGCATGTAGAAGTGAGCCAGATAATGTTACCAATGTTGCTCAAAAAAAACCAATTGACACTTGTAGATATTACAGATACGATGCTCGTCATATCGTTTCCGATCTTGGGTGCTATAACTGTCATGTAAAGAACGGTGAAAGATGGTACGAGATGCCAACATTTAAAGAACTATCTGCAATGGATAGCTTAAAACTAATTGATTATGCTTTTACAAAGAAGCATAAAGGCTGGTATAGTAAAAATGGGACCTTCAAAACTGTGAAAATGGATACATTGAGCGATTGTGAAATAAAAAGCGCCATACGTTATATAAAAGATTATAATAGGGATTTACCACCTATGCCTAGCCAATAATCCTTCTAATGGTTTCTAATAAAATAAAGCGAAGTTTAGGCAGCATACTTTTAGTATTCTTTAGCTGCCAAAATGCAGATAATAAGAAAATTAATGTGAAGGTAAGTCCTATCGATGCTTGTAAATATTACAGGTACGATGCTGGCCAAACCATATCTAATCTCGGTTGCAAGAACTGTCATTTGTTAAGTGATATGGAAATCAAAGATGATCGAGGATGGGCGACATTTGGAGGGTTAGCTAAAATGGATAGCTTAAAGCTGATTGATTACGTCTTTAAAAAAAAACACAAAGGTTGGTATAGTAAAAATGGAACATTTAAAACGGCTAGAATGGATACCCTGACTGATTGTGAAATAAAAAGCGTAATTCGCTATATCAAAGATTATGGAAGAGATATTGTATTATATAATCCATAGCTAAGCCAATGGTTTCAAATATAATAAAGCTAAGTTTAGGTAGTTTATTAGTCTTAATATTTTTCAATTGCAAAAATGCAGATAATAGGGGCAAAAATATGACCAAGATATCTACTGATACCTGTAACTATTACAAATATGATGCCCATCAAATTGTATCTAATCTTAGTTGCTATGATTGCCACCTTAGAACAAACGAAAGGCTAGATAATAATATCCCAACATTTGGTGAATTGTCCGCAATGGATAGTTTAAAACTAGTTGATTATGCCTTTACTAAAAAGCATAAAGGAGATTATAGTAAGAAAGGAGCATTCAAAACATCTAGCATGGATACACTTACTGATTGTGAAATAAAAAGTGCCATGCGTTATATAAAAGATTTTGGCAGAGATATTCCAATGTCAAGCCAATAATGTTAATTAAAATTGGCCGATCATGTTAAATTTGCAAAGCATTGATAATCGGGAAATTACTTTTTTCATTAATTATTATAATTACTAAAACGGTTTAACAGAAGTAAAGAAATTATTGCAATCAGGAAATTCTGTAATTAATTTTTATATTTAATCCATGATACTTGTTGCAGATAGTGGCTCATCAAAAACTGATTGGATGGGCTATCATAATGGCGAAACCATTAAATTTAGCACTCCCGGAATAAACCCTTATTTCTTAAGTGAGCAGGAAATTACCAAACTGATAACCAAAAATGAATCGTTGATCCAATATGCCAGTGAGGTTAAGGAAATCTACTTTTTTGGCGCAGGTTGTTCCTCACCTGATAAACACGAAGTGGTTTCCAATGGCTTATCGGCTGTTTTTGAAAATGCTTTTATCTCTGTAGATCATGATCTTTTAGGCTCTGTATATGCCACCTGCGGAAATGCCGAGGGCTTAAACTGCATTTTAGGTACAGGATCGAACATCTGTTATTTTGACGGCAAGAAAATCCACGATGGTCACCACGGTTTGGGTTATGTACTGGGCGATGAAGGATCTGGTACTTTTTTTGGTAAAAAGGTGCTGCTAAGCTATTTGTATAATAAAATGCCGGCAAATTTAGCGGCAGAGTTTAAAAAAACTTTCCCTTTCGAAAAGGAACAGATTATTACCAATGTTTACCAAAAACCTTTCCCAAATATTTATTTAGCAGGGTTTAGCCGTTTCATGGCCAACCATAAGGACCATCCCTTTATTCAGGATATTCTTCGCACAGGTTTTCAGGAATTTGTTGATACCAATGTTAAAGATTACCCGAAACACAAAAGTGTTCCATGCCATTTTGTTGGCTCAATAGCATATTACTATCAGGATTCATTAATTCCGGTATTACTTGAAAACGGCATCGAGCCCGGAAAAATCCTACAAAAACCAATTGAAGAACTATTCAATTTCATCTTGCAAAAAGAAGGTATTGTACAGCAGGCCAGTTAAAGCTGAAATCTATTTTCGGGCAATTATAAATTTATTGTTAAAATATTCTTAAGATTGTAAACATAACAACACAAACCATTGTTATATTTTTAATAGCATTTAAATTGCTAGCACATATGAAGAGAATACTGGTAGTAGACGATGATATTGAGGTTTTAGAAACCATACAATTGATACTGGAAATCGGAGGCTTTAAGGTCTCGGCACTTAGTGATGGTGAAGAAATTTTCAACAGGATTGAAAATTTTAACCCGGATTTAATTTTACTCGATATTTCTCTTGGCCATATTGACGGGCGTGTATTATGCGAACAGTTAAAATCAATAGAAAGCACCTCTAAAATTCCGATTTTGTTGATTTCAGGCTTATACGATCCAAAAGATTTTACCACCTTGAATTATGGTCAGGATGATTTCTTATCAAAGCCTTTCCAAATGGACGTGCTGCTTAAAAAGATTTCAAAAATCCTTTCACTGGAAGAAGATAAACCAAGTTTTCATTTGAATTAATTTCCATCCGGATTAAAATATTAGCCAGAAAGACCTTAAATCTATCTGGCTTTTTTATTTTTATAGCAAATCTATCTGTAAACAAAAATTACTGTCATGAAACCAAGTGAAACGTGGTTAAAAACCTGGAATGAAAAACGCAACCTGTTGGCTTGTCCAAATAACCTTAACGATTATTTCGAAGAAACAACAGTAGCAGGCAAAACAATCGACCATCTTGAACTCGGAAGTGTTTCTATCCCAACCGGCGATATTCTGGTACGCGATCCTTTGGTTTACATTCAAAAAGACGCCGAACCGTACCTGATTAAAGTGCCAAAAGGCGAATTTCCTGTTACAGCGGCCGTAGTGGTACCCGATGATAATGATGATGATTGTGCCCGTTATGCCGCAGTTAAGGTTCAGTTTACCGCTTATGATGCCGTTAGATTTGAAGAGGCATTAATCGGAACCGAAGACCTTGTTGATTTTAATGAAGGTGAATTTTTCGGCTTTAATGTAGATGCTGGTTTAGGTTGTGTTCTGGATAAAGAAACACTAAAACATTTCTGTGCTTTTCAGGATAAATTCCATAGCGAAAATCCGGGCAAAAACTTGTATGATAATTATTTCGCGATCCTTTTTGCCGCTAATTACGCAGAAAATCCAATTTATCAGCGCGAAGCCGGCGACTGGATCAACTGGAAAATCCCCGGAACGGATTATCATATTCCATTTTTCCAGAGTGGTTTTGGTGATGGTACCTACCCTGTTTATTATGGTTTTGATGTTGAAGGTAATGTTTGCTCGCTGATTATCCAGTTTATTGATATTGAACTGGCTTATGTTGAGGAACAATAAGGATATTATTTTATGGCCATAAAATACTGGAATAGTAAAACGAGGGTATTTAACCACAGATTCACACAGATAAACACAGATCTTTTACATGATGTTGGATACTAAGTGATCCGTGGAGACACAGACCCCGGTATCAGAGACACAGACCGCGGAACGGAGGACACAAACCACCGAATAAAATAGTTGTCATCTCGACTGAAGTGAAGCGGAACGGAGAGATCTAGCTCGGGGCAGATTTTGCTTCGCGGAGCCTTCGGGTTCTCGGCTGCGTTGCACTTCGCGCGAAATGACAATAGTTTATAAAAATGGTTCCGGAAAACCACATCCTATTTTCATTTGCTTCAATTTCCCCCTCCATCATCCCTTTTCCATCTTCCATTCCCCATTCTTTCCTGTCATTTTGTCAAATAAATCCTTTTGGAACAACCCTTGTTATGCTCGATGTAGATTTAAACAATTTATTTACGTATGAGCATACAGGAAAAAGGAAATATCTCGATACATACCGAGAACATCTTCCCGATAATTAAGAAGTTTTTATACTCTGATAACGAAATTTTTCTTCGTGAATTGGTTTCTAACGCGGTAGATGCTGTTCAGAAAATCAAAAGATTAGGTTCATTAGGTCAGTTTAACGGAGAAGTTGGCGCACCGCTGGTACAGGTTGCTGTTGATAAGGAAGCCAAAACCATTACCATTAGCGATAATGGTTTGGGAATGACTGCCGAAGAGATTAAAAAGTACATTAACCAGGTTGCATTTTCCGGCGCAAGTGAGTTTGTAGAGAAATTTAAAGATGCTAAAGATGCCAACGAGATCATCGGTAAATTCGGTTTAGGTTTCTACTCGGCATTTATGGTGGCTGATTTGGTTGAAATCCAGACTTTATCTTACCAGGATGGCGCAGAACCTGCACGTTGGGTTTGCGACGGAAGTACTGAATTCGAGATTACTGAAGGCACTAAAACAACCAGAGGTACCGATATTATTCTTCACGTAAACAAAGATTCTGAAGAGTTTTTAGAACAAAGCAAACTTCAGGAAATATTAGATAAATACGCTAAATTTTTACCCGTTCCGATTAAGTTTGGTACTAAAACCGAATCTGTTGAAGATGGCGTTGACGAAGAAGGTAAAGCAAAATATAATGATGTTGAGGTTGATAACATTATCAATACGACTAACCCAATCTGGACAAAAGCTCCTGCAGATTTGTCAGATGAGGATTATTTAAGTTTTTACCGCGAATTATATCCATTTAGCGAAGAGCCATTGTTCTGGATCCACCTGAATGTTGATTATCCGTTTAATTTAACCGGTGTATTGTATTTCCCTAAGTTGAAAAACGACTTTGAAATGCAACGCAACAAAATCAAGCTTTACTCACGCCAGGTTTTCATTACCGACGAGGTTAAAGATATTGTACCTGAGTTTTTAATGTTATTGCATGGTGTAATCGATTCGCCGGATATTCCTTTAAACGTATCACGTAGTTTCTTACAAGCCGATAGCAACGTTAAAAAGATCAATAACTACATTACCAAAAAAGTTGCTGATAAATTAGCTGAATTATTTGCTAAAGACCGTAAAGCTTACGAAGATAAATGGAAAGACATTGGTCTTTTTGTAAAATACGGCATGATCAGCGAAGAGAAATTTTACGATAAAGCCAAAGATTTCGCGCTGGTTGGAAACACTAAAAAAGAACTTTTCACCCTTACTGAATATAAAGAGAAAGTATCTCCATTACAAACCGACAAAAATGGTACAGTGGTTTATTTATACACTAACGATGCTTCAAAACAGGATGCATTTATCCAATCGGCCAATAAAAAAGATTACGATGTCTTAGTGCTGGATTCGCCGATTGACAACCACTTTATCAATCAGTTAGAGCAGAAACTGGAGAAAACTTCAATTAAACGTGTCGATTCCAGCGTTGCTGATAAACTAATTGAGAAAGACGAGCAAAATGAGCACGTTTTAACTGAAGATCAGGTAAAAGAAGTAACTACAATTTTCGAAAAAGCAATTACCAAACCGGGTATGCAGGTAGAAATTGTGGCTTTACATCCTGAAGAGCTTCCTGTAACCATTACCATGGATGAGTTTATGCGCCGTATGAAAGATATGGCTGCAATGGGCGGTGGAATGGGTTTTTATGGCCAGATGCCAGATAACTATAAGGTTGCCATTAACGGAAACCACAAATTAATAAGCAAGATTTTAAACGCTGATGAAGCAGAACAAAGCACTTTAGCGAAACAAGCGATCGATTTAGCGCTTTTGGCGCAAGGCATGTTAACCGGTGCAGAATTAACTGCATTTGTAAGCAGAAGTGTAGAACTGATTTAATCAGGTTATCACAAATAATTGAACTGAGGGTGTTTGGAGAAAATCCAGACATCCTCTTTTTTTGCGCAAAGGGGTTGGTGTTTGGCGATAGACGTACATTTATCTTCCATTAGCTAGCTATTTAATAGCTCAGCTTGAATGCAGCTTTTTACGATTAAACGATTTAAATAATTAACCGATTCACGCCTTTCTTGCATAAAAAAAGTCCCAATCATTAGACCGGGACTCTTTTAAGGCATTCAGGAAATTAATTCGCTGAAAGATATTTTTAGCTTGCTAATGTAGCTTTATGATCTACATTGAAGTAATCTTTGTGTTCTTCGATCATTTTTGCAATGGTAGCTGCTTTAGTATCGGTAATTTTAAACTCGAACAAAGGCTCCTGGTTTTTCTTTGATCTCACCATTTTCTCTGTGTAAAAACGGTACACTAAACCATTGGTTAATAAACCGTATTTAGCTTTTGTTTTACGGAAATACTTAGATAAACGCGAATCGTGGATATCCAAATTGTCGTTATGGTGTTTGCATTCTACCAAAATTGTAGGTTCGCCATCTTTCATGATGGTATAATCTACTTTTTTGCTCTTTTTAACCCCAAAATCTAATACCGCTTCAGACTGAACCTCAGAAGGGTCAAATCCTAAGATTTGGATAAAAGGCATTACCAAAGCATTCCTGGTTAAATCTTCAGATTGAACTTGTGGAAGCATTTTCTTGATTCTTACGGCAAATTGCCCTATTTCGTCTTTTAATTCCATGTTATATATCTTTTTTAGGTTAGTTTTTTAAATTATACTGGTTAAATACCGAATTTGCAGTGATAATGATCTGATCTAAACTTTGTTTGTCAAAAAAGTTCCTGTTCAGCATATCTACCATATAAGTCAACTTGTTAATATCAGTTGCTTTCATGCTAAACTGAAAGCTTTTTAATCCGTCTTTAATGGCTTGCTGAACGTAGTTGCGAACAACCAAAAAAGATTTTCTGAATGCATAATCGCTATCTAGCTTTCCGTTTACAAGACTTGGCACGTCCAAGTTGCTGTATTCGTTTTGCATTCTCTGATACATATCAGCGTTGATTCCCTGGCTTTTAAGAATCCCCTTGTAGTAAATTTTGTTAAGTAAGTACTCGTATTCGTTGTGTTTCATTTTGGAGGTAGATAGATGTAGGGGAATATTTCTTATTTTTCGGTATTTCTTCTTTTTTAAATTTTAGTAAAATCTGTAACCCAGTGTTGTATGGCCTGTTTTTATTTTCTTATCCACAGGCTACACAATAATGGGCAGGTAGATGTTTAATTTTAATCCAGGCTTTTAACTCCCTGATTGTTTTGTTTTTGGCAAACAGTTTAAAGATTACAAAAAGAAGTGTGCTGTGTAATTTTTTTACATCAACCCCGTAGAATATTACACGAAACCGGTAGGTTTTTTAGATGAAAGGGATTCAAGATTTTTTTTGGCCCATTTGCTAAATCAATTCA
Source organism: Pedobacter sp. 22226 (assembly GCF_052045455.1). Classification (NCBI taxonomy): domain Bacteria; kingdom Pseudomonadati; phylum Bacteroidota; class Sphingobacteriia; order Sphingobacteriales; family Sphingobacteriaceae; genus Pedobacter; species Pedobacter sp. 22226. Next base: position 323,460 of record NZ_JBQEPB010000007.1, on the reverse strand, counting down.
TTTTTATTTAACTTGCATTCAAATCAAATCAAAACAAACATATTTAAAATCATGAATCTAAAATGCGTTGTTATAGACGACGAGCAACATGCAATTGAGGTGCTAACTGACCATATTGCAGAAATGCCGGGGCTAACCATTTTTAAGACCTTTACCAGCCCAGTGCAGGCACTTATGGAGATCAGCATCGACGATGAGATTGATTTATTGTTTATGGATATCGATATGCCTGGCATTAATGGTTTAGAACTTGCCAAAAACATCAGGGAAAAAGCAAAATATTTGATTTTTACCACGGCCCATCCAGATTATGCCCTTCAGGCATTCGACGTACAATCTGATCAGTATCTGCTTAAACCCATTTCGTTTGCAAAATTTGCGCTGGGCATTGATCGCATTTTAAAGAAAGAGGCCAACAATACTAAAGTTACTACGAAAGAAACAGAGCAGGCGGCTGCGCTTTATATCAAAGGCGATCATAAATATGCTTTTTCAAATATTGCAATTGATGAAATACTTTATATTAAAGCTTTACAAAATTATATCCAGATTATCACCAAATCTGAAACCCATACCACCTATCTTACATTAAAAGAGATTGAAAAAGCCTTAGAAACTCATGCATTTATAAGGGTTAATAAATCAAATATTGTTGCTAAATCAGCAATTAAAAAGGTAGATGGAAATATTATCCGTTTAGTAAACAATGAAATGATACAGATTGGCGAAGGCTATAAAGAAGCTTTCTTTACCTATGTTCAGAGCAGTTTACTCAAATCGAACCGGAACCAGTAAATGAGGTCACATCGATCCGGTTAATAATAATTAGTTTGGAAACTCCATGATAAAACTTGTCATTACAGTGTGGCTCTGATCTCCTGTTGGATTGGTTGAATAAGCATTCTGAGCTTTGATGTTTTTATAAACAAAAACAGTTTTCTTAGCAAGTTTTGTAGTATTTTGAGTTTTCATGGTATTAAAATATTAAATATGATGATATAATTATTAAATTAAGGTAATTATGGAAATTAAAATTCCATGATAAAACTTGTCATTGCACTATGGCTCTGATCTCCGGTTGGACTAGTTGCGTAGTTATTTTGAGCTTTGATGTTTTTATAAACAAAAACTGTTTTTTTAGAAAGTTTAGCTGAAGTATTTGTGTGTTGAGCTTTCATAATATGATGTATATAATTATTGTGATTATCGTTGTGATTAATATTCTGTAAAGATGCACCTCAAAACCACACGCAACCACTTTTTTACACAAACCCCTGCTTTTGGGAGATAAAAGCCCCATTTCAATAGATTAAAGAGAAAAAAATGAACTTTTTACACTTAAAAATATTCTACGAAAAGTATAAGTTTCACCTGTTGGTATGGAGTCTTTACATCGTTTATGAGGTATTTATTCTTGGTTTAACTACAAATCGTTTCAGAGAGCCGGGCGCGTATCTACTTGTGTACATCGTTAATATTTTAACCTTTTATACCTATGGTTTTTTATTTAAAAGCATATTAAAAACCGGATCAAATGCTATAAAAATTTTAAAGGTTACCATCCTCATTGCAGTGATAATTTTTGCATACGTGGTTTCTACATTTCTCCTTATTATTTTATTCGAAAAAATAAGTTTAATTAAAACAAATCCTGCCCGATCATTTGACCGGGAATTAATATTATCCTGTGTTTACCGGTCTATACTATTTATTGGTTATTCTACAGGTTATGTTTATATCACCAAATCATTTCAGGATCAAAAGAAGGTTGAAGCACTTGAAAGACTGAATCTGATTACCCAGCTCGAGAAACAAGCTTTAGAGAACGACCTGGTACAATCGCAGAACAATTACCTGCGCAGTCAGATCAATCCGCACTTCCTGTTCAACACCTTAAACTTTATTTATAACGACGCCCGTAAAAAGGCACCCATGGCAGCCGATGCGATTATGAACCTGGCTGAAATGATGCGCTATGCACTAAAACGCCCTGAAGCGTCAGAAATGGTTCCTTTAAGTGAAGAAATTGAGCAAATTGAGCATTTAATCAATCTTCATAAACTCCGAACGGCTAACACGATTAATCTGGAACTTGAAGTAACGGGAGATTTATTTGGGTTAAGGTTTCCACCCCTTATTTTATTAACTTTAGTAGAAAACATATTTAAGCACGGAAATGTTTCACACTCTACACAGCCGGCGTTAATTAAAATTGTTTACGAAAAAGACAATCTCCATATCAGCACGATCAACATGATTAATGACAATAAGGGAAAGCAAAGTGAGAGCCATCATGTTGGTATTGAAAACATTGGCAAGCGCCTGAGTAACTTTTACGGCAACGATTATGTATTCAGGTATTATAAAGACCCGCTTAACCGATACATTACCGAAATTGAAGTTACTGTAGTTAACCCAATGGCAAGGCTAAACCGCTAATTGTTAATGGCATTTTGCCGTTGAATATCTTTTAGCAGAAAATAATACATCACCATTTCATGTGTGCGCTGGTTTTTATTAAAAAGCCTGTTTACATGCATGTGCATTAAATCGCTGAATAATTTAGCACGTTTTTCGGGCTGCGCCTGCTGAAGAATACTGATCAATGAAGCTGAAAATTGTTCAAACTGCTCTTTTTGTGCTGAGGTTAGCGCAATAAATTCGGATTTCCTGAACAACTGGTACTGGTTATTGAGCTGTTTAAAATCGGCCGCATCCAAATGATGTTCATGGTTGAAAGAATCTGATAATGACCTGATTATTTTCCCTGCTACCTGCTGATCAAACAATCCGGCTTTAATAAGTCCGGCAAAAAGAACGGAGCACAGTTTATATTTATCAAAATGATCAGGCTGTGTTTCGAAAAGGGACAGTACAAATTCACTATCTGCAGCAAAATGTTTTTCAACATCCTCAATGATGTCGCTGCCATAACGTTCGAGTTCGCGCTTATAGGTTTTAATCTGCACATCAGATACCAGCCCTGAATTTAAAAATACGGTCAGGCTATTCATTAAGCTGGCCATTAATGCCTGCATTTTAAGTTTATCGTTTAAAAGCAGCCTGAACCTGATGTGGTTTCCATTTTCATTATAGCGGATAAAAAACCAGGAACTGATATCAGCCGAATGATTGGCTAAAAACGGGGCAATTACTTCAGCTAAAATCTGATCTGACCTTTGCTGGTGGCAAAAAATCTCGAAATAAAGCCATTCTGATCCTGGCGGGAAATACCGGATTGCGCCAGCATTTTTTTCCTGAGGTAACAAACCATTATAAATTTTCGCTGCATGGCTGATGTTTAGAACAAACTGGGCCAGATAGGGTTTCCCCTCTTCATCTTCTACAATGCTATTTTTGGGCAGGTTTGCTTCTTCAATATACAACGAGGTGTGTTTTTGCATGTATTGAAGAAAAGCACCAAGATCATCATCACTGTGCAACGCGAAACATAGGGTTTGATCGGATACCCCGGCTTTAAAATATTCACCCACACCTATTTTTACAAGATGTGCGCGGAACAGTTCAATTGATAAAAGTTTTTGGTCTATACCTAAAAGATCTTCCTTTTTAATTTTCCACTTGTAATTGCTTAGTACTATGTTTTGATATTGTAAACGCGGATAATATTCGAGATCGGGAAACAGGTTATCGAGCGGTAATGAAAGGCTGGTAACCAGGCCCTGATGCTGCAAATCGCACAAGAGCCTGAATACCGAAAGATCTGAACGTGAATAATTATAAGCAGAGGCCATGCGGGGCACCAAACGCCTGTTTAAACGTTTAGAGCTCAGTACAACCTCGGTTCCTTTAACTGAAAGCAGAATATCGTTTAAACTGAGTGGATCGGCGGAGGTATCATAATTGAGGATTGACAGCTGATGATCGTAAATCAGTTTCCGGCGGTTTACATTATCAATGTTGGTTTCTACCATGTAGGCCACATCAAAAAACAACACATCGGGATTGGCCTCTTGCTCTGCAGCAGCTACGTTTTTAGCATAATTTTCAACGGCTTCACCGGCCATGGTAAACCTGCCGGTTAGTGCGTTGGCAGTTGCCCCTCCTATCTGCTCGGTAAAAAGTAAATCGTCGTGTACAGTCAGGAGCATACTGAATGAATTGGGTAACGGCTTCAGGTTTTCGTTTGGTTTTATAGCAAGTTTATTTAAAAACACAGGCTTCCCTTTTTCAAAACTTTGCGTGGTGAGGCTGTTTTTAAGTACTGCTTTAATGCTATCGGTATCGCTCTCCTTTTTGCCCGACTTATTGTTTAATTTCGATATAAAATCATCATTTTCGCCGGTTTGCTCGAGCTGATCATAGCCAACCCCCATTTCGGGATCTAGTGCGATTAAAAGCGGTACTTCCTGATCTTCAAATTTCTTTTTAAAATTTGTGATGAACTGGCTCAATGCCCCGCGCTCACTGTTTGGTAAAATGCCATGAAGCATTTTGATCAGCCCCGGAACAGCATGAAGCAATTGTGCGTTTAAATGTCCTGATTTAACAGTTCTATGGGCAATCAGGTATTTTGGCAAATCTGTTGCATTGCTAAGCCCCAGGCGTTCGAAATAGTCGTTACCAATAATATTTGGGTCGTAACTGGTAAATATGAGCTGCAAATCGTGCATATCCTGGAGCAGGCCGAAAAGGTTTTCTACTTCTTCGCTTTGCAAATTTAAGGTCCTGATGAGTTCATTGGTACGTACCGGTTTTATACAGGCATCCAATATCTGTTTTACAAAATCATCTTCATCGAGTTCTGCGAGTTCGAAAACGCCATCGGTGCAGGCAATATAACGGATACTGTTTGGGGTAAAATAGTAACTGCTGTTACTGAATAACAGGCAGTTTTTCGTTAACAGATCAGCTAAGGGCAGTTGAATGTTATTTTTGCAGGGCCAGTCAACAAGCCCGCAGATTTTTTGCTCTTCTTCTATAACAATCTTACTATCAGATGGTTTAATGGCATCGTTTAACAGGCTAAAACCTGCAAATGTACCATAGGGCGTAGGGCGAAACTTTGCACGGTTAAAATACTTCCAGATGGTAAAATAAACCTTTGGAGGCAGGCTTTGTAGCTGGTTTGCTTCTACATCTTTAATATTTTCGTAGAAAGCGGCAGAAGATATGGCGATGGCTTTTTTTAATTCCTCCCAGCAATCGGCAAGTTCGGATTGATATGAAAATTTAGGCGTTCTAAAAATTACTGTGGGTTGGATATTAAGCTTCATCGGATTTAAATGGTGGTGAAAATTACAAAGATTAATTTAGATTACCAGTTTTCGGTTGGAGTTGAGGTTGAAAAAGAGTTGCCCAGATTATACAGATTTACGGTTGGATTAATCGTGTGATTCAGGTTTTCACTACGTACTGGTTATTGGGTTTTGGTTTGTGAGGATACTGGACCGGGGCGGAGTTACAAATCCCGACCAACAAAACCCCAACCAACAACAAAAAAGCCATCTCCTTTACGAAGATGGCTTTACCGGGATGTTAATTGTATTCTATTTTTTGGTTACTTTAAATTCAGTTCTTCTGTTTTTAGCCCTTCCGTCGGGGTTATCTTTTTTCTTGCGTCTAACGATGATTTCGTTTGGTGCAATTGGCATCGACTCGCCGTAACCTTTAGAGGTCATCCGGGAAGCGGCAATTCCTTTGCTCTCTAAATAATCGGTACAGGATTTTGCCCTTCTGTTTGATAAATCGAGGTTGTACTCATCTGTGCCGATATTATCAGTATGTGAGCCTAATTCGATTTCCATTTCGGGATTATCTTCCATAATCGGGATGAGGAAGTCGAGCACTTTTTTAGATGGTTCGGTTAACTCGGCGCTGTTAAATTCGTAATAAACATTATCTAAAGCGATTGGAATGCCCAATTTGAAAGGACTTAGGCAGTAATCTTTATAAATTAAAGTATCTGCTTTTGCCAATTCTTCGTAAGCATAGTTTTTGGTAACGGCAAAATAATTGTCTTTTGCGAAAAGCAATTTGATTGGTCTTTTCGAATCTACTTTAAATTTATAGACGCCATCGGTACCGGTAACAACTTTTTGCGGACCTTCTGCATTGTTAAGCGTTACGTTTGCGCCAGCCAAAGGCAATTTGGTTTTACAATCGGTTAGCAGGCCAGAAATTGATAAATATTCTTTTTTTACTTCGAATATTTCCAAACAGCATGATGATTCGCGGTCGGAACTGATGTACCCTTTTGTGCCTTTATCATCGGTTGCGGTGAAGTAAATATCGTCTTTTGATGAATTGAAAGGATAACCCATATTTTTTGGGGTGGTCCAATCAACCAGATCGCCTTCTGATTCAAAGAAATCAAGGCCACCAAAGCCTATTCTTCCATCGGTACTGAACAATAATTTTTTGGTTAGGGTATTGTAGTAGGGTGCACGTTCATCATCTTCGGTATTAATAGTGGGACCTAAATTTACTGCCTGACCCAATGAACCATCTTCGCGTATGGCACAATACCAAATATCGAACTTACCGTAACCCCCACTTCTATCAGATGAAAAAAGAAGAAATTTACCATCACTGGTAACAAAGGGTTGCGATGAGTTAAAATCTTTACTGTTTACCTGTAAGCCCACTGCCTGCGGATCAGACCATCTATCGCCGGTTTTTTTAGCACTGTAAATGGCGTATTTATCTTTATCTTTCCAGGAGGTGAAATAAAGTGTATTTCCATCTGGTGTAAAAGCAGCAGCTGCAATTTCGGTACCCCTTGCAAAATTGATATCAAGCTTCTTAACAGCAATATCTGCTGTATTTAAATCACCTTTGGCCGAATAAATATTATTGATAAATGGATTAGCTTTGGTTGATACCTGAACTTCGCCACCGGCTTCGGTTTTAACCATGTCTCTTTTGGTACCTACGGCAACCGGACGTGATGAGGTGAAGAAAAGCTCGTTGTTTATTTTTACCGCAGCATAGTTAGAACCAAGGCCATTTACATTAGCCGGAACTTTTTTGATCTGCACCATGCGTGGGAAACGCATTTCTTCGATGGCAAACTTACAAGATTCGATTTCCTTTTGTGCTTCTTTAGCTAAAGGATCGTCACCATTTTTTTGAATAAACTGCTGATAAGTATCAATGGCAAGGTTAAATTTTTTATTGGCCCTTAAGCTTTCTGCATAATAAAACAATGCCTTCCTGAAACGGGTATTGGTAAAAGTACTGGCTATGGCATAATATTTTTCGGCTTCGTTAAATTCACGGTACAGCCTGCTCGATTCGGCAAGGTTATAAATCGATCCTTCATAATCTTCTATCACTTTATCATCAGCCGCTGATTTTCTTTCCTTGCCATAAGGTAAAATGGCCTGGGTACTATCGCCTGTAATTTTAAGGGCTTTTTTATAAAAGGTAGATGCAGCATAGTAATCCTTATTTTCGAAATAAGTATCAGCAACCTTTTTATAATTTACCACATACTGCGCGTTAGCAAAACCGCCAAATGCCACTAATAAAATGAGTAATATTTTTTTCATCTTTATAAATTATTAATCGTTTTGCTATCGTTTTGAACGCTAGCTCGGTTTGTTAGCACTGATGATAAAGATTATAAACGCGGACAAAAGAAGTTTGGCCCGATAATTCCATTACGTCCAATTAAAGATACCGAAAGCTCTAAACCGCCATTACTGTTTGATGCACGGTTGAAAGTAGACGTGTTCACATCGTAACTCAGCCCGAAAACCATGTTTTTCAACTGCAGGCCAACAAAGGCGATTGCAGCATCTTTATTACGGTAATTACCGCCAAATAAAATGTTTGCTGATGGATTAACGTTTAATTGTGCATACGCCCCTAACGAAACCTCGTTGGTGTTACCCTGATACATAAATAATGCATTGGGTACTATATCCAGCAGTTCGGAAGCTTTGATCCTTGCACCACCATGCGCGGTAAAGCGAACAGGGATACGTGAATTGGTACCAGAGAAACGGTCCATAGGCCGGGTTAAGTGCGCTGCACTGGCGCCTAAGAAAACGTTTACGCTTTTGTTTGGATTGCCATCAAAGAACATGATCCCTGCGTTTACATCGGGCACCAGTGAAGACTGCGATGAAAGGGTTTCGCCGCTCATCATCCCGCCATCGTAACCTGATGTTGGATTAAACTGATTCCCAAATCTGGCCTGAGAGAAATCGAAACTGCGGTTAATTACCCCGGCCTGTAAACCAAAGCTTACCATCTGCAAACCTTCGGCACCAAACCTTAAACGGTACGAACCCGATACCAGGGCAGAAAGGTAGTTGAAATCCAACTCCCCTGCCCTTTGGTTTAAAATGGTTGCACCAAAAGCGAAATTCTTTTTCGGGGCGAGATCAAAAGATGCACCACCCGTTAAGAAAGAACTGTTAAGTGCACTCCATTGCTGCTTAAAGTTTACAGTTGCGCGGTAATCGCCGTCTATTACACCCGTTAAGGCGGGGTTAAGGTATAAGGGATTTGCATAATACTGTGAAAAATGCGGATCAGTTTGTGCAAAGGATTTAGCTGAACAAAGCAGTAATCCCAGCACCGCAACATATATTTTTAAAGCCGGTAGTATTTTCATGGTCTTTGATTTTATCTGTTTATTATTAATCCTCTTCTTTATCTGATCAGCGTTATTGTACCTTTTCTCAATGTGGTTGTTCCGTCGGTAAAGGTTACACCAACCATATATACATAAACCCCGATTGGTTGATTTACCCCTTTAAAGGTTCCATCCCATCCATTTGCTACGTTATCTGACTGGAAGATTAACTGACCCCATTGTGTGTACACACTCATTTTAGCGCTTGCGATGGTATTGCCGTAGATTAAGAATATATCATTCTTACCATCGTTATTCGGTGTAAACGCATTTGGTATGTAAATCTGGTTTCCAAACGGATTGGTTGCTTTACCTGTTACTGAACCGTTTGCACTGGTTTGGCAATCAAGTACTCCTTTAGCCCTAACCGAGATACTTACACTTTGATCAGGTTTTAAGCCTGTAACAAAGTAGGTTGTTCCGGTTGGTCCGTTTGTTGGATTGATCCAGGTTAAACCATTATCCAGCGATACTTCGTAAGCTGTAGCACCTGCAACCGCAGCCCACGCAAAGGTGATGCTGTTAGGTGTTGTGGTTTGTACCACTACATCAGGTTTAGCCAGCACAGGAAGCACACTTACTGTAACAGGCGTTCTGCCCGGACTTGCACAACCACCCACAGCTACAGCTTCTACATAGTAGATGGTGGTAGCGCTTAAGTTTGGCGTGGTAAAGGTTATACCTTCTGCCAGTACCGGACCATTAGAGCTTGCAGCATACCACCTGTACACTAATCCGGTTACCGGATTATTTACCGTTAATATGGTCGAGCTGCCTGCGCAAAGTGTTCCGTTTGCAGCTGTTACTGATGCTGGTGCAACTGGTACCGGTAGTGCAGTTACATTTACCGGTGTTCTTGATGTTGATACACAGCTTCCGTTTGCACCCTCTACATAATAAGTAGTGTTTGCAATAACAGCTGGTGTTGTAAAGTTTACGCCAGTGCCTACCGGTGCGCCACCTGCTGCGGCAGTGTACCAGTTATAAGTAACCCCTGTTTGAGGGTTGGTAACTGTTAATACTGCAGGGCTTCCTGTACATACACTCACTGATGATGAAGCTACAGTTGGTACGGTTGGTTTGGCATTTACGGTAACGGTTACTTTAACGCGGCCACCGTTGTTGTTACATCCGCCTGTACCAATTGCCAATACATAGTAATCTGTTGTGGCAGTTAAAGCAGTAACATTATAGCTTGTGCCCGTGAATAATAAATTACCACCAACTGCTGCATTGTACCATTCGTAAGTAACACCTGCCTGTGCATTGGTTACTGTCAGGGTTGCACCATCACCTGCGCAAATGCCTCCGTTCGGAGCAGATACCACAGGATTGTTTGGCAATGCATTTACAGTAATGGCAATCGCCCTTGCTGTTGCTGCAGAACTTTCGCATCTGTTATCACCTTTAACGGTTACATAATAGGTTGTATTTGCAGTTAACACCGGGGTAGTAAATACCGGACCAGTAAACACGACTGTATTTAAAGTGGCATCACTGTACCAGGTAAATATCGGGTTGGTAACTGTTGTGCTGGTTGCGGCCAATGTTGCGGCTGCATTTGCACAAACCGATGTTGAACCATTTACCGTAATATCTGTTGCGCTGGCAACCGGATTAACTTTAATGGTTACCGCTACCGCGTTTGCAGCAGTATTTTCACATTTATTAGTTCCTTTAACAGTTACATAATAGGTTGTGGTAGTGCTTAACACCGGTGTGGTAAATATTGGTCCGGTAAAGGCCACACTGGTTAGTGAAGCATCGTTGTACCAGGTAAATACCGGATTGGTTACCGTTGTACTGCTGGCATTGATTACTGCTGTACCCGATCCACATACGATTGCCGGAGTTGATAAGGTAATATCAGCAGCGGTTGCGCCTGCATTTACTGTAACAGTAACCACTTTTGCATTTGCAGCAGAACTTTCACATCTGTTATCACCTTTTACAGTCAGGTAATATTTAGTGGTTGCAGTTAATGCTGGTGTATTGAAAGTTGCACCTGTAAATACCGGGGTTGTTAAGGCAGCATCGCTGTACCAGGTAAATACCGGATTGGTTACGGTAGTAGTGCTGGCTACCAAACTGGCTGATGAGCCTGCACAGATGGTTGCATCTGCTGCGGTAACATCAGTTGCCGAAGCTACAGGATTAACCACCACATTTACTGATTTAGCCGTTGCTGCACTGTTTTCGCACTTGTTGTCGCCTTTTACCGTTACATAGTAAGTGGTGTTGGCGGTTAACGTTGGTGTAGTAAATACTGCACCTACAAAGGCTACATCAGTTAAAGTTGCATTGGTGTACCAGGTAAATACCGGGTTGGTTACGGTTGTGCTGCTGGCGGTTAATATTGCTGCAGAACCTCCGCAAACATTTGTTGAACCATTTACCACAATATCTGTGGCAACTGCAATCGGGTTAACCTTAATGGTAACTGCTGCAGCATCTGCGGCACTGTTTTCACATTTATTGGTTCCTTTTACGGTTACGTAATAAGTGGTGGTAGTGGTTAATACCGGTGTGGTAAATATTGGTCCGGTAAAGGCCACACTGGTTAACGAAGCATCGTTGTACCAAGTAAATACCGGATTGGTTACTGTTGTAGAGCTGGCATTGATTACTGCTGTACCCGATCCGCATACCAAAGTTGGTGTTGATAAGGTAATATCTGCAGCTGTTGCAGCCTGGTTCACATTAACCGTTACCACTTTAGCGGTAATTCCTGAATTTTCACATTTGTTATCGCCTTTAACCGTAACATAATATTTAGTGGTTGTGGTTAATACTGGCGTTGCAAATGAAGCTCCTACATAAGCTACCGAAGTTAAGGCAGCATCATTGTACCAGGTAAAGGTTGGGTTGGTAACCGTTGTGGTGCTGGCCACCAAAGTAGTACCCGATCCTGAGCAAATGGTTGCATCGGCCGCGGTAATATCAGAAGCGGTAGCCACCGGACTAACGGTAATGGTAATTACCCTTGCCGTACCAGGTGCATTCTCACATTTATTATCACCTTTTACTGTTACATAATAAGTGGTAGTGGTGTTTAATGGTGGTGTAGTATATGTTGCACCAATGAAACTTATATTGGTTAAAGCAGCATCACTATACCAGGTAAATACCGGATTGGTTACTGTTGGTGAAGTTGCACTCAACACTGCCGATGAGCCTGCACATGCTGTTGTACTTCCGTTCAGGATAATATCGGTAGTGGTAGCCAACGGATTAACCGTTACAGTAACTGCTTTCGCATCTGCTGCGGTGTTTTCGCACTTATTGGCACCTTTAACACTTACATAATAAGTGGTAGTGGCCGTTAAACCAGTTACAGTAAAGGTTGGACCAGTAAATACCACACTGGTTAATGAAGCATCACTGTACCAGGTAAATACTGGTTGCGTTACCGTGGTGCTTGAAGCCATTAACATTACAGTAGAACCCGAACAGATTTGGGCATTGCTTACCGCAATATCTGCTGCGGTAGCAAAATCTTTAACCGTTACGGTAACTACTTCAGCATTGGCTGCAGAATTTTCACATTTGTTATCACCTCTTACGGTTACATAATAAGTAGTAGTTGCATTTAATACCGGTGTAGTAAAGTTTGGCCCTACGTAAGCTACTGTTGTTAAAGCTGCATCGCTGTACCAGGTAAACACCGGATTGATTACTGTGGTAGTTGAGGCAGATAATGCTGCGGTTGATCCTTTACAGATCGAAGTAATTCCGCTTGCGGTAATATCAGCATCTGTTGCAGCCGGATTAACCGTTATGGTAATTGGTTTTGCTGTTACCGCGGTGTTTTCGCATTTGTTATCGCCTTTAACCGTTACATAATAAGTGGTTGTGGCATTAAGTGCCGGCGTAACAAAACTGGTTCCGGTAAACGCTACCGAAGTTAAGGCAGCATCATTGTACCAGGTAAATACAGGATTGGTAACTGTTGTACTTGTTGCAGTTAAGGTAACTGAAGAACCACCGCAAATGGTGCTTGTTCCAGCTAAGTTAATATCTGTTGGGCCTGCAACCGGATTTACCGTAATGGTAACCTCTTTTGCATTGCCCGCTGTGTTAGGACATTTATTTGTTCCGCCAACAGTAACATAGTATTTCGTTGTTGCTGTAATGGCCGGAGTAGTAAATACTGCACCTACAAAAGCAACCTGTGTTAAAGCTGCATCGCTGTACCAGGTAAATACCGGGTTGGTTACTGTTGTGCTGGTTACAGTAAGTACTGCGGTACCAGAAGCACATAATGAAGTTGATCCAGTTACGGTTAAATCGGTAGCTAATGCTGATGGATTAACCGTGATAGAAACTTTTGTACGGGTTGAGCTCGGACAAGCTGCACCACTTACGGCTTCTACAAAATAATCGTAGGTTCCTGCCGCCAATGTTGCAGGCGTATTAAAGCTGCTGTTGTTGGTTACCAACATGTTTCCGCCAACTGCTGCATCGTACCAGTTGTAAGTAATACCTGCAACTGCCTGCACACTTAAAGTAGCCGATGTACCGATACAGGTTGTAGCCGGATTGGTTGTTGACGGAACAGGCGCTACTGCCGGTGGCAATACGGTTACTGTTATTTTAGTACCTAAAGTTTCGCAACCATTGGCTGTTGCTGTTACCGAATAAAGGTAATTATCAGCCAATAATGCCGGATCTGTTGTGAAAGTTGGTCCGTCTTTTCCTGCCTGATAAGTGGTGCCGATGTACCATTTGTACACTACACCTGCCTGCGGGTTCTGCACGCTTAATGTGGCAGATGAACCCTGACAAACACTTACCGCATTCGACGTTACTACCGGAGCAGTGATTACCCTTTGTGCATAATCTAAATTAACAGAGGTTAATGCACCAAGCAAACCTGAGTTTAACCTCAGTTCGGCCCCATCAAACCTGCTGGTTGGTACGAATGTTAATATGGCCGATGTTCCGCCTGATAATAATTGTAAGTTGATTAATGGGTTAGATACAGAAACTGCATCGTTATTGCTGGTTGTACCCTGGAAAGTTGTTACTGTTAAGTTGTTTAACACCCCTACCGAAAGCAAAGTTCCTGGTGTTGTAATTTTTACCCTTAAAGTATCGCCTACATTTGACAGGCCAGTAAAACCAACCTGGTGGTAAACAGATGCGCCCAATAAGCCAACCGGGATAACCAGGCTAGATCCTGTATTAATATCATTATCAACCGCAAATGTTGGGTTATAAACACCTGCCAATAATGCTACACCCGTTACACCGCTTGCTACTGTAGTGGTTGCCGCGCCGCACGGGGTAACCACAGGGTTGCCGTTAGGCACCACCGTTACGGTTACCGTTGCCCTGCTGGTTGCAGTACATCCGCCAGGAATGGTCGCCTCCACATAATAAGTAGTGGTGGTGCTTAATTGTGGCGTTACATAAGTTTCGCCAGTATATACCGGAATGGTTCCGTTTGCAGTAGTGTACCAGTTAATGGTTGCTCCTGCTGTGCTTGATGTTGCTTTTAATACCGCAACAGAACCTTCACTGATGGTGATTGATGGCGGCGTAATTACCGGAACATCAATCGTTCCAAGCACAATTTTGCCTTCAGTTCTGGTTGATGAAGTACCGCAGCTGTTAACCGCAGCTACAAAATAACTTCTGTCGGCCGTAATTAATGGTGTGGTAAAGTTATCACCTGTAAATAACACAGTCGTAGAAGTTGCCGTATCGTACCAGTTATAAGTTGTGCCTGCAACCGGGTTTTTAACCTGGAAGGTAACTGAAGTGTTAGGACAGGTATTAACCGCTGCCGAAAGGAGATCAGGAGTAACCGGAGCAGGGTTTGTGGTCACGTTTACTACTGTTTTATAGCTCACACAACCTGTTGCAGATACTGCAGCCACATAGAATTTAGTATCACCGGTTAAAACAGGGGTGGTAAATATAACACCGTCTCTACCGCTCAGATAAGTTCCGGTAGCATCGTACCACCTGTAAGTTAAACCTGCTGATGGATTGCTCACCTGCAATTGAGCGGTTGAGCCCACACAAGCAGTAACATTAGCAGATGCTACAGTTGGTGCAACCAGAACACGTTGTGCATAATTTAAGTTGATTGATGTTAAGGCACCCAATACACCTGAATTTAACCTTACTTCTACTCCATCAAATACATTGGTCGGAACAAAAGTGATTAAGGCCTGTGTATTACCGCTCAACAACTGAACATTTAATAAATTATTGTTTAACAATTGCGAATCGCCATTGCTGTTCGTTCCAACATAAGTGGTGACAGTCGCATTGCCCAATAATGAAAGTGACAATAGTTTTCCTGGCGAGGATACCAATACACGTACGGTATCGCCCACAGTAGATAGTGATCCAAAACCAACCCGCTGATAAACCGATGCGCCAAGTGCGCCAACCGGCATAACCAGTGATGAGGCTGTTTGGGTATCGTTATCGATAGCTAAAGCCGGGTTAAATACACCTGATAATAAGGCTACACCGGTAACGCCGTTAACCTGTGTGGTAGCTGCCTCGCAAGGAACAGGATTTGGCGATCCGTTACCATCAACCGTAATGGTTACCTGAACGCGGCTCGCCGAAGTACAGCCATTGGTAGAAACCGATTCTACAAAATAAGTGGTGGTAGCCAGTAACGGAGGGGTAACATAAGTTGCTCCTACATAAACCGGTGTTGTTGAGGTATTAGAAGTGTACCAGTTGAAAGTATTGGTTGGATCAGCAGAGGTTGCTGTTAAAATTGCGGTCTGTCCTGGACTCACGGTAGATGAACTTGCAGTGACAACAGGCAACACCGGACGAGGATTAACCGATACCGCAGCTGCAGTACGTGCCGCACTGGTACAGTTTCCTTGCGATGCTTCTACATAATAAGTAGTTGCCGCTGCTAAAGCCGGAGTTTGGAATACCGAACCGGTGAATACCAGATTACCAGCTATTGCAGCATCGTACCATTTGTAAGTTACCGCCGGATCAGGGTTAGCAACCGATAAAGTAGCTGAAGATCCTTCGCACACATTGGCAATGGTTGCCAATACCGGAGTAGCTAATGCTGGTGTAACGGTTACAGTTACCGGAACCCTGGTTGCATTTGCGCAGGTTCCTTTGCTTACCTGGATATAATAAGTAGTGGTAGCAGTTAAAGCTGGCGTAGTAAAGGTTTCGCCAGCGGCCAGTTGTGTTCCGCCGGTTGGCGCATCAAACCAGGCCAATGTTGTGCCACCGTTTGCAGTTGCAGTTAAAGTTGCTGTGCTTCCCGCGCAAATGGTTTGTGCACCTGCTGTTACGGTTGGGTTAGGATAAATGATGGTTGCGCCATAAACATCTAAACTGGTTACTGCAGAAACTAATGCACCGAAGCTCACCTGTACCCTATCGTAAGCACCGCCTGCCAATATAGTCGCAGCAAAACGGTTGCCCGAAAGCAACTGAAGATTTAATAATGAAGAATTTAACTGAACTGTTCTCACCACTGTGGTACCGTTCATTACATTTAAGGTAACATTACCCAATGCGGTTAAATCCAATAAACCACCTGGTAAGGCTAAATCTAAACGAATGCTATCTGTAGCCGTTCCAGCTGATGGGAAAATTAATTGCTGATATCCCGAAGCACCCACACCTACTGAAAGCGATATCCTGGTAAAGTTAGATGGATCTGCATCAGTAGAATTTCCAGGATTGGTTACGCTACATAATAAGCAGATTCCGGTGATACCAGAGTTTTGCGAATTTGCAGCATTACAAGCTGTACCGCCACTGTTGTTTAATACGGTAACTGTTACCGCAACACGGCTTGCGCTTTTACAACCACTGGCATTTGTAGTTTCTACATAATAAGTTGTAGTTGCGTTAAGTACAGGTGTGGTAAAAGAAGTACCAGCTCCTACCTGTATTCCGCCTGTAGCAGCATCGTACCATTGGATGGTATTACCAGCATCGGCGGTAGCTAATAAAGTAGTAGACTGACCAGCATTGATCACCTGGCTGTTGGTGGTTACCGTTGCAGGCGTTGCCGGTGGATTAACGGAAACATTTACAGCAGTTCTGCTACTCACCGCAGTGCCGGATACTGCTTCTACATAATATACGGTTGGTGAGGTTACCGCAGGTGTTACAAAAACACCTGTATTATTGGTTGCTAATGGGGTATTTCCTGTAGATGCATACCAGTTATAAGTTACACCTGCCTGTAAATTGCTAACACTTAAAGTAGCCGGACTTCCTGAGCAAACTGTTGCCGCAGCAACTACCGGAGCGTTTACGGTTACGTTTAAGCTGTAAGCTGTAGTCGCCTTATTACCATTTGCATCTGTTGCAGTTAAAGATATAGTATAAGTTCCACCTAAAGTTGGTGTTCCTGTTATTTCTCTTGTCGCGGTATTAAAACTTAATCCCGGAGGAAGACCGGTTGCCAGATAAGTATATGGTGCAGTTCCACCGGTTACTGCTGGTAAAGTTTGTGTTGGATAAGCCGTACCTACAATACCGTTCGGTAAAGTTGCGCCAGGTAATGTAAGTACACCAATTACTTTAAGTGCATAAGTGTTACTTGCTGTTCTGCCTTCACTATCTGTAGCGGTAACACCGATCGAATAATTTCCGGCCTGGGTAGGTGTACCCGAAACCTGTCTGGTGGCCGGGTCAAAAGTTAATCCTGCCGGAAGATTGGTTGCCACATAAGTATAAGGACCAACACCACCGGTTGCTGCTGGTAAGGTTTGCGTAGCATATACAGTTCCTTCTGTTCCGTCAGGCAAAGTTGCTGCCGGTAACTGTAAAGGATTAACAATGTTTATGGTATAATTACTGGTTGTTGTTTTTCCATCGGCATCGGTAACGGTTACCGGCACCGTAAAAGTTCCTGATTGTGTAGGTGTTCCTGTAATTGTTCTGGTAGCAGGATCGAAGGTTAATCCCGGAGGAAGACCAGTTGCCGAATAAGTATAAGGCGTTGATCCGCCCGTTGCAGATGGAATAGTTTGAGGCGTATAAACGGTTCCTGTGGTTCCATCAGCTAAAGTTGCTGGTGGTAAAACCAATGGATCAGTTACTTTTAAGGTATAGTTAGCCGTAATGGTATTGCCATTGGCATCGGTTACGGTAACCGGTATCGTAAAGGTTCCGGTTTGAGTCGGTGTACCTGTAATTTCTCTTGTTGCCGGGTTAAAAGCCAATCCCGGAGGAAGACCTGTAGCCGAATAAGCATAAGGACCGGTTCCACCTGTTGCAGCCGGAATACCATTTGTTGTATAAGCCGTTCCGGTTACACCATTAGGCAAAGCGCCCGGGGCCAGTGCCAGTGCTGGTGTGGTTGTTAAGGTAAAAGTTGCTGTTGTGCTGCAGCCTTTGCTATCGGTTACCACCACATCAAATGTAGGGTTACCGGTTGCAGTTGGTGTTCCGCTTACCAATCCACTTGTAGATAAAGTTAAGCCTGCCGGTAAAGTGCTGCCCGAAGCCAGAGCATAGGTATAACCTGGTGTGCCTCCTGTTGCCACCGGAAGTTGTTTGCTATAAGGAGAAGCAATTGTTGCATTGGTTAAAGTTGTGCCTGCAAATATAATTGCCGGATTAACGGTAATGGTTACCGGAACCCTTGTAGTATTAGAACAAGTGCCTTTGCTTACCTGAACATAATAAGTGGTGGTAGCGGTTAAAGCCGGAGTAGTGAAGTTTGCACCTGTACCCACCTGTGTACCGCCTGTTGGCGCATCAAACCAGGCTAAAGTAGTACCGCCATTTGCAGTTGCACTTAAGGTTGCGGTACCGCCCGAACAGATCGATTGCGCACCAGCGATAAATGTTGGATTAGGATAAACTACGGTTGCACCATAAATATCTAAACTGGTAACTGCTGAAACCAAGGCACCAAAGCTCACCTGAACCCTATCATAAGCGCCACCCGCCAAAACAGTTGCTGCAAAACGGTTGCCCGATAAAAGTTGAAGGCTTAATAATCCGCCGTTTAACTGTACAGTTCTTACTACTGTAGTACCATTTAATACGGTAACTGTTACATTATTTAAAAGTCCAACATCAGCTAAACCGGTTGGTAAGGCTAAATCTAAACGAATACTATCAGTAGCTACCCCAACTGAAGGGAAAATTAATTGCTGATAACCATTTGCGGTAACACCTACAGCAAGAGAAATCCTGGTGAAGTTGTTCGCATCGGCATCTGTTGAGTTACCTGCGCCAGTAACAGCACATAATAAACAGATACCATTTATACCTGTATTCTGACTGTTGGCGGCATTACAAGCAGTTGCACCACCACCATTAATTACGGTTACCGTTACCGGAACGCGGCTTGCGCTTTTACATCCGTTGGTACTGGTGGTTTCAATATAATAAGTTCTGGTTGCTGTTAAAGCCGGTGTAGTAAATGAATTTCCTGACCCTACCTGGGTACCTGCAGTTGGTGCATCAAACCAGGCAATGGTATTACCGGCATCAGCTGTTGCAGTTAAAGTTGTGGTTTGGCCAGCGTTAATTACCTGATTGTTGGTAGTTACTGTAGCCAAGGTAGCTGGCGGATTTACCGAAACACTAACCGATGTTCTTGCACTTACAGCCGTTCCGGAAACAGCTTCAACATAAAACACAGTTGATGAGGTAACCACAGGCGTTGTAAAGGTACCGTTGTTGCCAGTGGCTAATGGTGTACTTCCGGTAGAAGCATACCAGTTATAAGTCACACCAGCCTGAAGGTTGCTTACCGTTAAAGTAGCCGTGCTTCCTGTACAAACTGTTGCAGAAGCTACCACAGGATCATTTACCGATACTGCTAATGCATAAGTAGTAGTGGCTTTATTATTATTTGCATCAGTAGCCGTTACCGAAATGGTATAACTACCACCTTGTGTTGGCGTGCCGGTAATTTCTCTTGTAGTTGGGTTAAACGATAATCCCGGAGGAAGACCAGTTGCCGCATAAGTATATGGGCCAACACCACCGCTTACTGCCGGTAAGGTTTGTGGCAGATAAGAAGTACCCACAACGCCGTTTGGCAAAGTCCTGGTTGGCAAAGTTAACGTTCCATTTACCTTTAATGGGTAATTATTACTGGCTGTTTTACCCTGGCTATCAGTTACCGTTACACCAATGGTGTAATTACCTGCCTGTGTTGGTGTACCGGTAATTTCTCTTGTAGCAGGATTAAATGATAATCCGGCAGGAACACCAGTTGCAACATAGGTAAACGGACCAACACCGCCTGTTGCAGCCGGTAAAGTCTGCGTAGCATAAACTGCTCCTTCAGTTCCATCAGGCAAGGTTGCCGCTGGTAAAACCAATGGATTGTTTACTGTAATGCTGTAATTGGTGGTTACCGTTTTGCCGTCAGCATCGGTTACCGTAACAGGTACAGTATAAGTTCCGGCAGTGGTTGGGGTACCCGTAATGGCTTTGGTAGCCGGATTAAAAGTTAAACCCGGAGGAAGTCCCGTTGCCGAATAAGTATAAGGCGTGGTTCCTCCCGTTGCAGTTGGGATAATCTGCGTGGTGTAAACCGTTCCTGTTGTTCCATCAGCCAAAGTAGCGGTTGGCAACAATAAAGGATCAGTGATTTTTACAGTATAATTTGAAGTAAGGGTATTCCCGTTTGCATCAACAACCGTAACTGGAATATTGTAAGTTCCGGGTTGAGTTGGTGTTCCGGTAATCTCTCTTGTAGCCGGATTAAAAGTTAAACCCGGAGGAACACCAGTTGCTGTATAAGTATATGGCCCTGTGCCGCCAGTGGCAGCCGGAATAGTCTGCGTTGGATAAACCGTTCCTGTTATGCCGTTTGGCAATGCACCCGGCGTAAGTACCAATGCTGTGGTAACCGTTAAACTATAATTTGCAGTTGCTTTACAGCCTTTGGTATCAGTTGCTACAACCGAAAAAGTATAAGCATTTGCCACCGTTGGTGTTCCGGTAATTACCCCTGCTGATGATAAAGTTAAACCTGCTGGCAGTGTACTACCTGCCGCTAAAGCATAAGTATAAGGTCCTGTTCCACCTGTGGCTACATCGAGCTGTTTAGAGTAAGCAAAGCCCGGAGTGGCATTGGTTAAGATAGCTCCGTTAAAAATAATCTGTGGGTTAACCGTAATTACAACCGGCACCCTGGTCGATTCTGTTGTACACCCTATTCTTCTGGCAGCAACATAATAAGTTTTGTTGGCCGTTAATGCCGGCGTGGTAAATGTACCATTGTAAGCAACGGTTTGTAAGGCGGTTCCACCTTCTACCACATCGTACCAGATTAATTGGTTGGCACTTGAGGTTGTGGCAGTTAAAGGTACTGTAGTGTTGTAACATGCAGCAATGGCATTACTTGCCGGTGCGGAAAAAGTTGGTCTTGGTGCCGAACGGGTTGCACCATAAACATTAAGCGTTTGGGTAAGGTTTACGGTTAAAACCGATCCTAAGGTAACTTTTATCCGGTCGAATACCACTCCTGCTCCCGGAGAAAAAGGTATGGTTACCGGCTGACCGCTATTTAATAAGCCAAGTAAATCAAGATTCAATGTAGTTGGAACCGATCCGGTATAAACCTGGGTGTTTCCGTTATAAGCCGTTATCGAAATGTTCTGTAAAACTCCGGCGGTTAATAATGCTGGTGTAGTACTGAACCTGAGGTTAATATCATCACCAGGATTTGAAGGCGTTGTAAAATAAAAATTTTGGCTGATGGATGAAGCCACGCCAAGTACACCTAAACTTAATGTAGAAAAATTATTTGGATCGCTATCAATCGCCCTTTCACTATTGGTTACACCCGAACTGCCCAGTTGTAAAGCGTCAAGCGTTATTCCTGTTCCCTCATAACCTGTGCTAAATGCCTGTGCACAAGGATCGGTACCCGAAACATAAAATGCATTGTAAACCCTGGTACTGTTGGTTACCCCTAGTAAAACCGCATTGGTAACGTCTTTAATATATATACGGTCATATGCCTGTGTTGGCGTTATGGCCACATAAAAGAAACCATTGGCATCTTTTACAATCCTGATATTATCTGTCGAGAAAGCCGCTGTACTACTGCCTGTTAATACAGTTGAGGCACCGTTTCTGGCTCCTACCTCGAACGAGTGGTTGCCCAGAACTACCGTACCACCCACGTTAGCCAGCAGGCCGCCTAAACTTCCTCCCAGCAACCTGTTCAGGATGTCTCCGTCAAAATCTATTCTGATGAAGGAAGTTATTCCCGCATTAACCGCAGCCGGATATCTTAATTCCAGCTCGCCGCTGTATCCACCAATACCAACAGCAACTCCGCCATACGAATTTACCGTAGCGAAGGTGTTATCGTTCAGTGTAGCGTTGTTCGCATTATCGACCCTGCTTTGTGCAGATACGGTATTCGCAAAAACTTTTGTTTGCGCATACGATTTTGAGTAGAAGAGCGTTAATAGAATGATGACTGCAACACAGGTATTGCGGATTATCCCTATTTGGGACGAAAAAGTAGGAGTTTTCATCATGTCAGGCGTTATTTAGAAGACTTACTATGTGGGATGCTACTGTTAGGTAATTATTTTTTCAGGGGCATTATATAATTATGACAAATCTATATCTAGAATAGCTACCTATCCTATCCATTGCTATTCATTTTTATGAAATGCGTTTCATTCATTTTATTCATACAGACCATTCTTCGTGAATAGATTTCTTCAATTGTGAAATTATGATGACATTAGCGCTAGTCATCCCATCAGTCAATTCATGAACGCTAACGATCTCCTTATCGAACTCAGGAAGTTTGTCCTAATAAAATCTGGTTTGAGAAACATCGACCCAGCCCATTGTAAGATTATCTCCGAGTATGTATTTCAAGAAACCAAGAACTACGTAAGTGAAACTACTATTAAGCGCTTCTTCGGCTTCGCCAATACCCTACATAAATTTTCGTTGTTCACGCTGAACAGCCTTTCGCAGTATATCGGCTACAATGACTGGGATGCATTTTGTAAAGACAAGGAAAACCAAACCACTTCTGTTCAGAGTGTATGGCAGGATTTAAAGCTGAAAGCACATGCCATTACCGACGTATCGTTAATTGCAAAAAAAAACAACTCTGGTGTTCCGTTTAATGCCACGGCGAACAGAAGCTTTTTCTATCCCGATTTTGATTACTTTTTAAAAAACAACTACCAGTTTACTACGGTAAGTGCACAGCCAGGCCAGGGGAAATCAATTTTGCTGGCGCACATGGTGGAGTATTTTTTCTTTTCAGAAAATGCCCTCTATAAAAACGACATTGTTTTAATGGTAAACTCTACAAGCATCAATACCATTATGCAAAGCGGAGCAACGTTAAAAGACTGGTTTTTAAAAGAATTTAAGTTTGGAAGCCTGAGCGAACTGATCGGTTTTTTTAAGAAAAACCCCGAAAAACGTGAAGGCCGGTTTATCATTATTGTGGATGGCATTGACGAACTGTTGGCCAGAAGCAATTATTTTAAAACATTTATAGATTTTTTATACAGCATAGAAGAGAACAATTTTGTTAAGCTTGTTTTCGGACTGCGCACCAATAGCTGGATTAATTTACAGCCCGCCATTTACGGATCTGCATCTTTAACCAAGGCCTGGTACACGGGCCTGTTTTATGATGAAGATACCTTAAGCAATGTGCCGCCCTTAAATGCCGATGAGGTTTTGTACACCCTCAGCCACATCGAAAACAAAATCATTAACAGATCTGATGTAAGCCCTCCCCTGCTGGCCCAGTTTAAAACGCCATTCTGGTTGCAGGTTTATTTCAAACTCAAAGATGAAAACCACCATCTCGAGCTGAGTAATCCTTTATTGTGTTACGAATTAATCAGTTATTTCTTAGAAAAACGCGTATTCCTTGCTAAAAAGAGTACCGAAAAGATATTTCTGCTCAAAAAAATAAGCGATTGTATTTCAGAAGGGAACAAAAAACTTAGGGTATCAAAAGAAAAGATCCTAAGCTACATTAACTGCTATCCTGATGCTTATGAAGAACTTTTGCACGCGGGGATTATTATTGAAGAAAAGCGGTTAAGTACAACCATTCCGACCGAGATTGTCCGTTTTTTAAGCGACGATATTTATACATATTTTCTTTTTATCCAGATTACCGATAAGTTTGAATATAAACCCGGAAAATCATTTTTCGAGTATATTTTAAACAGTTTTCCGGCACAAAATTCGCGCAGAGACCATATTTTAAACTGGTCGATCAGGTTTTGCATCAACAGAAATGAAATTGCGGCATTAAAAAACATTTTCAAACTTCCCTTTACCAACAGGGAGAAAAACAGTGCTTTCGATTTTATTTGTTATGTATCCAAATTCGAACTCGGCAAGCCCAATTCGAACTTTAATAAGTTAAGTATCGATGTCGATTTTGTTGACATTATGGCCTCAGGGCGTACCATGAGTACACTTTACAAAGAAACGATCAAAACCATTTCGGAAAATGTACTTAACGAAGATATCCAGATTATGCTGCATGTAATAGAGTGCAATGTAAACCTGATTGATGTAGATAAAGTATCGCTGGCCAATACCATGCAACTCCTGAAAAGGAATTACAAAAGACTGAATGAGCTCTTTCCGATCAACCCTTACGATTTAATCCTCTATTTCTACAATAACCTGGTTAACAAACCCAACGAAAGTAAGACCCTTGAAGATAAAATTATTAAACTTTGCCAGGAAATAGACAGAAGCAACCCGCGGAAAAATGAAGAAATCACCGCGACTGAAATTTTATCGTACCGCCTGGTGTTGATTACGCTTTTCTCGCAAAAAAGCTATGCAGAATGCCATCGCTTTATTATGGCCATTTTAAGCAAATATCCGAATATTTTTTACATCAGGTATTCCGTTTTCTCGCCATTTCTATTGCTTCATTTGGGCCAAACCTATATAAAGCTCAACTATTTTAAAAAAGCACAGCGCATTATGCAGTTTGTAGATAAGATCATCAGCAGCGATTATACCTACCATACCAATTTTATACTGGCCAGCTTTAGTATTTTTAAGGCAAACTTTTATAATGCAACGAACAATTATGAACAGGCCCTGATAGAAGCCAATGCTGGACTCGAAATTACAAACCGGAACGATTTTAAAATGTTCGAGATTTCGCTATTGCTAAGTAAAATCGACACCCTAAAACACACAGAAGAATCAGAAGAAGTATCAAACGTAATTAAAGAACTGCTTAATTTTTTAACCGTACACAAACTTTCTATGCCAGATTATTCGAACCTGAGTGGCAGTGAATTTGAGCATACCTTTAAGATTTTAAAATCATACCGCAGGCACCAAAACCTGTAAAAGAGGATTTTTTCTTCAAAAACTATAAGTTTCTCATTTTCTAATGTTAACACTTTTCTGGTTTAGAGCGCAAGGCCTGTACAAAGCAATAAGTTTCTTCCCGTTTTTCGCTTTACGCTTCGCTTCCTCGTGCCTCGTTGCTGTAGGGTAACGCTTCAACCGGGGCTATGCGGCAAAACCAGCTTTTCATTTTTAAGGTTGCAGGGTGCATAAACCATTGTTCCTAAACACGACAGCAGCGAAAATACTTTTTGTTGCAGCAAGCCTGAATATTGCTGTCATGCTGAGGTACGAAGCATCTGCAACCTATAAAACGGAGGCTTCGTACTTCAGCACTACAGTAGCACAAAAAGATTGTAGCAAATGGCGGGACTGCAAAATCCTAAGTACTGCTGCACCTTCATTTTCTAATCCTTAAAAAACCGATTTAAATGTTAACACTTTTTTGGTTTGGAGCGCAAGGCCTGTACAAAGCAATAAGTTTCTTCCCGTTTTTCGCTTTACGCTTCGCTTCCTCGTGCCTCGTTGCTGTAGGGTAACGCTTCAACCGGGGCTATGCGGCAAAACCAGCTTTTCATTTTTAAGGTTGCAGGGTGCACAAGCCCTTGTTCCTAAACCCGACAGCAGCGAAAATACTTTTTGTTGGCAGCAACCATGAATATTGCTGTCATGCTGAGGTACGAAGCATCTGCAACCTATGAAACAGAGGCTTCGTACTTCAGCTCTACAGTAGCACAAAAAGATTGTAGCGAATGGCGGGACTGCAAAATCCTAAGTACTACTGCACCTTCATTTTCTAATTCTTAAAAAAATTTAAATCTATACACAAAAGCCCTGCAATTGTTGCAAGGCTTTTATATATCGGTTAGCGGACTTGTAAACTGCCAACTTAAGTTACTTAATCAGATTATAAAGTTCATCCAGTTTAGGAGAAAGCACGATTTCAATCCTTCTGTTTTTGCTTCTGCCCTCGGCATTTGCGTTGGTACCCAATGGCTGGAATTCGCCTTTACCGGTAGCCGTCATCCTCACGCTCTCTACCTTTTCGTTCTCCGTTAAATAACGTACAACTGATGTTGCCCTGAGTACACTTAAATCCCAGTTATCTTTAATCTGCCCCAAATTATTTATTTTCTGGTTATCGGTATGGCCCTCAACTGCAATATTAATTTCGGGCTGCTGCTTTAATACATTGGCCAATTGGGTTAAAGCCTGTTTACCTTTTTCATCAATAATGATACTTCCTGAAGGGAATAAGAGTTTATCGGTTAAGGAAACATAAACCTTACCGTTTTTAATTTCGACAGTTAAACCGCTCTTGGTAAAGCCCAATAAAGCCTGTTGCAGTTTTTCTTTTAACGAGTTGGTGGCCTCATCACGTTTGCGCAGCACTTCTTCCACTTCTTTTAAACGTTTCTCGCGGGCAGCTAAATCGCCTGATAGCTTGGTGATCTCGCTTGAAGAATTGTTTTTCAGTTTTTTATAGTTCGCATCAACGGTATTGTAGCTATTTTGAAGGTCGCGAAGCTCTTCGGCCATTAATGTAGTATCCTTTTTCAGTTTGGCAACTTCTTTTTCAAGATTTTCGATTTTAATTAAACCTTCGTTAAAAGCGGTATAAAGTGAATCTTTCGATCCCAATAAAGCTTTGTACTTTTTAGGAGACAGCACCACACAGGAGGTTAGTGAAGAAAAAAAGAGGAGAACGGCAAAGGCAAGAAAGGTATTTTTCATTGTGTTATTTGGGGTTAATTGGTTCACTGGTCATTAGTTGATGGTTCATGGCTAATAGCCAGATTTGGTTAATTGTTGCTTAGCGCCAAAACAGTTAACCAATTTATACGATTTATACAGTTAACCATCTATTGCGTTCCGTAAAAATGCAACTAATGGTTGTACTGTTTTAAAAGAACTTATCAACTTATTAACGAGGTTCGGTTTTAAAAATTCTTCATCGCTGATTTTGGTAGTGGCCTCGAAACTTTTCAGTTTTAAAAATTCGATGTTCGGATCTGCCGGATCATATCCTTTCGGGGCATTTTTAAGCGCATTATCAACACCTAGCTTAAAAATTTTCCTGAAATCTTTTTCGTTGATGATTTCTTTGAAATCGCCGATGTTATAGTCAATTTCCTGTCTGATCAATTTTAAATGTGACGCTTCAGGCATCCAGTAGCCACCAGCCAGAAAACCCTTGCCCGGCTGGATATGCAGGTAATAACCCGGCTCGTTGCCTCCCTTGCTTTTTGCCGAAAACCAGATACCGAAATTATTTTTATAAGGATCTTTATTTTTACTAAAACGTACATCGCGGTAAATGCGCAAAAGGCTTTTTTTAGGATCTGCCTCTGCCGAAAGTAACGGATCTACTTTGGCCAGCTCTGGAATAAGCGCGGCCACAAGCCCGAGCACATCAGCTTTTGCAGTTTCGTAAACTTCTTTATTGGCAGCAAACCATTCGCGGTTATTATTTTCGGCTACGTCTTTTATAAAATTTAGCGTTTCTTTTTTAAGCATAAAGTTTTATGGTTAACTGGTTAATTGTTTTAATCGGTTAACCGGCTCAAAGGCCAGCCACAAATTTCAAACTCGTTTATCAGTTAATTGTTTGATCTAACAGTTAACCAGTTTATACAATTTAAACAATTAACCTTTATCATAATACGGCTTGTATTTGATATTAGGCGACAAAACATGAAGCAATATAATTCTCGAGTAACGGTAATTAAAGGGATACAGGATAAAACAACCTGCAAAAATGACGATCAGATAATGCCAGAAAGTAGCATCAGTAAGCGGTCCGAAAATTAAATAGGTAATGAAACTGGCAAAAAGCATTTCGATTACGTTCATTGCATAGCTTACATACATGGCGGCGTAAAAGTAACCGGGTTCGATTTCTATCCGCTGTGCGCAATGACCACATATTTCTTTGGTATGCTGAATGTTCCAGCCGTACATGCTGCCGGTAAAAATGTTTCCCCTGCGGCAATGCGGGCATTTACAATGCACAATGGCATATAACTTTGAAGTTTGCCCCTCCACGTTTTTAATTTAAATTAAAAGGTTCTTTTTTCATATTGAGGTGGATATTCTTTTTACGGTATTTTTTATACCAAACTACCCCCACAATTATTGCCATTAAATATGGAACAGACAATAAGTACAATACCCCAGTATTTAAACCCGCCGTTTGTGTATTGCCATTTTTAACACCCTGCTCGGCATTTATGGTACACATAGAACATTGTGCATGTAAATTAGGGCTTACCGCAAAGGTAAATACCAGCACAAACAGGATAAAAATTGCTTTCTTCTTCATGAGTTACAAATATAAGCATAAAACGTTTGGAGGGGTTTAAAAATTATGTCATAAAAAAACCTCACTTTTTAGGGTGAGGTTTTTAAATTTTTGAAGCTTTATTTTATTGAGCAATTAATGCCGCATTATTGCCTGAGTTTAATGTTAAGGTAACTGAGAGCGTGCCTCCTGCCGATGTTCCGTAAATATTCCCTTCAAAATGGCTAATCTGATTACTTAATAATGAGCGTACCAAATTGCCTCCTACCGAGTTTATGGTATAAACTCGAAATGCCCCTCCACTATTCGGGATTTCTTTCATTACGCTTCCGCTTAAAAACTGATCTGTTGCATCATCAAAATACAATTCGCCAAAATAACCGTCAACACCTAAACTGATTAAAACAGGTTCTGTTTTATGCAAATTCTTTTTAGAAACTGATTGAAACGACGATAATCCAGCAATAGAAAACACCCCTAACAGGAGAATTAATAGATTTTTTTTCATAAACAATAATTTTATAAGGATTTGATATATAGATAAATATACAATTTTGAGAATAAAATAAAAAGCAATTTTTCAGCTACAAATAATCTATAAATTAAAGTCTTAAAAAGTACTCACTAAATAAAACGTTAAATGAGCTTAATAAAAAACCCTTACTTTCTAAGGTAAGGGCTTTAAGAGCATATATTAATTTATTGAATATATCCTATCTAGGTCTCCAGCTAATCCAAACTTGCGCATCAGATTTACGTACCATATCGTAACGAAGTCCATCAGGAGAGGTAGGAATTAGGTACCAATCTTGAGAACTACCTGCTGTTGCCCCACCATACAGAAGAGCTCTTGCAGCTGTCATTGAAACAGCCAGTGGTGCAGTTCCTGTAAACGTTCCGGCGCTTGAAACCAGTGTAAATCTGGCAATACCACTAATAACAGTAACAGGTGTTACTGAAAAAGCATAAGGGGCAACTAGTCCGGTTGTAAAAGCGATTAAACCATCATTGGCACCACCAAACACTGAAGCTCCCGCATACCATAAATTTGTATAACCAGGAACACTTCTGAAATTACAAAAATCATCAACGCCATTAGCATGAAAAGCTTTATCAGAAACCCAGCAATCATTAAAGTTTAAAGCCTTTTGATTGTACCATTTTTGTGCGGCAGTTGCGTCGAATTTTAAAGGAGCTATAGCCTCATTCAATGAGAAGGCAGTACCATTTATTGTTCCTGCAAAAACCCTGTTTGTAGCATCAAAACTTGTGTCCTTAATTTGGCTTATAGTCGCAGTACCTATCGTAATTGGATTAAGAAATACCATTGTTGTTCCGTCCACATAAAAAGCTCCGGTTACAACGACAGCTGCACCATTAACATAGTAGGTAAAAGTTAATTGTTTGTTGGTTGGATCAACTTTAACTTCACATTCAACCCCACCAATGGTAGTCCTTTTAAAATAAGTTCTTAGCTGTCCTAATTTTGACAATACATCGTTTGTACCTTTTGGAAATGCATCGTATTCTGCAGCTGTTTTAGCTTTTACCAAAAACAACTTACTTCCTAATCTGTTCCCTATAAGTTTAATGGTATCGCCTGAAGTTTTATCGAAGTAAAACTCAAAATCAGATTTATACCCCTGTCCTCCCTGGCCTCCTGCAACTGAAGGATCCGGATCGGCTAACAAGTGAATATAAGAATAAGTATCAAAAAGTAACGATGGTGCCTGTTGCAATCTTAACCGATAACTACTCTCAGCACTTGTTGATGCTGCAGCTGTTGTGAAGTCTGATATCATATTAACTCTGTCGTTGGTACCAAATTTCATTGAGAATAAGTACACGCCGCCTCCTGATGGAAAAAGCAATGCTTTCCATCCATTAGTATTACCTGTTAAAGCATCCTTATAAGCCGTTAGTGCGGCTTCCGTTCTTTCTTCCGGCCTTTCTCCTG
Organism: Pedobacter sp. 22226; assembly: GCF_052045455.1. Taxonomy (NCBI): domain Bacteria; kingdom Pseudomonadati; phylum Bacteroidota; class Sphingobacteriia; order Sphingobacteriales; family Sphingobacteriaceae; genus Pedobacter; species Pedobacter sp. 22226. The sequence continues at coordinate 293,280 of NZ_JBQEPB010000007.1, read as the reverse complement.
GTCCTGGATCTATGCCTTTCTTACAACTGTTAAATAGTACAACAGAAAGCAGGGCATATAATATATATTTTTTCATGTTTATATTTTTAAGTATGAAAATTAATTCAGCGTTCCAATAATGAATGATGTTGGATCAGTGGATTTATAGAATGCACCAAAAGCACCTGGCAAACCCTTAGTTCCAGGAACGAAGTTTGGTGCGTAATCTATTTTGAATTTATTATTAGCCACATAAGCAGCAAGTCCGGCAAGCGATGTTTTAATAATGCCATAATTACTATAAGTTGCTGAAGTTGGTTGCACACTGTTTAATGTTAGTGTTGCTGTTCCATTTGCATCAAATGATATCGTATAGTCTGCATCACCACTAAATGTACTTGTACCTTGTGTAAAAGTATATCTGATGGTAACCAGGTTATTGGCCCCGAATAACATCGAATAGGTAGTTAAACCAAAGCCCTGAGCAGTCATCGCCGTCTTAGCCGTATTCCAAAGAGCTAAAAACTCAGGAGATTGTGGCGTTTGCGTAGAAGGACTGGCTACAAGACTTGTGTAGGTTTTCCCTGTGCCTATTGCAGTATATAGTGGTGGTGCATTACGATCTGTAGCAGCAGTAACTTCAGCCTGAAGCGCGTAGAAATCAATATTAAACGCCTTCTTGAAATAATCTACAACAAATGCTTCTTTTTTGCGAAGCTTTGTTCGAGAATCAGCTGTTAAGGCGTTAACTGTTGCATCGTATTTTACCTTACCATATTGTAACATAATAGAAGTCATTTCGGCAAAATCTTCTAACGGATTAGAGCGTGAATATTGCGTAATAAAACCTAAAGTTCTGGCAGTAGCCTCACTTGGGATGTTCCAGTTTGCGGTATAATCTGCTTTGGTTACCAGATCGAAGTTTACATCATAAGCCACCTTTTGATTCAAAATATGTGTAAACTCATGTTCAATTACATGTATCATTTCTGAAGTAGCTGCAGTATTACTCTTAGAGAAATTATTGATTACATATAAAACAATTTTCTTTCCTCCTTCTGCAGTACCTAAAGTAATGGTACCGTCACCATTATAAGATGGACTACCCACCAGGTAAAACTGCTTGGGTGTGTATATCTTCATAAAATTCGGACCGCCTACTTTTTCATAAGGCTTTATCCAGATGTCTCTAACCGTCTCCATCGCCGGGATTACCTGGCTTTCTTTGGGAGGGGTTATATCTTTGTCCAAATCAGCTTCAAAAGGATCGAAGCGATACTTCACTTCAATGTTATAAGGATTAAGATAATTGGTGGTCAACCAGTTATCAATATCTGATTTTGCAGTATTATTTCTGTCAATTGCATCTAAATTTGCGTTAAGTGTTTTATCCTTTTTGCAAGATGATGCGGCAATAGTTACAACCAGTGCCAACAAACTTATTTTAAATATCTTTTTCATATTTCTATATTTAATAATACTATCTAGGATTTTGGTCTATACCTGATAATTTAACCTCAGAAGGAAGTTGAAATAAACGTCGTGGATCAGTTGGTGCAAGTGTTACAAAAGTATCAGAATTGTCTACCGCCTTAATGTTGTGTCTTACAGTTAAACCTAACCTTACAATATCCAGCCAGCGTAAACCTTCCTGAGCAAATTCTTGCTTTTTAAAGTCTAGAACTGTTTTTACTAATCCTTCTTTAGGATCGTTTGTATTGTAGAAAGAAGCAACTTTTGCCAATGTTACACCATTTGTGGTTGAGTTGTAGCTTTGTATTCTTGTGCTCACGAATGTATTCAAATCGGCCAATGCTAAGGTATTCTGTCCTAAATTTGCATAAGCTTCTGCCCTGTTTAATAAAACTTCATCGGTAGTAAACTGGATCATCATGGTGTAAGGGAAACCTATAGTTGCATTAGGACTTGTACGGATAAATAATTCTAGATATTTATAGAATGTATAATTGGGTACACCATAATTCAATACTTTTTGAGAAGTAAAGCTTGTTCCGGTTACATTTGGCTGATACGAAGCTGCGTTTAATGTTAAGCCCATTCCGTAACGGTAAAAGGCCTGATTACGTGCCCAACTAGATGCCGCTTCAGTAATTAATAAATTTGAAGGCTCAGCAGCTTGGGTAAATGCAATACGAAACTCGTTTGCTGATGCCGCATAATAACGTGTATTCCATGGCCTGATAATCGTTGCAAAACTACCGCTTGGTGCTACCGCAGTAGCATAGGTTACCACTTTTGCATAGTCTCTTTTGAATAAATAAAACCTGGCAGCGAAAGCATTCGCGGCAGCCTGATTGAAATGATATTTCGGAACTTTGTATGCATTATCTTTTAATAATGGCATACCTTCTAAAAGATCTTTCTCTATTGCTGCATAAGTTGAAGCAACTGTTCCACGGGTGTACTGACCGAAAACTATTTTTTCAGGTACGGTTACGTATGGAATACCCGGAGAATCATTCGATGTTGTTGGATCGTATGCTTTTGCAAAAAAGGTTGCCAGCATAAAATGTGCATAAGCACGGGCAACCAGTGCCTCACCTTTATAAGCCAGATATGCTGTTTGATCTGGCATACTATTTATGGCTTCAAGAGCTGCGTTAGCTGCAGCTATAGCAGTATAACTCGCATTCCAAAAGTTGGTTGGCGTTCCGGTGTCTCTACCATTTACATCTCTCCACAAATAAGCATCCTGATTTTCAACTGCGATATCACCAACATTAACACCTTTATCTTCAGAGTTATCAGAAGCAGCTTCAGCAAAAGTAACATAATCTGCCTGTGCATATGCTGTGGCTAAAAGCTCACCTACCTTTTCAGGGGTATTTAATTTGGTACGTTGATCGGGAGCAGTTTCTAAATATTTCTTACAACCACTAAAAGAAGTAACTGCAAGAATTAATAATACTGAACTATATATTTTTTTCATCATGTTATAAATTAAAATCCAACTTTTAATGATAAAGTAAGCTGACGTGGAATTGGCAAGGCCACACCACCTGTTCCAAAGAATTCCGGATCTTGTCCGTTCAGCGCCTTATCTGAGTAAATTAAGATCACATTATTCGCAATAAGACTTAATGAAGCTGTTCTGAAACCAAACTTGCTGATTAATGCAGGTTTAACATTATAACTTAACGAAACTTGTTTCAACCTCACAAAGCCACCATCTGCAACCCTCGCCGATGAGTAATTGTAATTGTTATAAGGGTATCCATCCAGTTGCGCAACCTGTCTTCTGTCAAGAATTGATGGCACATTGGTCGTCAACTCATCACCAGGCATTTCCCATCTGTTAAGAAAAACGGATGACATTGCATCTAAATCGTTGTAGCTCGATTTGAAAACTGGATTTAACCTTACTTTATTGCCGGCACTAAAAGTTACCAATGCGCTGAAAGTAAAATCTTTATATCTGAACGAGTTGTAAAAACCACCTGTTAGGGTTGGATCAATCGGGCCTTCGTATTTTAAGTATTTGGTTACGTCGCTCTGCAAATAAACATTTGTTCCTACTGTACCATCTTCTTTAATAAATTGAGGCACACCATTGTCGTGGCTCAAACCTTGAAAATCGATAGAAAACAAACCTCTTTGTGGATAACCCAATTGCGCACCACCATCAGAATTTACTAAATCAAATATTAAAGGTTGATTTTGTAAGTTGGTAATTTTTGAAGTATTGTGTCCAAAGTTTAATTGGGTATTCCATCCCCAATCTTCTTTTTTGACGATTGATGCACCAATTGTTGCCTCAATACCTCTCGATTTCATATCAGCATAGTTGGCAACTTTAACCGGCTCACCACCAATACCAGATGTTCTGATTGATCCGATCAGATCGTAACTTTTTCTATCATAGGCATCAACCGTCAAGGTTAAACGATCGTTAAAAAAGCCTAAATCCAAACCTAAGTTTAATTCATTCATTTTTTCAAATGTCAGCTGAGAATTTTCTAAGCCGGAAATAAACAAGGCTGTTTCTTTTTCAGATAGGTATGGCCTGCGTGTACCTTGTGCCAAAAGAACCAAACTGGAATTTGTAGCAGGGCCTAAACTTGCAACTAAACCATAAGTTGCACGTAAAGTTGCACGGTTTAACACTTTTTTAATGCTTTCTTTCTGCATGAAGTTTTCAGTATCGATATTCCACGCACCTGATACGTTCCAGGTAGGCAACCATCTTGCCGTACGCGATTCTCCTAATAAATTAGAACCATCATAACGGCCTGTAGCATTGATGCTATATTTACCTTTATAAGAATAAGCTGCCCTTAAAGAATAGTTTAAATAGCGCTCGTAATTATATTTCATACTGTAATAGTTGAAGTTAGACTCCACATTCTGCTTTACAATATTAGGATCGATAAATGGCACACCACCCTGATCGTATTGATAGCCATAGCCATCAAAAGTTTTATGCTGACGGTTAATGTACCTTAACTCCTGAGTAGCAAAAATATTTACCAGGTGATCTTCATTAAAGGTTTTATTATACTCTAGTGAGTTACGGAAATAATAATTGGTAATATTATCATCAACAGTATTGTAAAAACCACCAAATGGTAAAACTGAAACTGGTAAAGCATTCGGATTATCTGGGTTTCTGTAAAGGAAACGGTTATTGTTGAGAATGGTTGGATTTTGTTCTGCCACACCAGCACGATAAGCTTTTGCCTGATTCGAATTTTCAGTGATTTTATGCTCCTGATTTGTTTTAGCAAAGCGGTAGGCACCATCAAATGAATATTGTAAATCTTTAATTATTTTATATTTAATACCTACCTGACCTTTAAAATCGATTTGAGTAAGGCCTAATGTATTATTTTTTAACTCATCGATAATATTGAACGGAGCATAATCTTTAGTAAAATATTCGAGATTGCCGTTTGCATCGTATGGGGTTAAAACACGGCTGGTATTTATCGCATAACTAAATGGGTTAATATCAAAATCCCTGTCGTATGTTCCAAAAACCGGATTACTGTTTCTGCCCAATGTACCCGGCGCAACCTGATCACGCACAGAACCCTGAGTTAATAATTCGAATGTTAATTTTTCACTTAACTTAAATGTTCCTCTTAAGTTACCGGTAAAACGCTTAACGCCATCGCCAATCGTCCAGCCGTTATCATTTAAAAAACTTGTTGAAGCATAAAATTTAGATTTATCTGTTCCGGATGTTACACTTAAAGAATGCTCCTGTAATAAAGAATTTTTAAATAAAACATCGAACCAATCTGTATTGGCATTAGCATAACGCTGTAAATATGCTTTTTGACTAGGAAAATCATTTCTTAAAGCGTAAGTGTTTGTTGCTGCGTCGTAAATATACATTTGGTTGTACATTTTGGTAAACACACCACCATTTGCATTATTTGCAGTAACTCCCTGGTTTAACCAACCTTTACTCTGCATTTCCAGATAAACATTCATCTGGTCGGCAGAATTTAAGATATCGTAATTGCTGTAAGAAGGTTTTAAATAGCTTGAAAAGTTACCAGTGTATGATACCAAAGGCTTTCCTTCTGTATTTCTACCTTTTTTTGTGGTTACAACAACCACACCATTCATTGCCCTTGCACCATATTGTGCGGTAGCTGCTGCATCTTTCAAAATATTAAAGCTCTCAATATCATCAGCGTTTAATCCTGCTACCGATGAACCAATTAACGTATTGGCATCACCAGATGATAGCTGTTCGTTTGAAATATTCACCACATCTTCTAAAATCACACCATCTACCACCCAAAGCGGCTTGTTATCTCCTGAAATTGAAGTAGCACCACGCACACGGATTTTAGGAGCAGCTCCAAATGTTCCTGAAACGTTTTGCACGGAAACACCTGCTACCCGGCCTTCAAGCATCCTGCTGATATCGGTAATACCATCACGTTTCACATCAGATGCTTTTAATGCAGTGGCAGCACCTGTAAAAAGTTTTTTATTCAGATCCTGATAACCTGTTGAAATTACGTTTACTTCTTTAAGCTGTGCAGCATCTTCTTCTAAAGTTACATTAACCACAGTGCGCGAACCAATTTCTACTTCAAGTGTTTTGTACCCAATGTAACTAAAAACCAAAGTTGCATTTTCTTTAACAGAAATTGCATAATCACCTGCAGCACTGGTTGATACCGCATTTGCAGCACCTTTTTCCCTTACACTTACGCCAGGTAATACGGCGCCGTTTTTATCCCTTACTTTTCCACTTACTTTTACCGCAACAAAATATCCGATCACTTTATCAATAATCGATTTTTCTTTAGGTATAATTAAAATGGTTTTATCTTCAATGGTGTAGCTTAGGTCATTTCCGGAAGTAATCTTTGCCATTACCTCGTCGATAGTAGCATTGCTAAAATTGGCGTTAAAAGTGGTAGTACTTTTAATTTTGTTGGTAGATAATAGCACATCATAACCAGATTGCAGCCTGATTTCCCTGAACATTTTTTCTAATGTTACATTTTTTTCCTTTAATGTAACCAGCTGGCCAAATGAAGCTGCACTTACCTGCATTAAAGAGGCAAGTAATATGACCGTAACTAACTTCATAATTAATAGCAATTTAGGTATGTAGCGTCGATGCGTACATAAAATTCTAATATAAATTTTGTACATTTAATAGTCTGTTTTTGTGCGGAACGCAATAAAGTTTGGACGCCAAAAAGCGTTTCGCGGTTATCCAAGAAATAAATTGATTTTAATCGATTCCGGCTTACGGAATAGCTAAACAGATATAAAAGGGGTGTTGCAAGCACTCCTTTTTTTATTTATCCAGCATTGAATGGTCAGGAGTGTTGTCGAAGTTTATTCATGGTTGTTCAGTTAGGTTAAAGTTGATTAATTAGTTATTTTTAGAGATAAAGGTTAGTTACTTCTTCATCTGTTCTCGTTTATTCTTTGTAGACAATCAATTTATTGCCTTTAATATCAAAACGTACTTCTCCGGTTTGTTCAAACTTTCTGAGCACCTTCGATATTTTTTCAAAACGGCTTACGGTGCCGTAATACATCACTTCTTTTGCTTCCGGATCGGCATATTCTACTTCTACATTGTACCAACGGGCTACTTTACGTAAAATGCTTACCTGTTTTTCGTTATTAAACATGAAATAGCCATTTTTCCATGCTATTGCCTCATCTACATCAACTCCTCTTACATCAATGCCTGAAACGGATAAGATAGACTGCTCTCCGGGCTTTAATATTTCGCTTTGATTAGTATTTTTCTGCGAAACACGTACACTACCTTCAAGCAAGGTTGTTTTGGTTATAATTTCGTCGTTATAGCTGTTAATATTAAAATGAGTACCCAAAACCTCTACCGATTGTTTATCGGTTTCTACAATAAATGGATGTAATTTATCTTTAGCTACTTCAAAATAGGCTTCACCATCAAGTTTTACCACACGCTGTTTAGCTGTACCTATATTTAAAGGGTACCTGATAGAAGATGCTGCATTTAGCCAGACGGTTGAACCATCAGGTAAACGGATCTGCCATTCACCTCCGTTGGGGGTAGAAATGGTATTTAACCGTGTATCTTCAACATTTTCTGATTCTGCAATGTTATATACCAGCTGGCCATCAGCTGTTTTGGTGATAGAAAAGCCTGCTTCCTCTGCAATGTTACCGGTGGTGGCGTCAGAAAGTGAAATCTTTTTCCCGTTAGCTAAAGTTAAAATAGCTTTGTTTTTACCAGGAGCAACATCAGTAGCAAAAACGTGCTCCTTCTTTTTATTTAAAGAAATGTAAGCAGTAAATGATAAAACAATAAATACAACTGCAGCAGCGGCCCATTTTATGGTATTCATCAGCATTTTACGGGGTGAGCGGGCTGGTTTATCTACAGTGAGAATTTTATTTAGAACCGGATTCCATTTTTCATCAACAATATCAACAGCATTCTCCTCCTCTGCAACAATCATTTTCACGATTTCGCCGCTAAGAACCGGATTGCCATGATCAGCCAGTGCTAAAAGTTCTTCTCTTTCTGCAGGGCTTAATGTTTTAGCCGTAAATTGTTGTAATAGATAAGGTATGCGTTCTTCCATATAAAGATTCTGATACTAAGAAGCCGCTAAAGAAAATCAGGACTATCGGGATTTTACTTTTTTTTATTTTATTTTAAAAAAGAAGCAAACAATAGGAAAAACGAATGTAATTCCATGCTGATTTAAATGCAACCTTATCGATTTAAGCGATATTACAAGGGCATTTTTAACGGTATTTGGCGAAATATTGAGTATTTCAGCAATTTCAGGAATGCTTTTACCGTCACGCCTGCTTAACTGATAAATATTTTTGCGCTGTTCGGGCAATTTTTCTACTGCCACAGCAATAATCTTGGTAATTTCGTTTAAATTAATCTCTTCCGAGGTGTTATTGTGGCTATTTGGCTGCTTATTGGTAAAAGCGTCCATCACTTTATCTTCTTTAAGCTTTTTCCGCAGGTAGCTCAGGCACTCATTAGATACATATTTATAAAGATATGCTTTTACATTCTCTACTTCTGCTAATTTATCCCGGTTTAGCCAAACCCTTAAAAAAGCATCCTGAATAATTTCTTCGGCAGCATCATCAGATTTGGTGAACTTTGTAGCGAATATTTGAAGCACAGGAAGATACTTGAAAAACAAGACAGAAAAAGCCTGCTCATCTCCTTCAACAATTTTTTTCACAAGTATTTTTTCACCCTCAGAATCTTTAAAGCGCATATTGTAAAATAAATCCTTCCAACTCCCTAACCGAGTTTATAATTGGTTTGTTTACGAAGCGTTCCTAATAGAATAAGTAAAACGCATAGCCTCATATAGATTAGGTAGATATATCTATAAATATACAATTTGATTTGATAGCTGCATGGAATAAAATAAAAAACCTCGCTTTTTTAGGGCGAGGTTTTTTAAAATCCAAAACTGTTTTTAGGTTAAAAACATGAGCTTATGGCGCTGTTGTTAATCTGGGAATCATTTTAAACGTATTGTTACTGTTTGCATAATAACCTAAGGGATATTGAGAAGTTGCAGCAAAAAATGTTAATTTGTTTACTTTAACACCTTCTACTGTATATTCTTTATAAAATTCGATTCCTGTATCTGTTACAATATAAGAAACGGTTAGTGCTGGTGTAGTAGCTAAAGTAAAACTACGGTTTGGCCTTGAAGTACCATTTACCGTTGCAAGTGTTGGCACTCCTTGTAATGTTTTTCCATTAACTTCGATAGCAAAGCCTCTGTAGGTATTAAATTTAGTATTAGCTGTTTTGTAACTGGTAATAATCGTTGCAAGCTGATCGGATGCAACGGCCCTCATCTTCATTACATTGCCGTATTTTCTACCTTTTAATACCATAGAATCCTGACTTGAGCTCAACACTAAAAATTCAAATTCTCCTTTCATACCACTATCAGAGGCACCAATACCTAAACTGGTGCTGTTGCCGGTGTAATATCCGGGTAACGAAAAATAGTGAATAATGGAATTATAGGAATCAAACGTTAATATAGGACCAGAACCTGCATAAACCTTAAACGTACTGCTTTGTGTGGTTGTAGCATAATCAGCCTGTAAGGTTACATCAACTGATGTGGTGAAATTAGGAAAAAGGTTAAATCCTCCATACTCAACATTTGCCCCAGGATAAAAGCTGAAAATCCAGGTTTTTTTTCCATTTAAAGCACTGTATGCATCGTTAATACTGGCATTTAGCCTTGCCGCAGGGCTATCTTCAAATATCCGGTCTTTCTTTTTATCACAACCTGTAAATAAAAGAACAGCTAATACCGTTATCAATAAATATTGTTTTTTCATAATTCTTCTAATTAAGGTAAAGTTGTTTGATCGAATGTGGACAGGCCTGCAACTTTAGCCTGAATATTTGCACGTAATGCATCCATATCGATACCGTATTCATTTTTCATGTATGTTTTAACAACTTCCATTTTGGTGTTAATAATGGCTATGCCTGCAGCTGTACTTCCTGTCGAATTTAAATAGGCGGTATATTCACTTGCAGATAAAGTAATATAAAATGAATACAGCTCAGCGAAATCTTCTGTTGATTCTTTTGAGGCATATGGAGAAATAAAGCCGGCAGCAATTGCAGCTCCATCGGTAACATAGGTTGTGTTCCATACATCTCCCACGTAACCAACCCCGGAAATGGTATTAAAACTTGTAGGGAATGGTTTGGTTTGATTTAGAATGTGCTGAAACTCGTGATGGATAACATGAAAATAATACTTGTTTAAATAACTGATGCTGGTTGAATTTGCGGCCAGGTTATTTAAGTTGTACAGGTTGATTTTCTTGCCTCCTTCGGCTGTTCCCAATACGATTGTACCGTTACTTTTAACAGATGAAGTACCTATATAAGTTAAAATTTTCGGAAAATAAGCCCTCATAAAAGCTTTGCTTCCGGTAATATCATCATATGGCTTTAAACCGAAGTTTAACAGTAATTTAGTCATCCTGATCGAACCGTCGTAGGTTGCAGGTACCAGGTTGTAAGTCTGATCGGATTCCCTGTCGACATATTTATAAATGATATCGATATTGTAGGGAACCGTATAATTATTATAGATGTAGTTATCTAAAGCATTTTTTGGGAGCTGTGAATTTACAAAAACACTTTCTTCGCTTAGTTTTTCTTTTTTACATGAGGTGTAAATCAGACTAATCAGCACTAAGCATACCAGGTTATATTTTATTTTCATATTATCTTGGATTAGGGGTTAAACCTGCTGCAATTACATCTTGTGGCAATTGAATCGCCCGTCTTGGGTCTCTGATAATCAAAGTATTTGTTGAAACACTATTTACCACCGCGCCTGTTGTACTTCTTCTGGTAATTTCAATACCGTATCTTTTAACATCAAACCACCTTAAACCTGCACTGTAAGTTTCGATCCTTCTCATAAATAGAAGTGCGTGCAACATGTTTTCCTGTGTTCCGGCTTCAACTGGAAATTCGGGATTTAACTTTTTCTTTGGTGTTGGGGCTGTTGGCGTAAAGTAGGCGAAAGAATTTGCCCAGTTATTAATGCTTGTTTCGGTTAGCGTTGGTAAACTGGCAGTTGTATAGGTAAAACTTCCCCAGTACTGCATATCTGCTAATGCAGCGGTATAGTTTTTTAGCTGAATATTGGCCTCAGCACGGGTAAGCAAAGCTTCTTCGAACGTAAAAGGCGTAAATACCCCATGAGCATAACCTGTACGTGCAACCGGATCGGTATATTCGAACTGATAACTTAAATGAGCAAAAAGCACCTTGTTATTGCTTGATGAATATGAAAATGCCTTAAGCCTGTAACCAGTTGTACTGAAAGTTCCGAACGGGCCTTTTGCTGCTATGGTTTCGTTATTTGAAATTGCCAGACCGGGCACAAACCTCGATAAGGTGCTATAACCTCCAAAAAGAGTTCCCATGGTAGAAAATGAAGGTGTAATTAAAAAATTGGCTTTAATTCCGCTTCCATTATACTCACGCGCCATATCTGAAAATGATGCAGCGTAGGATGCAATTTTAGCATAATCTCTAACATAACTGGTTGGCGAATTGGCGAATGATGCAGAGGCATAAGTTACTGCTTTTGCCCACTGCCCCATGTATAAATAAACTCTTGCCGCAAATGCATTGGCTGCCGATTTGTTAAAATGGAATTTTGCAGCATTTGCATTTGCATATGATGCATCATTGATTAAGGGCACACCAGCTTCTAAATCCTGTACGATATAATCATATACTTCCTTTACCGTATTCCTGGTATATTTCGGATTTAAGGTATTTTCTGACTTGGTCATATAAGTTATGCCCAGATCGGTGGCAGAATTGGCAGGCGAGTAATGTTGAGCAAATACATTTACCAGGATAAAGTGGCCATAAGCTCTTGCTACCAAAGCCTCGCCTCGGGCTGCGTTTAATGAGCTTGGATTACCTAACTCTTCTATGGCCGTAAGCGCCTGGTTTGCACTTGCAATTGAACTGTAACAAGCCCCCCAGATTCTTTCAATGCCATCGTTACTGGTTTCAGTAATATCTTGCCAGCCATACATCTGCTCAGTTAACCTCGAACTCGTAAAATTAGGCCCGTAATCATCAACATTATCTGACGCTAGTTCTGTAGTTACCACATAAGCATTAGTAGGATAGGCTGAAACCAATAACCGTGATATTTTATCAGTTGTATTTAATTCGGCCCTGTTATCTGGCAATTCATCTAAATATTTCTTACACGAAGAAAAATTAAATAATATAACTGCACTAAGTGCGATGTATATAAATTTCTTTTTCATATTAATAAAATTTAAAGTCCTAATTTTAAGGTTAGCGTATATTGTTTTGCTAAAGGCAATGCTACACCACCTGAATTTACAAACTCGGGATCTTGCCCGTTTAACTTCTTATCTGCATAAATGAGCCACAGGTTAGAAACATTAAACCTCAAACTTGCTGAAGCCACCTTTACACGGGCTAAAAATGTCTTAGGCAGCTGGTAAGTAAGTGAAATATCTTTTAACCTCACAAAATCTCCTTTAGCCACTGTAGCAGAAGAATAATTGTAGGCATTATAGGCATAGCTGTATTGACTGTTACTGCGGATAAATCTGGTATCTAAAATTACCGGGATGTTGGTGGCATGTTCTTCACCCGGAACAGTCCATGCATCATAAAATTCTCTTGTTGTAGCATCTAAATCTGAATAATCTGTTTTATATACGGGGTTTAAACGCACTACATTACCAAAAGAGTAGGTAATATATGGTGTTAAGCTAAATCCTTTATAAGTAAAAACGTTACCAAAACCGCCTAAATCAGTTGGATCTGTTGGTCCTTCATATTTTAAGAAATCAAGATTTGTTCTGTTTTGGAAATATACGCCTGTAACGGTTGTGGTTTGATCTGCATTTGTAAATACTGGTAAACCGTCAGCCTGCAAACCAACAAAAGGAATAGAAAATAACGACCTTACCGGATAACCTTTAATGGCAAAACCATTACCAGTGATCAGATCGATAACCCGTTGCCTGTTCTCCAGATTGGTAACTTTAGTAGTTGCATGGGTGTAGTTAAAAGTAGATGTCCACGAGAAATCCGGCGTTTTAATGATTGTACCGGAAAGTGCGATTTCTAAACCACCTGATTTCATATTGGCAACGTTACCGTATTTACTGATCTGTCCGCCTAAACCCTGTGTATTTATTGGGCCGATAAGGTCAAACTGTTTTCTTCTATAAAAGTTAACTTCACCATTTAACCTGTTTTTGAACAAGCCAAAGTTCATCCCTAAGTTTAATTCGTACTGTTTTTCGTAAGTTAAAGCAGAGTTTTCCAAATCGCTGATCTGTAAACCAGTTTCATTATCTGTTGTACTTGGCCTCCATGGGTTATAACTTTGAATTACCACTAATGAGTTGGTTACATTAGATGGTCCACGGTCTGCCATTAAGCTGTAAGAAGTTCTGAAAGTTAAAGTAGATATCGGTGTATTTAAATCTTTAAAGAAATTTTCTTCGCTCGCGTTCCATAATCCTCCTACAGACCACGTAGGCATCCATCTTGCTGATGTACTCTTACCTAATCTGTTCGATCCTTCATACCTGCCGGTTACCTCAATACTATATTTCTCGTCGTAAGCATATGCTGCCTTTCCAAAGAAAGCAATTTCTTTACCTCTGGTATTACCAACAGAATAGTATTGACTATTTTCTTCCTGACCTCTTTTAAAAACGCGGTAATCAACAAATGGAATTTCACCTAAACCATACTGTAAGCCCCAGCCTCTATACCAGTTGTTGTTCCTTTGGATAGAATTAACCGAAGCACTTGCTTCTACGTCAAGTACATGTTTTTCGGCAAATTTATTGTGATACTTGGCATTGGCACGCAGATCGTTTACCAGGGCTTTATAATCTGTTCTGTTATAGATACCACCTGAAGGCAAAATTGATATTGGCACTGCATAAAGCACAGACGGATCGCGATATAAATATGGATTATTATCACGTATAACCGTTGTTCCCATTGAACGGTAAGCCATTGCCTGGTTAGATTCATCTTTAACGTAATGCTGTTGCGAAGTTTGCTGGTACCTTACGCTACCAAAAGCACTTAGCTCTACATTTTTAATGGCTTTCCAGTTTAACTGCCCCTGAAATTTAAGCTCAGCAACATTGATATCCATATAATTGTTTTCCAGCTCTTTTAAGATATTAAACGGCGCATAATTTCTGGTGTAGGTTTCGTTAGGATCAAGTGTTCGCGAACTATTTAAAGCATAGGCAAAGGGATTGATGTCAAAGTCTCTTTTAACTAATGCGGTTACCACGTTGGTAGACTGGCCAAGTGTACCTGGTGCTTTTTGAATCCTGTAGTTACCTGTTGTTAAAATGTTTAGTTTAAGTTTATCAGATATGTTATACGTTGCATTTAAATTGGCAGTATATCTTTTTACCTGCGATTGTTTAGACCATCCCGGATCAGTAAGTGCACTTACCGAAGCATAATACTGAGATTTATCTGTACCCGAAGTAATGCTTAACGAATGGTTCTGCATAATATCTGTACTAAACAACTGATCAAACCAGTTCGTATTTCTATATTCAGCCTCTCTTAAATAAGCATTACGTGCTTCTTCGGTATTTAACAACTGACCAGAGTTTATCAACTGGTACATTTTACCATAAACCCCGCTCGAAGAAGCATTTGAAACATCAGATAAGTTTAGCCAGCCTCTTTGAAAAAGCTGTTGATAAACTCCCATTTGTTCCTGTGAGTTCATGATGTTAAACGTGTTATAAGAAGGGATAGCCCTTGAAGTAAGCTCGGCCACATAATTAAGCGAACTGTAGCCTGCACGTCCTCTTTTTGTTGTAATTACAATTACCCCGGCTTTAGCCCTTGCACCATAAATAGAGGTAGCTGAACCATCTTTTAAAACCTGAAATGATTCTATATCGTTAGCATTTATGCCACCTACAGCAGAACTGATCAGGGTAAGTGCGTCGCCGCTCGAAAGATCATCGGCAGAAACATCAGCCACATCTTCTAAAATAGCACCGTCTACTACCCATAAAGGTTTCGAACTTCCATAAATTGACGTTGCACCACGTACCCTGATTTTAGGCGCTGTTCCAAATGTTCCGGTGGTATTTTGTACACTTACACCGGCTACCCTACCCTCAAGCATTCTGCTTGGATCGGGCAAACCACCAAGTTCGGCATCTTTAACAGATATTTTAGTAGTTGCACCTGTAAAGGTCTTTCTATCTACTGTGCCGCCGATACCGGTAACAACAACATCTTTTAATTGTCCGGCGTCATCTTCGATTAATACATCAATTGTTGTTCTGCCGTTAACTGCAACTTCTATTGTTTTATAACCAACAGATGAAAAAACCAGTATTGCACCATCTTTTACCCTGATCTGATATTCGCCGGATGAGTTTGTTGAAACAGCATTTGGCAAACCTTTTTCACGAACACTTACGCCAGGCATGGTAGAATTATCTTTTTTATCTCTAACATGGCCTTT
Organism: Pedobacter sp. 22226; assembly: GCF_052045455.1. Classification (NCBI taxonomy): domain Bacteria; kingdom Pseudomonadati; phylum Bacteroidota; class Sphingobacteriia; order Sphingobacteriales; family Sphingobacteriaceae; genus Pedobacter; species Pedobacter sp. 22226. The sequence continues at coordinate 277,741 of NZ_JBQEPB010000007.1, read as the reverse complement.
AACGGTAATCTCTTTCATTTTGGATACCGATGGCTGGATTTTAAGAATTACCTGACTACCTACCCTGGTATAGCCAATGTTTTTTTGCTTTAACTGATCAAGTGATTCTTGTAATGAGCTTAGTTTGGGTGGTACATCCAGGATCATCATTTTACTGATCTCAGATGCATCGTACACAAAACTCAGCTTGTAAATTTGTTCTATCTTTTTCAGATAGTTTTCTAATCTTTCGGGTTGCAATTTGGCTTGCTGAGCATCAGCTTTGGCCAAAACACTCCAAAAAATCGCACAGATAAGCGTGACCATTCGGCCCCAACTTAGCACAGCATTTCTTTTGTAGAAATTTCTCTCCATAGTTTGGTTGTTTGATATTAAGTTAATTGGTTTATTTTAAGGCGTTTTAAGGACTAGTTGGGTTCCTTCTTTTCGAATTTTTACATCATAGGTTTCTTGTAAAACCTTTAAAATATCTTTTAAGTCTTCATTCTTAAAAGTGGCATTAAACTTCTTGGTAATGCGTTTACCCGGATCGAAGATGATTTCTACACCGTAGCAACCCGAAAGCTGTTTACAAACCTCTTCCAGTGGTGTATCTACAAATACTAACTCTTTTGTAATCCACGAATCTGAATTTTGAGATTGCCTTGCTACAAATTGCTTTTGGCTTATGTTATAGGTTAATCCTTGCCCGGCAGATAATATGGATGAAACGGCATCTTTGTATGGCAAAAACAATACCCGGCCGGTTTTCACATCAAGATCGATTTTTGATTTTGAAAAGATTAGGTTAAAAGAAGTACCCAGCACACTTACCCTCGACTCGCCCATATTTACACGAAATGCATGTTTTGGATCTTTCGATATCAGGAAAAAAGCTCTGCCTTTATCTAAGCTCACATCTCTGGTTTTTTCATGGAATTTACCAGGATATTTTATTATACTGTTTTCAGCTAAAATGATTTTAGATCCATCTACCAACGCAATGGTATCAATTTGGCCGGCACCGGTTTTTACTGTAATTAATTCAGTTTTAGTTTTAGTGTTAAAAAAGATTAATCCGGCACCTGCTATAAGAATACCTGCTGCAACTCCGCTTAACCACTTTGTAATACCCGATGAACGAGATGATACGGCTTTTAAAGAAAATTTGAAATTCCTTTCGGCATCTTTAACTTTAAGCAGATTAAGCCTGGATGATTTAGATGAAAGTTGCCAAATCCTCTCCACTTCTTTAAAATGAAGTTCATTTTCCGGGGATTCTGCTCTGTAAGAAGTTATTGCAGCATGAAGTGATTCATCCTGAGGATTATTTAAATACCGAACAATTAAGTTCAGGTATTCGGGATGGTTACGCATTAGTTAGTTTGGTTTGTTAATAGGTAGACAATTAAAAAACCAAAAACCCCTAGTGTTAAATTAAAAAAAATAAAATAATTTAAAATAAAGTTAAAATTGGGCTTAAAAGCTTAATAAAGGAAGATATTTACCAGAAGTAAATAGCCTTTACCTTTTTTATTAAGATTTTCATCATTCATAAAGCGGTCTCTCAGGATTTTGAGTGCATTACCAATATGATTCTCAACCGTTTTTTCAGAAATACCCAGCTGCGAAGCTATTTCCTTATATTTCAAATGCTCGAAACGGCTTAACTTAAATACTTTTCTGCATTGAACGGGTAATCGCTCTATTTCAGAATGGAGCAAAACAATCATTTCATTCTCATCATCCAGATCCCTGACATATTCATCAGAAAATTCGGCTACTAATTTTAAATGATGTTCCTCTATATTTTTCTGACGGTTTACATAATTAATCGAGGCATTAATTACCGCCTTGTATAAATAAGACTTGATAGATTTTACCTCTGAGATGTGGTAAGGGTTTTCCCAAATTTTAAGAAAAATATCCTGTACAATTTCCTCTGTGATAAAAACATCTTTAACATATTTATCACTTGCCAGCAAAAGTTTCTGAAAGTATGAGGTATAAAATTGGGTAAAAACCGATGTCCGATTTTTTTCAATGATTTCGATCAATTGTTGCCCCGATTCTATTTCTAAAACATCCATCAAAAAATCTGATTAAAGAGTTTTGATTTCAATATTACAAATTAATGGATAAAAATATAGGCTAAACAGAGATTTTTAACAATAAAACGGGGACAGATTTTCTTAATACTGATAATAAGGCGAAATCATCAGGTACACCACTACCCCGGTTACCGCTACATACAGCCAAAGTGGAAAAGTAATTCTCGCGATTTTTCTATGGCGATCGAAACGCTGGGCCAATGCCCTGACATAGGTAACCAATACCAAAGGGATAATGGCAATAGAAAGCAGGATATGTGTTAAAAGGATAAAAAAGTAAACATATTTTATGGTACCATCACCCCCAAATTTGGTAGATGGGGTGGTCATATGATAAGCAATGTACATTACCAAGAACAATAATGAACAACCAATGGCTGTTTTCATTAAATTTTGGTGCAGGGTTATTTTACCGTTTTTTATTGCCCATACTGCAACTACCAATAATACTGCAGTTATACCGTTAATGGTGGCGTATATGGGTGGCAGAAAAGGAAGTGTTGGTGCGTCGATACCCAGGTCTTTTAGCTTTACCACAAACAAAAACGCTACTGCTACAGGAATAAAAATGGAAAGGATGATGATCCACTTGCTATACTTTTTCTCAATCGGGCTATTTTCCATGAGTATTTTAAATCTCTTTTATATTTATTTAATGTATTCGACTACGGACTAAAGACTATCTACCGTCTTTAACGTTTCTTAAATACTCCGCAATAAGTACTTTTATTTCGTCTTCCAATCTGGCATTTGCTTCGGCATTATCTGCATCATACATGCCACGGATGCGGTGCAGATTGTCGATCAGGATAATTTTATTACTGAAAATGAAAGTTGGTTTCGCTTTTGTGTCATCTTCAATTACATCAAGCAATAAGCCTTGCTTAATCAGCGGATAGGTTTTACCAGTATCTCCGGCTAAGAAGTCCCATTTGCCTTCTTTTGCTTTAAAACCAGCGGCAAAATCTTTTATTTTACTTTGATCAGCAGGATCTACAGATAAGCTTAAAAACTTTACCAGAGGCTTCTGTTCATAACCATCAGATAGTTGCTTAATGTATTTGCCGGCCTGCTGGTTATTAGCGCCTGTGTAAAACAGATTAAGCACAACAATCTTATTCTCCAGTGTTTTCCATGTTACGGTATCATTCTGCTGGTTGATCAACTTAAAATCAGGAACCAGGTGGTAAATCGTATCAGGGATTTTCTTTCCTTTTACGCTATGGAATGTGGATGCGACGATCTTTTTGCCGAAAACAGGTAAACTCTTATACCGGTTTTTGGCAAAGTGTGGCAATAAGTAAAAAAACAAAAATCCCGGTATAGCTAAAATGCTTACCAGGATTATTACCTTTTTTATAGGGCTTCTTTTCATTAATGGTGCATCATGTGGATGTTTAAAAACCCACCTTCTGTTAACATTAAAACAATAAAGTAAATAATGAAAATGAATGATACGGTTAACGCAAGCTGTAAGCCCAGTTTCTCATACTTTAAGTGCATAAAGTATGCTACAATATAAAATGCTTTTAATAAGGTTAATACAATGTAAACGTAATTACCAAAATGTTGGGTCATAATTCCTTTCGGGATCAATACCAATGCGATAATAAACTCGATTACAGTAATTAATAAAAGAATACCAAAAACTTTCCAGATTTTACCTTTCGATAAACCTGCATGCTCTTCGTGCCCGTGTTCTTCTGTTGTATGTGAGTGCTCTGACATAGTAATATTTTTATAGTATGATAAATTAAACCAAATAGAAGAATGTAAATACAAACACCCATACTAAATCTACGAAGTGCCAGTATAAACCAACTTTTTCAACCATTAAATAGTGACCGCGTTTTTCGAAAGTACCATTAATGGTCATAATTAAAATGATGATATTAATGATTACCCCACTGAATACGTGGAAACCGTGGAAACCTGTAATAGTAAAAAATAAGTTTGCAAATTGTTGTGAAGCGATTAAAGATACATCTTCAGGTTTATTGAAGAAGTGTTTTAATTCTTCAGCTGAAGGGATATGTCCCCACCAGAAACCGTCATGGTGTAAGTGAGTCCACTCAATTGCCTGACAGCCCAGGAACATGAAACCACCGATGATGGTTGCAATCATCCAGCCGATAACTTCTTTTTTAGCACGTCTGTGTCCTGCTTCTACGGCTAATACCATAGTGACCGAACTCATGATCAATATAAAGGTCATGATACCCACAAATACTAATGGTGCACCATGTTCCATCACACCCGGGATAGATTGGAAAACCTTATCCGGAGCTGGCCACGTTAATTTAGAGAAACGCTGAGCGCCGTAGTAGATCAATAATGATGAAAAGGTAAAAGCATCTGACAAAAGGAAAAACCACATCATGATTTTACCATATTCTACCGACCACGGAGAACGACCACCATTCCATGGTCCGGTTTTAACTTGATCTAATTGTGATACTGCATTCATTTGGAAATAGTATAATAGTTTGTTAACAAATTTAACGGTTCAAAAGTAAAAAAACATACAGATATATCCATAATATATCTATAAAATGCCAAAAAATAGAAGCAATTTCCATTCTGTACTGGCTTTTAGCGGTAGGGATACTTTTATAACTCCCTGCTAATGCATTAATAATAAGGCCAACACCTGCAATAATGTGCAATAAGTGCATGCCTGATACCACATAAATAAAAGAAATGGCGGCATTGTTACCCACTAAGGTAGCACCTGTTCTAACCATGCTTCCCCAGGCATTAAACTGCATAACGCCAAAAGCAATGGCCAATATTACGGTAACCCATAACAGGTTGCGCTGTAAGCTGAAATTGAGTTTTCGTAATGCCCTGGAGGCTAAAAATAAGGTAATACTGCTTGCTATAATCACTAAGCTGGAGTAAATAAACGCATCAGGCAATACTAAACCATGCCCTTTACCTTTAGATGCTGCAAATACCAGGTAATAACTGGTAAAGCCCCCAAACATAATGGTAGATGATACTACAAATAGCCAAACAATAAACTTTCTGGGTTTTGGATCAAATGTATCCTGGATTTTTTCCATTGTGATAACCATAAGTTATTTTGCTATAAAATTTAATAATAAACCCAACTGTACGGCCGGGATGTAAAAAAACGAACAGAACATCACTTTCTTCGCGTCGATCAGTTCTCTGTTCATTAAAAGTTTAAATGCCAGCCAGCTAAATATCAATCCGGCAATTAATGATAAACCAGCAATGTAATAACCGCCAAAACCATAAATGGTTGGCAATAAACTCACTGGAATTAATATCAAAGTACTTAAAAAAGTAAGCAAAGCTGTCGTCTTATCTCTTTTCTTAGTAGGCAATAACCTAAAGCCAGCTTTTTTGTAATCATCATCCAGCACCCAGGCAATGGCCCAAAAATGAGGAAATTGCCATACAAACTGAATTAAAAATAAGATACCCGCGATGTAATAATCAATTTCGTGAAACATTTCTGCCTTTAAGCTACCAAAAGCAGCTAAGTAGCCGATAAGTGGTGGTAATGCGCCTGGTATTGCTCCCACAAAAACAGCAATCGGTGATTTTCTTTTCAAAGGTGTATAGGCAAAAGCATATAACAAAATTGAAAATACCGATAGCAAACCGGTCTCAAGGTTTAATTTACCCAATAACCAGGTACCTAAAAATGCCATAAATACACCAAGAATTAATCCTTGTCCGGTGGTCATTCTGCCAGCAGGCATTGGTCGGTCCTTTGTACGCGACATTAATTTATCCAGATCTTTTTCTATGATCTCGTTAAAACAGTTTGCTGCTGCTGTAACTAAAAATCCACCAGCAATCAGAATCAACCAGTTACCCCAATCAATATTAGGGATATGGCCTCTCCCAACCTGCATTTTCTGCCCGATCAGAAAAGAAATCGACGCCGAAAACACTACCGTAAACGATAGCCTGAATTTGATAAGTTTAGAAAAATCTGAAAGATATTGTTTCAATTTCCTTAAATATTATTGTTTATAGGTACTTGTACGGTAAACCAACAGGTACAGATAAAACTGTAAACTAAATAACAGCGTTGAGAACAGAATATGTACTGCCTGCGCTGCAGGTGGAAAAGCAATATAAGCTAGTGCAAAACCACTTAATAACTGAATCAGGAGCGTAATTAATATAAATCGTGCGGTTAATAATGGTGCCGCTTTACCGCTAAAACGGTCGATAACCATTTTATAAACAATGGCATTGGTCACTATTACCAGAATGGCCAGATCGCGGTGATAAGAAAATACTGATCCAACCTTCGAAATCCACGTTGCCTTACTGCCATAAGCAAGTGCTTTTGCAATTACATCTACCGCTTCCCTGACATCCGTTCCTAAAACAATCTGGATAATGCTGATCACCAGCGTAAAGAACAAAAATCCTTTCAGCCAGAGTATCCGGTACATAATTACAGAAGGCGCTTTATTAAGCTGTTTCGCGTAGTTATAGGTGTAAATGGATATCGCTAAAATAACAAGTGCTAAAAGCATGTGTACAGTTACCACCCATTGGGCCAGGTTGGTTGATACTACGATGGATCCTAACCAGCCCTGATATCCTACTACAAACAGGTTAAGAATACTTAGTACGATTATCCGCTTTGCCGTTTTACGGTAGGTAAAAGAGTAAACAACAGTTAAAAACAAAAATATTCCTGCAGCTACTCCAGCCAATCTATTTAAATACTCCGTCCAGGTTTTAGCTGGATTAAATTCTTCGGGGATGGTAATGCTCTTATCGTGCCTGATACTATCAGCAAGAGCTACTTTACCCATGCTCTCCAGGTATTTGGCAAATTTTTCATTCTTTTTCAACCTGCCTGCCACATATTTCTCTTTATAATTGGCAGGAAGCTGAGATACATCGGTTGGTGGGATATAACGGTCGAAACATTTAGGCCAATCCGGACAGCCCATGCCTGATCCGGTACTTCGTACGATACCGCCGGCAAGTATAACCAATAGCGTAACTATAATGGTTATAAGATTAATTCTAATGAAACGTTGTTCTGATCTACTGACCATATATCTATTAAGATGAAAAGGGTATCCGGATAAGCAGAAACTTAATCAGATACCCCTTTTAAAATTTTTATTTTAAGCTTAAACTAGCCTTTATTTTCTGCAACTGGATTAGCTAATTCCCAGTCTTGCTGAATTTTCTCTGCTTCTGCATTTCCTTCAAAATCGTGAGGTAAGTTAGAACTCATGGTTTGAGAGAAAGGAACAGTTTGAGGAATAAAGTCTGCATCATGACCAGGTTTGCTATAATCATATGGCCATCTGTAAACTGTTGGGATTTCTCCCGGCCAGTTACCGTGCAGGTGCTCAACAGGTGCAGTCCATTCTAATGTATTAGATTCCCAAGGATTTTGAGGTGCAACTTTTCCTTTAAAGATTGAGTAGAAGAAGTTAAACAAGAACGCTACCTGAGCAAGCGCGGCCATAATAGCTGCCCATGTTACAAACACGTTAACAGTTAACCATTTTTTCATAAACTCAAATTCGGTAAATGCATAGTAACGACGTGGTACACCATCTAAACCTAAGAAGTGAAGCGGGAAGAATACCAGGTAAGCCGCGATGAAAGTTAACCAGAAGTGTAAGTATCCTAGTTTAGCGTTCATCATTTTACCGAACATTTTTGGGAACCAGTGATAAACACCTGCAAGCATACCGAAGATTGCTGCAGACCCCATTACAAGGTGGAAGTGGGCAACAACAAAGTAAGTATCGTGTAAGTTAATATCCAAAGATGCGTTTCCTAAAAAGATACCGGTTAAACCACCAGAGATAAAGAATGAAACCAAACCGATAGCGAATAACATTGCCGGAGTGAAACGGATGTTACCACGCCATAATGTAGCTAAATAGTTAAATGTTTTTACTGCTGATGGTACTGCAATGATTAACGTTGTAATCATAAACACACCACCTAACAACGGGTTCATACCCGTAACAAACATGTGGTGACCCCAAACGATGAATGATAATACGGTAATACCAATTAAAGAGTAAACCATTGCATGGTAACCGAAGATTGGTTTACGCGAGTTTACAGAGATAACCTCAGATGAGATACCCAATGCAGGCATAATTACGATATATACCTCAGGGTGACCTAAGAACCAGAATAAGTGTTGCCATAAAATTGGAGAACCACCTTCGTTTGGTAAAATATCAGTACCCATTACGATATCTGATAAGTAGAAACTTGTTCCGAAGCTACGGTCGAATACCATTAATACCACACCCGCTACAAGAACAGGGAATGATAAGATACCTAAAATAGCAGTCAAAAAGAAAGCCCAGATGGTTAACGGCATTTTCCAAAGGTCCATACCTTTTGTACGCATGTTTAAGATTGTACTTACATAGTTGATACCACCCATTAAAGATGATGCTACGAAAAGTACCATACTTATTAACCATAAAGTCATACCCATTCCTGAACCCGGCATGGCCTTGGCAACAACAGATAGCGGCGGATAAACCGTCCAACCACCAGATGCCGGACCTGTTTGGATAAAGAATGATGACATCATGATCACACAGGCCATAAAGAAGAACCAGTATGAAAGCATGTTCAGGAATGGCGAAGCCATATCCCTTGCACCAATTTGAAGTGGAATCAGTAAGTTACTAAAGGTACCACTTAAACCAGCGGTTAATACAAAGAATACCATGATGGTACCGTGAATGGTTACCAAAGCCAGGTAAAAATCGGGTTTGATACGGCCACCTTCTGCCCATTTACCTAAAAATGTTTCTAAGAACGGGAAGTTTTTATCTGGCCATGCCAATTGAATACGGAATAAAATTGATAAGCCCATTGCAATTACCGCCATAATAATACCGGTAATCAAAAATTGCTTAGCAATCATTTTATGATCCATACTAAAGATATACTTTGAAATCAAAGTCTCTTTATGATGCCCATGATCAGTGTGATCGTGATTGTGTTCGTCGTGTAATGCTATTGTTGACATAATTCGTTCGCTCCTGCTTAATATTATTTATTTAAAGCCATTTGGTTAGTTTTAACAGCTGCTGAATCTGTAGCTGTTGAATCTGCTGCTGCTTTTGCAGGCGCAGGTGCCACTGGCAAATTAAATTGTTTTCTTAAATCGTCGTTTAAGTATGTTTTCTGCTCAGCAAGCCAGGTTTTGTACTCGGCTTCAGAAACTACACGTACTACTTTCTGCATGTTGTAGTGACCAGATCCACAGATTTTAGCACAGAAGAAAAGGTACTTAAAGTTAGGATCGTTAGTTTCCTGCTGCATTTCGGCAGTAGTTTTTGTAGGCGTAAACTCAAAGAAAACCCTCATACCCGGTACGGTATTTAACTGTACCCTGAAATGTGGCATGTAAAAACTGTGAATTACATCTTTACTGGTTAAAATTAATTTTACTGGTTTTCCAACAGGGATTACCATTTCATCAGCCATCTCATCATCACGAGAGTTCAAATCTTTAAAATCGATACCCAACGGGTTGGTAGCTGTAGTTAATTTGTAGTTTTTGTTACCAACTACACCATCGGCTCCAGGGTAACGGATAGACCATTTAAACTGCTCTGAAGTAACTTCGATCTGCAGTGGCTTATTTTTAGGATCTTCCACTTTGAAGAAAATTGATCTCCAGGTTAAGAAACCCATTAATACCAATACGGTTAATACTAAAGCAGGAACGATTGTCCAGATTTTTTCGATTGTATTGTTATGTGGATAGTAGTAAGCTTTTCTTTTAGCTGAGTATTTATAGATATAAGAAAATCCGAATAACAGGATGTGTGTAGCCACAAATACGATTGTGGTAATGATTAACGTTAAGTTAAACATTTCATCAATTTTCTTTCCGTGTTCTGATGCTGCAGCTGGAAGTAACATGGCGCCATGCACCGTGTATTCCCAATATACACCATATAAACCGATCACTAAAAACAGGGCAAATAAACTCGCATGGATCCTGTTCCAGTTAATACCCACAGCTTTACCCTGTGCTTCGCGGCTTAATTCATATACCCTTATTGCTTTACCAATAATTGCAATGAATAAGCATACGGCAAGGAAAACCAGAATATAAAATATTACAGATTTATAAACCTCGCCCATATCAACTTTCGGTGCCGCGGCAGCACCTGCTGCTGCATCTTGCGCAAATACGCTAGTGTTGGCAAAAGCAGTAATCAATACTGCTAAAGCTGCGGTCGTTTTATTCGTTATAAACTTTCTTAAACTCATTTTCTTAAAAGTAGTACGCTGTACTGCTAATTATAATAATAATTAAATATTTGCTCTATCCTATCACCACTATAGCTGATGATGCAAACTTTCCTGTAATAATGGGTGATTCTTTGCAATTAAAGGTTTTTTGCTTAATGCTGTTAAAACCGTAAAGGTAAACAATCCTACGAAACCTATTGCAGTACCAATTTCAACAATACCAAAACCATTATGTCCATCTTCTACCGCTCCTGGCATAATCATCTGGTAATAATCTACCCAGTGACCTAACAATACCACGATGGCAACGAATAATAATTTAGCGTCTGTTCTTTTGTTATCTCTGTCCATTAACAATAATACCGGCGCTAAGAAATTCATGGCAAGGTTTAAGAAAAACCAGAATTTGTAATATTCAAAGCGTTTATAGAAATATACTGTTTCCTCAGGCATGTTTGCATAGTAGATTAATAAGAACTGTGCAAACCATACATAAGTCCAGAAGATAGAGAAACCAAAGATAAACTGGCCTAAGTTATGCAAGTGGCTGTTGTTAACCCATTGCATGTAACCTGCTCTTCTTAATAAGATAATGATGATCGCGATAGTAGCTAAACTGCTTACCCACATTGCTGCGAAGTTATACCAACCGAACATGGTTGAGAACCAGTGTGCTTCTAATGACATGATGGTATCGAAAGCAAATACAGGTGTTGTAAAACCGTATATTACCAGGAAGATACAAGCATTTTTAAAGCTTTTTCTGTAAGAATTTAAACCACCTGCTAAATCTTCATTGTAAGAAAATTTAACAAACAAGGTAGAAAAGATACTATAAACACCTAAAAACACCACCTGACGACCTAAAAAGAAAGGCACATTCAGGAACACTGATTTACCGGCAATTAATGAATCGTAATTCGGGCTGTTCGGATCAGTTAATCCCTCAGCATGCCAGTGGTGATATAAATTGTGTGAGTACAAACCAGCTGAAATAACTACAATAAGTATTACAGCTGCTATAGGCAATGTTTTTGCCATAGCTTGTGGTACACGTAAAATTGATGCAGACCAACCCGCTTGAGCTACATATTGAACAGCAAGGAAAAATGTACCCGACATACATACGCATGCAAAGTAATATGCCATAAGCAACAGGTTAGCAAAAGTACGCTCGTGCATCACTTTATCACCAGCTAAGAAACCGAAAGCGATAGCAGCAGCACCTAAAACGATACCAACTATGCTTAATGTTTTTACTTTACCTGTAAACTCAAACTGTTCACTAAAATTAATATTGTGAGTTCCCATTTATATTCTGCTTTACTTATTGTTGTTTTTGTAATTCCTGAACATACATCACCACTTTCCAACGATCTGTTGGTGTGATTTGTGAAGCATGCGAACCCATGTTATTTACACCGTATGTAATGGTGTGGTAGATTTTACCGGCGGTAAGCGCTTTCATTTCTCCACCTCTTGATGAACTTCCTGAGAAGTACGAAGGTACACCACTAAATTTCTCAATTTTAACCAGGTGTCCTTGTCCATCGCCTTTTTCTCCGTGGCAAGGGCTACAGAAAACTTTGAACAGGTGTTGTCCCTGTGCTAAATTGATAGTATCAACAGGTAAAGGATTAACCATGCTCACACCTGCTGCTTCGTATCCTTCTTTTGTATTAGGAAACTCGTCATACTCAGTAAAACCTACCGGTTTGGTATGTGCAGGTGGCAACTGTGCAGTTTTACCATCTTTAAAATTCTTGTTTGGCTGATCCGGATTGTAAGCAATCGGATCATACATGTTTCTGGCATATTCCAAGCCAGTACTGCGCTTATCTTTACAAGCAGAAAAGGTAGCTGCAAAAGCGATAGCTAAAAACGCCGTGTAAACAAATTTATTCTTATTCATAGCTAATGTACTTCCTTTCATTATACTTTACTTCTAAAGCACCTGCATCTTTTAATAATCCATCAATTACAGTGTGCGCTGCATTGTCTTTTGCATCAACTGCAATTACAAAGCGGTCATCAGTAGCCCTTAAATCCATCACACGTGGTGCTCTTCCCGGAAATAAGTGTGTTGATGCATAATAAGTTAACACCATACCAAAAGCACAGAACAATACTGTAAGCTCGAACATTATCGGAATAAAATCCGGCAATGCGAATGATGGTTTACCACCTATGTTTACTCTCCAATCGATTACTGCGCAGAAATAAATCAAAGCGAATGCACAGCAAGTACCGGTAATACCAAAGCAAAAAGCTGCGATATCGATTCTAGATCTTTTAATTCCTAATTTGGCTTCTATTCCGTGTATAGGCATTGGAGTATATACATCATAAATGCTGATGTTATTTTCCTGAAGTTTTTCGATGCCGTGCATCATTTCATCAGGATCGCCAAAGCTGCCTAAAATATATTTGATATCACTCATTGTTATATTTTTGCGTAATCTTCTTGTTTAACACTATCAAATTTTTCTAAAGACTCTATGTACTCAGCTACATATTCTTTATTCTCATGTCCTTCTTTAATCTGTTTCATTTTAGCTTGCTCACTTGCAGATTTCAATAATAATTTAACCTCTGCGATAGCGATTGATGGCAATACCCTTAAGAATAATAAGAATAAAGTAAAGAACAGACCAATTGAACCTACGAATACACTGATATCAACCCAGGTTGGATAGAACATTGCCCAGCTTGAAGGAATATAATCGCGGTGTAATGAAGTAACGATAATTACGAAACGCTCGAACCACATACCAATGTTTACTACGATAGAAAGGATCCAGGTAGCACGAATGCTTAAACGGATTTTCTTAAACCATAATAACTGTGGAGAGATTACGTTACAAGTCATCATCATCCAGTATGCCCACCAGTACGGACCGGTTGAACGGTTAACGAATGCATACGATTCATATTCAGAACCTGAATACCATGCGATGAAAAACTCAGTTAAATAAGCCACACCTACGATTGATCCGGTTAAGATGATGATTTTGTTCATCGACTCGATGTGGAACATGGTGATATAGTTCTCTAAACCCAATACTTTACGTGCAACCAATAATAAGGTTAATACCATCGCAAAGCCTGAGAAAATCGCACCCGCCACGAAGTATGGAGGGAAGATGGTAGTGTGCCATCCCGGAATTACCGATGTTGCAAAGTCCATTGATACAATGGTGTGTACCGAAAGTACAAGTGGTGTAGAGATACCGGCTAAGATTAACGACACCGCTTCGAAACGTTGCCATGTTTTAACACTTCCACTCCATCCAAAAGAGAAGATAGAATAGATTTTTCTACGTGTGCCCACTGCACGGTCGCGGATGGTAGCAATATCTGGCAATAAACCTGTGTACCAGAATAATAATGATACAGAGAAGTAGGTAGAGATTGCAAACATATCCCACACCAATGGTGAGTTAAAGTTTACCCAAAGTGAACCGAACTGGTTTGGCAAAGGTAATACCCAATAAGCTAACCATGGACGGCCCATGTGTGATACTACGTAAGTTGCGGCACAGATTACGGCGAAAATCGTCATCGCCTCTGCCGAACGGTTGATGGAGTTACGCCAGTTCTGACGGAAAAGTAATAGTACTGCCGAAATTAGTGTTCCGGCGTGACCGATACCTACCCACCATACGAAACCGGTGATATCCCAAGCCCAACCTACTGTTTTATTTAAGCCCCAAGAGCCGATACCATTCCAGAAGGTGTAGCTTACCGCAACCACCCAAAGTAAAGCGCCTAATGAAGCAAAGGTGAAACCAATCCACCAGGCTTTGTTTGGCTTATTTTCTACCGGCATCAGAATATCATCCGTAATTTTAGCATACGTGATATTATCGCCGGTAATTAATGGTTCTCTAAGTATTGATTCGTTATGTCCTGACATAATTTGTATTTTCTTTATGCTAAAGCTTACGCTTGTACTTTTGTATCTGTATTTCTAATCTTAGTCATATATCCGATACCTGGTTTCACATTGATTTCTTCTAATACGTAGTAGATACGCTCAGAACGTAATGCTTTTGAAACCTCTGAATTAGGATCGTTTGAATCACCAAATATGATTGCATTTGCTGAACAAGCTTCTTGACAAGCCATTTTAATATCGCCATCTTTTAATGGACGTTTTTCCATTTTAGCCTGTAATTTACCACCTTGTATGCGTTGGATACACATTGAGCATTTCTCCATAACACCACGTGAACGTGTAGTTACATCAGGGTTTAAAACCAATTGGGTAAACTCGTTATTTAAATAGTTATCGAAACGAGAATCGTTCCAGTAATTGAACCAGTTGAAACGACGAACTTTGTACGGACAGTTGTTTGCACAATAACGTGTACCTACGCAACGGTTGTAAGCCATGTGGTTTAAACCATCACTTGAGTGTACCGTAGCCAATACCGGACAAACGGTTTCGCAAGGTGCGTGATCACAGTGCTGGCACAACATTGGCTGGTGAACTACAGAAACATGATCTAAGTCTTCTAACTTGGCAATTTCTTTTTCTTTGGTTACATCACCCGTTGGTGTTTCGTAGCTATAGTAACGGTCGATACGGATCCAGTGCATTTCGCGGCGACGGCGAACCTCATCACGGCCTACAACAGGAATATTGTTTTCTACGTTACAGGCAACAATACAAGAACCACAACCTGTACAGGCATTCAAATCGATTGCCATTACCCAGTTGTTACCTGGTTTTTCGTATTGATCCCAAAGATCGTAATCTTTATGCTCGCCTTTTTCGTTACCAGCACCTGGATTTTTTAAGTACTCTTTAAAAGTAGCTTCTTTAATCACTGCACGGCCCTCGAAAGAGTGGTGAGTTTGTGTTTGTGCAAGCTCATAGTAACCGCCTGTTGGGGTAATGGTTACGTTTGTAGCATATTGCATGGTTCCGTTTACGAAAGTAACGAAAGGGAAAGCATTTTTACCCACATTGTTACCAGCTTTACCTGCTTTGGCACGGCCATAACCTACTGCAATAGATGCAGTTCCCTGTGCTTGTCCTGGCTGGATTAACACCGGAAGATCTACTGAATATCCGTTGCTTCCTTTAACAGATACAACATCAAATTCTTTAACTTTTAATTTCTCTGCAGTTTTAGGTGCAAGGGCAACAAAGTTATCCCAGGTTACTTTAGATACCGGATCAGGTAATTCCTGTAAGAATGCGTTGTTGGCATTTTTACCATCACGCATCGGTACGTTTTCGTAAACCTGTAATTCTAACTGATCGCCACCTTTAGCTAAAGCTTTGCTGCTATTGATAATCGAAGTAGCAACGGCATTTAATGATAAAGTGAAGCTATAAGCTGCAGGAGTTTTAGCTGTTGCAGAAACTACACCCTTCTCTAAAATGTCGTTCCATTTTAAGCCAATTGCAGGAAGCATTTTAGCCTCCCAGTTGCTGCGTACAAACTGATAGTAATCTTTAACAGGAGCATCAGCCCATGTTAATAAACTTTCTTCTGCCTGACGGCTGTTGAAAACCGGATTGATGGTTGGCTGTACGATAGAATAATATCCTTCGTAAGCATTTGCATCACCCCATGATTCTAAATAGTTGTGGTTAATAGCGATTGCATCACAAAGCGTTGCTGTTTCATCAGCACGGTCTGAGAATGAAATCTTTGCAGGTACTTTAGCCAGTGCATCAGTAAATGCTTTTGCATTTGCTGCATCGTAAGCAGGGTTACTGTTTAAGAATAAAACAGCACCAACTTCGCCACGGCTCATTTCGGCAACAAAACCGTTAAATTCGGCATCGTTACCTGCATATAAATAACAAGGGTTATCTAAATCGATGGTAGTACCATAACTACCGATAGCGGCGTTAATGGCATTTACCAAAATCTGAGTAGAAACATCGTTCGAACCGCAAACTACAAGGCCTTTACCTTTATTTTGCAATAATTCTTTAGCAGCTAATTTAATTACTTTATCGGCAGTGGTGTTGTTACCCAATGTTCCGCCAGGTAAAGCAGCACCGGTAATTGCATTGTATAAAGCAATTAACGCAGGACCTTCTTCCGATAATTTAACCGGAACACGGGTATCTGCATTGGTACCAGTTAAGCTCATTCCACTTTCGAACTGAATGTGGCGGCTCATTTTTTTATTTTCTAACGATTTATAGTTACGGTTAGCAGTGTATTGTGAAGTAAATTCTTCGCCACTGATCCACGTACCTAAGAAATCGGCGCTGAAACTTACAATTAAGTCAGCCTTATCAAAGTTATATTTTGGTAAAACTGCTTTACCGAAACTGTTCTGATTGGCCTGGATAATACCGGTATAAGAAACAGCATCATATTGTACCAGTTTAGCAGCAGGATATTTAGTCACAAACTGTGCAATTACTGCATTGGTTGACGGACTGTTTACTGTTGATGCTACAATACGGATTTTCTTTCCACCAGCTTGTGCTTTTGCCAGCTCACCTTTTACAAAGCTGTCGATTTTTGCCCAGGTAGTTTCTTCAACCTGTCCGCCTTTTACAGTTGCAGGTGCTTTTAGTTTAGATACATCGTATAAATCCAATACAGAAGCTTGCGCTCTTGCATCTGTACCGCAGTTAAACTGACCCGCATTTGGGTTTGGTTCAATTTTAATCGGGCGGCCTTCTCTTGTTTTAACTAAAATACTCTGGCCATTGAAGCTTGAAGTATAGAAGTTAGGAATACCCGGAGTTACTTCTTCAGGTTTTACCAGATAAGGAATTGATTTTTTTAACGGTGTACTTTGGCAGGCAGCTAATGTAACCGCACCTAAACCAAAACCTAACGCCTTTAAAAAGTCGCGGCGGGGGGTAACGGTACTTAACCCTGCTTCATTTAAAACATCTTCTATTGGAAGTGGCTCGGCGAATTCGTTTTTGTTATTCTTAACAAAATCGGGTGTATTGTTATACTCCTCTAAGCCTTTCCAGTATTTTTTATTGCTTTCCATTTAAGCTATATTACTGTTTATCGAACGTTCTTACTAAACTCTAATCTATTAATAGTGGCACTTACCACACTCTAAACCACCCAATAACGCTGGTGTGATTTTCTCGCCTTTTTTAATTTTCTCGTGCGCTTCGATAACCTTAGCGTAGAAAGCATTGTTTTTCTGACCAGAAATATCTGTTTCTTTATGGCAGTTAATACACCATTTCATGGTTAACGGAGAATATTGATAAATTTCTTCCATGGTATTAACCGGACCGTGACAAGCGAAACACACAGGCTCATTTGGTTGTAATCCTTTTGCTTTACGGATTGCATCTTCTGCAACAACTACGTGCTGAGAGTGATTGAAGTAAGCAAAATCAGGCAGATTGTGTACACGTACCCATTCCATTGGTTTTGATTTGCTTTCGTCGTATTTCTGTGTTTCAGGATCGTAACCTAAAGCACTGTAGATTTTTTTGATCTCAGGAGAAATCTCACCATCATATTTATCTCTTGCCTGTACAGCCTTGTGGCAGTTCATACAAACATTTAATGAAGGGATGGTTGCATTTTTAGATTTAAATGCTCCGTTGTGGCAATACTGACAATCGATCTGATTAATACCAGCGTGCAACTCGTGTGAGAATTTAATTGGCTGAACTGGCTGGTAACCGGTATGAACACCAGTATTCCACATGCCCATCCAACCGAATGAACCTAAACAGATGATCAGACACAAGATAAAGAACATTACGAACTTCTTGTTTTTGAACATTTTGCGCACACCAACTTTTAATGGCACATCTTCTTCGATCTCGATACCTTGTTTCTGCAGAATCAAACGCTCTAACAATTTAGAGGCACGACCTAAGATTACCAGGATTACGATAGCTAATACTACAATAGCTACGATACCCGCAATTGATAAACCTGAAGTAGAATCATCTTTTGGAGCAGCAGCTGCAGCAGCATCGCCAGTTGGTTTTGGCTCACCTTCTTTAATGTAGGCTAAGATATCTTTAACTTTCGTCTCATCTAACTCAGGGAAAGTAGTCATTGGTACTTTACCGTTATCGTTAAATAATTTAACAGCTGCAGGATCTCCGGCAGCAATCATAGCCGCGTTGTTCGGAATCCATTTTAACAGGAATGCTTCAGGGTGACGATCGCTTACTCCTTCTAATGCCGGGCCAACAACTTTGTGATCTAACGCATGGCACGAAGAACATTTTGCTTTGAAAAGCGTTCTTCCTTCTTTAGCATCCTGCGCATTTACGGTAGAAACCGCTATTACGGAAATTGCTGAAAATACGAATAACGACTTCCAAACGCTTTTTAAAATCATCGAGATATCTCTCATAATGAACACTTTATACTTATTTAATTTACTTTTTGTTGTGAAATTGATGCCTGAGCCCAGATAGCCCCACCAAAACTTGAACAAAAGTATAACTTATTAATAAATCCCATGACATAATAGTGACTGGAAATACAATTTATAATCATTCTAAACAAATGTCGTTTCAAGCCATTCAGGCCATAAAAATGCCCATTTTTGATACGATATCTCAAATGGGCATACCAGAAACCAATTTGGTTTATTAAAATGTTACGTTTATTGTTTTAATATCCAGGCAAACATTAACGGCGCAACAATTGTAGCATCACTTTCTACAATAAACTTTGGCGTATTAATATCCAGTTTACCCCAGGTAATTTTTTCGTTTGGCACTGCACCAGAATACGAGCCGTAAGAAGTAGTTGAATCAGAGATCTGGCAGAAGTAGCTCCAGAAAGGAATATTCTCCATTTCCATATCCTGATATAACATTGGTACCACACAGATCGGGAAATCGCCGGCAATACCACCACCAATCTGGAAGAAACCGATTCCTTTGCCCCCACTGTTTGCAATATACCAATCGGCCAGCCAGCCCATATATTCAATACCGCCTTTTACTGTAGTTGCGGTAAGTTCTTTTTTCATTACATAAGATGCAAAGATGTTACCCATGGTAGAATCTTCCCATCCTGGTACCACAATTGGCAAATTCTTTTCAGCCGCAGCCAACATCCATGAATTTTTAGGGTCGATTTCGTAATACTGCTCCAAATCGCCGCTTAAAAGCATTTTGTACATAAACTCATGCGGAAAATAACGTTCGCCCGCAGCTTCGGCATCCATCCAGATTTTGTGGATGTGCTTTTGCAAACGGCGGAAAGCCTCTTCTTCAGGGATACAGGTATCGGTAACGCGGTTGTAATGGTTTTCTAAAAGATCCCACTCATCCTGCGGACTTAAATCGCGGTAATTAGGTACACGTTTATAATGTGAGTGTGCAACCAGGTTCATAATATCCTCTTCAAGGTTGGCACCTGTACAAGAAATAATAGACACTTTATCCTGGCGGATCATCTCTGCAAGTGAAATACCCAATTCTGCAGTACTCATTGCGCCGGCAAGTGTGATCATCATTTTACCACCCTCATCTAAATGCGTTTCGTATCCTTTAGCCGCATCCATCATTGCCGCAGCATTAAAATGGAGATAATTACGCTCCATAAACTGAGATATTGGTCCTCTTGTATTGCTCATTTCGTTTTGTATTGTTTGCCGCAAAAATAGGCATTTAGGCCGAAAGGTGAAAGCGTAAAAGCGTTTGTGTTAGTCTACAGTCCAGAGTTGGCAGCCCTTAGTCAATTAAACTACGTAAATTCCATTCAGCGATCGTGATCCTGAGCGTAGTCGACGGATCTTTTTATTTGAAAAGCACCTGCAGTAGCATTTATTAAAGATAGTCCGGCTTTCTGGTACAAGTCCTCGGCTCGTGCCTCACCTGCGGGCTTTCCCCTACAATCCGGTTTAGGTGGCGGCTGGCATTGCTTCGAATCTTGGTGATCGTCATCCCGACTGAAGCGCAGTCCCGAATATTCGGGAGAAAGATTTATCTAGAAAGATTTCTCGGCTGCGTTGCACTCTGCTCTAAATAACGATGACTTTTGGAATTTGGGAATGAGCAATCGCCCGGCACAGTTAACCGGTTAAACAATATGCATTGCTGTCACCAATGAACAAATGACCATTAACTAATGAACTATTATTAAATTTCCTTTTCTTTGTGCCAATGAAAAAATATTATCTGATTATTTTACTTGCGCTCGTTTCGGGAAGTGCTTTTGCACAGATGAAACTGATCAGGAAAATGCTCTCAAACGAAAAAGATACTACCCGTAAAGCCAGTTTTTTGCCGCTTCCGGCTTTTGGCTATAGCCAGGAAACCGGGTTTGAATTTGGCGTTGGTGCCATTTACTCATTTTATATCGATCGTAAAGATACACTGAACCGAAGTTCCAATTTCGCACTCAACACGACCTACTCTACTAAAAAGACAGCTAATTTTATGCTGAAGGGAGATATGTGGACGAAAGGAAACAAATATCATTTTATCGGGGATATCCGTTTCAAAAACCAGCCCTTCAATTTTTATGGTATTGGTAACAACGCTAAAAAAATCGACGAGGACAAATTAGACCAAAGGGTTTTTAAAACACTTTTCGACGCAGAAATGAATACCCTGCCAAAAGCCTACACCGGTATTTCATTAGGTTTTGAGAATTACCATTTTATCGACAAGTTAGCAGGAGGCATTTACAGTACCAATCCGCAGATTTTAGATAAAGACGGTGGCTCGGTAGCCTGGATTGGTGCATCGCAGAGTTACGATACCCGCAACAGCAACAATTACCCAACAAAAGGTTTTTTCGGTCGTGCAACCTACCAATATGCTCCTGATTTTTTTGGAGGTGAAAGTTTTAATGGTTCGCAGATTAAGTTAGATCTTCGTGGTTTCTTTAGCCTGGCGCCAAAAGTGGTTTTAGGTGTGCAGGGAATCTACTATACTATTCAGAGCAAAAACACTCCGTTTTATTTATTACAGCAGTTGGGCAACGACCAGATGATGCGTGGCTACTACAGTGGCCGCTACCGCGACGAAAACCTGATGGCTGCTCAGGCCGAACTCCGCTACCGTTTTATGAATCGTTTTGGAATTGTAGCTTTTGCCGGTACGGGTAAAGTATTTGCTAACGGCCAGTTTAATGGAGATGGGCTGAAACCTAATTTTGGTGTAGGTGGTCGATACTTTTTCGATCCGGCCAAAGGTTTAAGTGTTCGCTTGGATTATGGTATAGGCGAAAAACTATCAAATGAAAAACGCCAGGCAGGGTTTTATATCAGTTTAGCGGAAGCGTTTTAGAAGGGATGGATGATGTAAGAGGGAAAAAGGATGATGGAGTATTTCTATCATCCAACTTTTCAGTCGTCCTGAGCGTAGTCGAAGGATCCTTAACCACAGATATATACATATAATGTTATTGCCACGGAGGCACTGAAACACGGAGAATATTTTGCTAATAATCATTCTGCCAAGTTTGTCATTCTGAACGCAGTGAAGAATCTTTAACCACAAATACACACGGATAAACACAGATAATATATTGCATAGGAGGCACAGAAAACGCGAGAATCTTTGCTAACAATCATTCAGCCAAGTTTGTCATTCTAAACGCAGTGAAGATTCTTTAACCACAAATACACACGGATCAACACAGATAATATATTGCATAGGAGGCACAGAAAACGCGAGAATCTTTGCTAACAATCATTCAGCCAAGTTTGTCATTCTGAACACAGTTAAGATTCTTTATCTACAGTCATCCCTATTCCATCTTACATCATCCGTTTTCCATCATTCCTAATTGCTCCTTTTCCGCTCCTCTTCATTACCGGGCTTCCGATCCGGCTGTTTAATTTTTTCATTACCGAAATTATAGCGGAAAGTAATCCGAAGTTGGCGGATATCATAATAATTATTGTATTCCTGCCTGATATTGTTAACTAAACTGTTATAACGGTATCGATTTGTTTTAAAAACATCGCTGGCAGTAATTGCCAATTGTATTTTTTTATGGAGTAATAAGGTTTTAATCCCCAGATCAAGATTATACTGACTTTTATTCTGGTTCAGCCCATCAACCGAAGGCAATTGATACCAGAAACTAGCTTCGCCTAAAATGGTTTTTGATTGATTAAACACAAACTGGTTAAGCGTAGAAAAATAAGCACCAAATCCGTTCAGGCTACTTACGGTTTGGGCGATGCCCGAATTTGATGCCGTATAAAAAACATCAAGCTGATTGATACTTTCCCAGCCTTTAACCGCATTAAACGTAATGGTATTATTCCATTGATAGTGATAGGCAGTTATAAAATTAACCGGTTTGATCGCCTGAATGTTCGTTGAAGCATCAATAAAATTAACATCATTAAATCCATTTGTAGTTTTACTAAAAAACAACGAGGCAGTATATATAGTATAGGTATAAGAAAGCTCGATGTTATCATTATAAGAAGGCTTTAAGAAAGGATTACCTTCTGCATAGGAAAACGGGTTACTGTACCAACGAAAGGGATTCAGTTTGCGATAAGCCGGCCGGTTAATGCGTCGGCCATAATTTACAGAAAAAGTATTTTTATCATTGGCATGATAGATCACGTAAAATGTAGGGAAAAGTAGCAAATAATTATCTTTATTCCGATCGTTAACTGAAATTCCATCAATCTGTGTATATTCACCTCTTAATCCGGCCTGAAAATCCCATTTTTTAATTGTTTTGTTCAAATTAACGTAAAGTGCCTGGGTATTTTCTTTGTAACTAAACAGATTGCTTTGTTGTGGATCTATTTCATATCCTTCATTACGTGCTTTGTAAAAAGCAAGATCACTCTGATTTTTGATAAAACCCAGCTTGGTACCAAAAGATAATTTAAAAGTTTTATAAGGTAAATCTACATCAGCTTTTAAAGTATATAAACCGATGTTTTGTTTACTGGTTGAGAGGTATTCGGCAAAGGAATTCGGAATTGTTATTCCGTTTTGAAAATAACTGGTATTATTAAAAAATCTGTCTTTATCATCTCTATAGGTAAACCAATCGCCATTAATAGTGAGTTGCTTTCCTGTCGAATCCAGAGATTGTTTTAAGTAAATATTTGCCGAATGGTAATGAGATTTAATTTTTGCATTCGCATCAGAATTCAATACAGAATCTAAACCATTGCTTTGATTATAAATTTTGGTTTTAATATTTTCTTCAGAATGGAAATTTGTCAGTCCGCCATTATACGATAAACCCAGCAATGTTTTTTTGGAAACCTGATAATCCATTCCGATCTGTCCACTGGGGACCGTTCTAAAATTCCGGTCTTTATTGACAATATTCCAGGTTTGCTCGGGATAAAAAACATTACTTTGCTCAAAAGGAACAATCGATCCTTTTCTGATATTGAAATTTGAAGAAAGTGTGATTTTGTTTTTCCGGTAATTCAAATTTCCACCAGCAGATGCAGTGAAATAGCTTGCCTGGGTTGCAGCTAAATTTACCGAACCTTTGAAACCTTCTGATGTAGTTTTTTTGAGTATAATATTAATTAAACCATTATTTCCCTGTGCATCATATCTGGCTGGCGGATTGGAAATGACTTCAATTCTGGCGATATTTTCTGAGGAAATGGACTTTAAATAATTCGAAAGCTCATCTGCCGATAAAGGCACCAATTTATCATTAATCATCACATTAGCCAGGCCTTTACCCACCAATGAAACTTTATCGTTCAACACCCGTACTCCAGGGACTTTTGAGAGTAGTTCTAATGCATCGGTTCCTATTGCAGAAATACTGTTTTCTACATTAAAAACGGCCAGATCGATCTTTTTCTCAATCAACGCTTTTTTAGCACTCACCTGAACATCGGCAAGGTGATGTTGATTTCCCTTGAGCTGAATATGAATTATGGTATCCTTTGTTAGCGTAAATATTTGGCTCATGCTTTCGAAATTAATTGCAGAAAAAACAACCGAATATTTACCTGGTAGTAGTTTAAATTGGTAAGTGCCTGTACTGTCGGTTTGGGTATAAAATATTTTATTTTGAGGCCCAGAAATTTTCACCGTAACAAATGGCAACGTTTTAAACTCCTGACCGGTTACCTTGCCCGAAAGCTGAAATTGGCCCTGTGATGATAAGACAGAAAAAAATGCAATCAGGAAGAAAAGAGATCTGAACATTTAGCGGTTTAAATCTGCTCCGTATAATTTAGCCTTTTGGGTTTTTAAATCAAAAAATAAGCTATCCGCCTTCACTTTATTATCTCCCGAGCCCATTGTTGCATCATTTACAAGTATCGTATTATTTTTTTTATTGTAAACAATCCTAGATCCCGATAACTTTATCTTATCATAGTACAGATTTGCATTTCCAAATAAAGATATGATAAGCCTGTCTTTACTTATTTTAACCGAATCTTTGGCAACATATTCTACCTTATTATTTAGCATTGCTAAAAAAGACTTCTCATGCTCAGCATCTCGTGTGCTGGCTCCTACATTCCCTTCAGCATTTTCTGCGCTGTAACTCCCTTTATTGAGGTCGAAAGTGAATAGTTTTGATTTGATTTGTCCTTTCCCATCCGAAGTTTTAAGAGTTGCATTTTTGGCGATTAATTTATTATTGGCCTGATCAAACTCTACATATTCTGCTTCTAATCTGTTATTTATAACGTCCATCACTGCATTTTCAAGATAAGAAATGTTATTCCTTACATCACCCCGCATTTTAGTATATGAAATGATTCTAGGTTTAATGATGTCCGTAACGATAGCCGGTTCATTTTTTACCAAACCAACTTTCTGTTTACCATCAGTTAAATAAAAACGATTGTAAAGCGCTTCATTTTTGATCAGATATTTTTTTTGTTCAGAATAAAGCACAATCATTTTATCAGTTGCGTAGGTATTTTTTGCCACCAGCTTTTCGCCGATAAATTTTACCAATACCCGGTCGCCTGCTTTAAAGTTATGATCCTTTATATTTTGGGCTTTAAGGTTTAGGCTAATCGTGAAGACACCATCATTCAAAACAATCTTTTGAATCTTATTATCACCATCTTTTTGTATGGATCTAATTTGAGATGATGCAGAACGGGCCTTATTCGCTTCGTACAAAAAAGCATGCTTTTCTATTTTTTGCTCATAAATTAAGCGTCCAGTTAAAGTAGTCACTTTTGTTGCATTATAGATCGGCCCGTTGGTTTCTGCAATAACTTTACCGTCTTTATCCAATTTTTTCATATTAAAGCCGCTACCTGATAAATAAGCAATCAGTTCATCGCCAACTTTAATTTTTTCTTTAAAAGTAGTGGCTTCAACCGGATAAACCTTCCCATCCGATAATAAATAGAATGTATAAATATCTATAGCTTCTTTTTTAATATCAATAACTTTTCCTTTCAATATTCCTTTATAAAAATCGGGAGAAGGCTTGTTTTCTGCTTTTATATGTTGTGCATAAACTACCTGTACAGCAAACATCCAAACCAGGCTCAAAGCAACGGGTAACACCAATAAATAAACTAACTTTTTCATATTCTTAGATTTGGAATTAAACAACATTTTAATGCGGTCTTTAACCGGGCTTTTCACAAAATTGTGGATCAGTGGCATATTGCTTTTGGTTATCGCCAGTTTTAACAAGAGGCTGGCATAAGCCTGATTACCCAAATCCGCTGAAGTCATTTCGTCAGCTTCGTATTCGTGCACTTGTTCTAAAGCTTTATCGTACAGGTAAATAATGGGATTAAACCATAAAATTGATTTAAAAACCATCAGCATTATCTTATCTACAGAGTGGAATTGCCTGGCATGCACCTGCTCATGTTTAAGCAGCACTGTTAAATCGGTATTGCTTAAAGCCTTTTCATCAATAAAAACGTAATTAAAAAAAGAGCAGTTGGTAAAACCTTCATTTTTATTGATCAACTTTAAGCCATCTCCATTTTTGGTGTACTTACCGGTATATTTTAGTAATTTAAACAAACTCCATAAGCAAACCAGCAGCAATAGCGAAGCCGTAATGCCATAAACGCCATACATCAGCATCATCCAGTCAATTTTAGGGCTTACTTCTGGCTGATATTCAACCATAATGGGTTGAATAAGTTGTACAGGATCTGTAGAAACTGGCTTTATTTCGGGTACATTGGCCGAAACTTCGGTATCTGTTGCCACTATTTCCCGTTTAATTTCAAATTGCAAAACCGGAATGATAAAACTCAGCAACAAAGTACCCAACAGGTAAAAGCGGTTGATTTTAAAGAAAGTTAGCTTTTTTAAAAACAACATATAAAAACCAAAAAACAATGCCGTACAGGCGGTAACTTTAAGCAGGTAAGTTAATCCTTCCATAATTTTAATTAATTAGCTTCCGCGTTTTGAGAATTGCACAAAGCCATCCAGAATCAGGTTGGAAATTTTACGGATATTTTTTTCCTGACTGATGTAACCCAGTGTTTTCGCATCCGAAATATTTCCCATTTCAATTACAATGGCTGGCACATTAGATTCTCTTAATAGAAAAAGATTTCCGTTTTTTAAGGAATCCCTTACTGCAAAATCTTTTAACTGCCTTAGTTTATTTAAAATACCGCTACCAAGCGCTTCATTAGTACTGATCTTTGGATTAAGTTTAGAAACATAAACTTCTATCCCACCAAAGGGTGCTGCTTCATTTGGCTGCGTTACATTATGGTGGATGGAAATAAATGCTGTAGCCTCTTGCTTTGGTAAACGCTCACTTAAGGTTAAATACTCGTCGTCTTTTCTGGTTAATACTATTTTTATCCCTCTTTTAACGGCTTCTTCGGCCAGTATTTTTACGGCTCTTAAGTTAAGGTCCTTTTCTTTTTGTCCGTCAAACGCAGTTGAGGCATCATCTTTACCACCATGCCCGGCATCAATAATCAATACCGGGTCTGCTTCTTTAAAAGCAGAACTTGCATTTACGTTCACTTTGGTATTGCTGTTTAAGTATTTCCGGGTATGCACATCAGGCTTTTCGGGCGCCTCCACAGAGGATAAATTCTGAATTAACGTTTTCTCTACCAACACTTCTTTACGGTTTACAAATGCCATACAGCAAATCATTAGCACAGGAAGAATGGCCAGATAAACAAGCTTTTGAAACTTTACATTTGGTTGTTTGTACAACATCATAATTCTGTTTTTTAATGGAAGTTTACTGAAACTATTTACCACTAAAGTTTTAGCAGGCATGGCCAGGTTTAAAAGCAGTGAAGCATACGCTTTTTTATCAGCAAACCGGGTTGTTTCCCGATCGGCCAAAAATTCGTGGTTATGATCGATTGCGTTACGCCAGAAATAAATAATCGGGTTAAACCAAAGTATAGCGGTTATTAAATTCACCAAAAGTTTATCAACGGCATGCAATTGCCCCACATGTACTGATTCGTGCTTGATAACCAGGTTCCTTTGGTCAGTTTTCAGCGAAGAATCGACAATTATCCGGTTAAAAAAAGTACAGTTTTTTATGGCTGATTTCTCGTCGACCAAAATAACTGCACCATCTTTATTTACAACATGTTTTCGCAATTGGACCTGAATGCGCGCAACCATAAAAAGCATCCTGAATACAAGAGCGATTAAAACGAAGAAATAACCATACGCGAGCAATTTTTCCCGGTTTATGCTGCTGTTTACTACATTTCTTCCACCCTCATTGTCCTGCTCTACCAAACCATTGTCACTGTATTTTACTTTTAATGGAATCTCCTGATTGGCTGCCACCACTTCATGCCGACTTTCGATAGTAACGGCCGGAATACTAAAACTCACCACCAGCATCAATAATAAATAAGCACGGTTAAGGTTAAAAAAAGTGAGTTTGGCTAATAAAAATTGATAAACCGCAAAAAATATCAGCGTACAGGCAGAAACCTTTAACAGGTAGATTAAAATCATGACTTTGAATTTTGGTTAATGATTTTTTGAATTTCTTCTATATCTTTTTCGCTCAGCTTTTCTTCTTTTACCATGAAGGATAAAAGACTGCCTGGAGAGTTATCAAAATAGCCCGAGAATAATTTGGAGAAAGTGGTTTTGGCGTATTCATCTTTACTAATAGCCGGAAAATACTCGTAGGTTTTACCATAAGCTTTGTAATTAACGTAACCTTTCTTCTCCAAAAGCCTAACGATTGATGAAATGGTATTATAAGGAGGTTTAGGTTCGTCATCCAGCTCATCGATAATGTCTTTTACAAATGCTTTTTGCAGTTTCCATAAAACCTGCATAATACGCTCTTCTGCTTTGGTTAATTCTTCCATAATCAAATCTATAACTTATTTTTCAGTTTTACAACTATAAAATAAGTTACATTACTGAAAAATCAGTTTAAAAATATAATTAACTGATTATTAAATAGATAAAATATTCGTAAGTAAAAAAAATACTAATTAGGATGAAAGAGGGATTTATCTAATGCTCTCTCTGCTCCGTTGCATTCCGGCTGAGATTGACGGATTGAGGAATAGCGGTTCGCTCAGATGAGCTCAGGTGGTGTCAAAAAAAGATATTATGGTATTAGATGATTTTAAAGATCCTTTACTGCGTTCAGGATGACAAAAAAGGGTAGCTTTAAATTTCCCCCACTCCGTTGAACTTCGGTCGAGATGGTGAAACGTCTATTAATTTGGAAATGAATGTACAGTGGTTCCTGGCAATTGTAGTCCTGCCATTCGCTTTACTTCGTGTTCGCTGCTGTCAGGTTTATAATGAATGGTCTGCTCCAAGCAAGGTGCCAAAGGAGCCTAACTATTGTTAATAAACCCGATTGAAGTGGTAGCTGCCAGCTTCACGCCGGCACTACAAACGAAAAGCGGGACTGAAGACCGCCAAATCAACAGAATCGTTCATTTTCAAAAAAAATGTTGTGCTTAACAGGTTACAGATGCTTCGTACCTCTGCATGACAGCTAGGGAAACCACTTGGATGCGCTCAGATGGTCAAAAAAGAAATTATGGTATTGGATGATTTTAAAGATTCTTCACTACGTTCAGGATGACAAAAAAGGGTGCGCACTAGATCTCTCCACTCCGTTGCACTTCGGTCGATATGACGGATTGAGGGGATCGCTTATTTACTCAAACCTGCAATGGCATTGATGGTTAAAGCCACAATTACGGTATTAAAAATAAACGCAATTAAACTATGTAAAAGCGAAAGTCTCCTCAACTTCCGGTCTGAAATTTCTACATCCGATACCTGAAAAGTCATGCCCAGTACAAATGAAAAATAAGCAAAATCGATAAAATCAGGCTCATCATCACCGGGAAATTCCAGTCCCGAGCCTTTTTTTTCTGTATTACCATCCTTATCGTCGCCATAATAGAGGTGCGCATAACGCATGCTAAAAGTAGTATGCACCAAAAACCAGGATAAAAACATGCCCGCAATGGCGACCACTAAATCAATCGGTTCGATATCTTTATTGATGAGCAGTAAAACTACTGCAAGCAAGCCTGCAAAGGTTGAAACCAGCACAATGGCAAAAATCTCGCCACGGGTTTCATCCTGCATCCTGGCCTTAAGATGTGTTTCGGCTGCCGAGGTATGAAAAAACATATACCAATGAAGACTGATCAGGATTAAACAAAATACATCCCAACCTAACATGATATGTGCCAGCACACTCATTTTAATAAAAAGCGAAACCAGGTAAACAGCAATCCCCGAAAACAGACTGATCAGCAAAATGAATAAGGCCGATCTTTTTTGAATACCCTCTAATTTCGGTTCAACTTTCATGTTTAAAATTTAAGCTTAAAGTGTTCTTTTACCTGTCCTTTTTTAAAATAAGCCAACCCGATCCAGAACAAATCTACTGTTACAGTAACTTCAGGATGGTTTTTAATTTCTGTCCAGGCTTCTTTCATGCCTTCGCTCCAATAAATATCGTCAAAAATTAGCAGCGAATTTTCATTAACTTTTGGCAGGCACCATTTAAAATAATTCAGGGTAGCATCTTTACGGTGGTTTCCATCAATATAAACGAAATCCAAACTGGGTTGTTTAGCAATAATATCAGGTAAAATCAGGTCGAAATTACCTACATGAAGTTCGATATTATCAAGTTTTAAATCCTCAAAGTTCTTTTTTGCTACTTCAGCGGTTTGCGGACAGCCTTCTATGGTAATAATTTCAGTTTGCAGGCTTGTTTTGGCCAGATACGCGGTAGTAATTCCTAAACAGGTGCCCAGCTCTATTGCACTTTCAGGTTTGGTATTTTTAGCCAAACGGTAAATCAGTTTAGCCAAACGCGGACTTTTTAACGCATTTTTCGCAATCTGACTAACCTTTTTTGTACGGTTTTTATTCAGGTGAGAACCTGCCCCGAGGTCGGTAACGGTGATTATCGAATCGTCATTAAAAAGTTTTTTTCGCTGTTCTTCTATATTTTTGTATTCAGGTTTGTCGGTAAAATCGTAAATTACCTCATCAGCTAGCTTGTACACGAATGGCGAATGCGTTCCATGTCGGCTTTTTGCTGTTAAACGGTGTTTAAGGTAATCTGTAATAAATTGAAATAGCATAATATTGCAAAAGTAATTAAACGCCGCAAACGTATGTATGTTTTATGGAAAATAACGCAGAGATAAGTGCTTTAGTAAAATTATTGGATGATCCTGATGAGGAAGTGTTCCAGCATGTGGAGAAAAAACTGCTGGAATATGGCGGCTCTGTTGTCCATTTCTTAGAAAATGCCTGGGAACAATCTTTCGACGGGCTGTTACAGGAACGTATTGAGAATATTGTTCATCAGATTCAGTTTAAAACGGTTAAAGAAGATTTAAATTTATGGTATTTAAGCGGTGCCTTTGATTTATTGCAGGGTGCATTGATTATTAACCGCTATCAATACCCTGATCTTGACGAACAGAAAGTAATTAACCAGATCGAAGAAATTAAGCGTGATATCTGGCTTGGACTGCAATATGAAATGAGTTCGGTTGAAAAGGTGAAACTGATTAACCATGTGCTTTATCAGCAATATGGCTTTGGAGGGAACACTAAAAACCACCACGATCCGCAAAATTCTTATTTAAACCAGGTATTGGAAAGTAAAAAAGGCAACCAGATTTCGCTGGCCATTATCTATTCTACGCTGGCTCAAAAACTGGATCTTCCTGTTTATGGCATTAATTTGCCGCAGCATTTTATTTTAGGCTATATAGACGATAGCAAACAGGAAGGAAATGAATATGGAGTGCTTTTTTACATCAATGCTTTTAACCGTGGTAATATTTTCGGTAAGCACGATGTGGATCAGTTTTTACGCCAGCTTAATTTAGAAGCCCTGCCCGAATATTACAGGCCTTGCAGCAATACCGACATTATCCGTCGCGTGATTAGAAACCTGATTTCGGCTTACGAAAATGCGGGAGCGACCGATAAAGTTGCTGAATTGAATGAATTGCAGGATATTATTGCCGAAAAATAGTTTATCTAAACCTCATGCATAAAAGAAAGCCTGCCACTCCAACTGTTTTGTTCTGCATTGCAGCCATTATCTCATTATCATTTTTGAGTATCCAAGCTAAAGCTCAAAAAACAGTTAAACCGAATGTTATTGCTTATTATACAGGGCAGAATTCGGTAATCGATAGCTTTCCCATCGAAAAATTAAGTCATTTGATTTATAGTTTCGGGCATTTGAAGGGCGATAGTTTAAATATTAAATCGGCTAAGGATTCGGCTTTAATTAGCAAAATGGTTGCCTTAAAGCAACGGAATCCTGATTTGAAGGTGATGATTGCACTTGGCGGATGGAGTGGCTGCGCGCCATGTTCGGAAGTTTTTAGCAGGGCTGGCGGACGAAAAACTTTTGCCAAAACCACCAAAGAAATTCTTGATTTTTTTCATGCAGACGGTATCGATCTCGATTGGGAATACCCTGCGGTGATGGGTTATCCCGGGCACAGGTACACAATTGATGACAAGCACAATTTCACGTTACTGGTTAAAGAACTGCGAAAAAAACTGGGTAAAAAGGCTGAAATCAGTTTTGCAGCAGGCGGCACAAAAAACTGCATCGACTCCTGTTTCGAATGGGATAAGGTAATGCCACTGGTTAACAGGGTAAATTTAATGAGTTACGATCTGGTAAGTGGTTATGCGGTTAAAAGTGGTCACCACTCACCTTTATATGCCACTACTGAACAAGACTTATCGGGCGATTTTGGAGTAAAAGCTTTAATTAAATTAGGTGTTCCTGCACAAAAAATAGCCCTGGGCGCAGCTTTTTATGCACGTATTTTCGAAAACACTACCGATGCTAACCAGGGTTTATATCAGCCCACAAAATTCATCAGCGGGGTTTCTTATAAAAACTTTAAAAAACAGTTTTCGAGTGTAAACGGCTATAGCTATTACTGGGATGAAACTGCCCAGGCACCGTATTATTATAATCCTCAAACAAAATACCTCGCCACTTTTGATGATCCAAAATCCATATCTCTAAAAACAAGGTATGTGATTGATCAAAAGCTAAACGGCATTATGTTTTGGGAGCTTACTGATGATGCTTATACTGATGGTTTATTGGATGTGATTGACCAAACCATCAAAAAATTATAATTTGCTGCCAAAAGTTACTACCCAGTAATTTTGCGCCATCCCTGCTCCTGCTTCTGTGCTTTTAGCATCCATCATCGCTTTGCAGTGACTTACACTATTTTTCCAGGCGGCAATTACCTGATCGGCCTGACTGTATCCTTTAGCTAAATTTTCTGCCCGGAAATCGCCTGTATAACCAGCATTTAATGTCCTTTCTTCCGGCGTACCCCCTTCAGGAGATAAATGATCAAAATAGTTTCGCTGCGCCATATCATTAGCATGGGTATTTGCAGCATTTTGTAATTGGTTATTTAGTGATAAATCAGGTACTGGTGGCATATATGTTGTACCACAATTACATCCGCTTTGCCTTAATGTGTTAATTTTACTAATCACCAAATTAATATCCTGCTCTGGTAAAGCCAATTCGTCCTTTTTACATTGCACCAGTAAAATAAAGAGCCACATAGCAGCGAATATGCCGAGGTATTTTTTCATATTTTATTTATACTAAAGAAGGAGGCAACTGCAAAGTTACCTCCCCAACATGAACATTGAATTTTATAAATTAAAAGGCCCTTTCTCTGCCCATATAAACATTTTTACCGGTGTAAAGCGTATTACCAGAAGGGCCGGGAGAACCACTATCACCTTCCATTTGCATGTTGATGATGAGCCACATGGGTTTATTTACCGAATTGCTCATGGTATGTTTAGCTACCCAAACATTATCGATATAATAATGACAGTCTACATCGGTCGCGCTTACTTTATTGTACCAGCATTTGTAATTGTGGTATGAGCCTGCATTAGATACTTGGGTAAGTTTATTCTCCCAGCCACCATCGTAAGTATTCTGCCAATTGGTGTTATTGCCTTTAAACTCCATAATATCGCTCTCAGGTGGCCACGAATTAACACCTGTAATCCAGAAAGCAGGCCAGGTTCCTTTAGTTGTTGGCACAGCGAAATCGCCGGAAATGGTGTAACTGGGAAACTGATCGTTAATAAGCACCTGCTGTTTTGCATAACAGGCACCAGAATTATACCATATGGCTACATTGGTAAAGCCATTGGCTGTACTGTTTCCCGGTGAGGAAGCTAAACGTGTAGCTTTGATGGTAAGTACCCCGTCACTTAACGAAATCTGGTTATGGTTTGTAGTACTCCCCACCATACGTGCAGAACCGTTATGATCGGTACCCCATGGGTAATTGTAATTCCATTGTGCCTCGAAAGCACTATAACTGGCCAGCGAGTTACCATCAATTAATGTTTCCCAGGCTTTAACCTGCCCATTTTCTGATTTAACCCCTCCATTATCTTTTTTGCAAGATAAAAGGGTTAAAAATGCGCATGCAATTAGCATACACCACATTTTTTCATTTCTCATTTTTCTTTGAATTAGGTAAATATTTGGTTAATTGTAATGGGTAGCCATTGACCGGCAAATCAAATAAAATGCATAAACGCCTGAAAATCATTATTAATAAATCAGGTTGATATGTTTTTCATAAAATTGGTTAGATCAAGTGCATGGCAAACGGTTTCGAAACGACATTACTGTAAGCAAATATAGACATAGACTTGCCCAGAAATGAGGGGCTAAATCGTAAAATATGAGTGGTAAAATGAGCTTTTTAATCAGTCAGGTATATGAATAATTTAAAAAAACTGATTAAAACAAAAGCCTGATCATGGTTTATGATCAGGCTTTCTAATACTTTTAAAACCTTAATTACAAGTATAATTTAAAGTGTATTTTGCGTTATAAGTTTCAGTTGTAGAAGGTGCGCCAGTGGGGTAAAAGGTAGAAACATTTGAAAAGTTAAGTGAACTGGCATTACCCTTTGCATCATATTGCGAAGTGAAAGTGATTACATCATCACTAAATGGTTTACCATCCTGATCAACAGTTTTAGATACACTTTTGATGAGTACATTTTTTGATTGTTTGCCGAAATATCCTCCTGGAAAATAATCAACATGATATGAAAGCGGATCGGAGATTTCGTAAGTATTAACGGCAATATCGTTGGAATAGGAATAGATAGTAGTTTCAGTAAAGCGCAGATCTGCACTAACTGATACAGCTTTTACTAAATTCCCATTTGCGTAAGTTAAATTATCAGTTGTACTCAGATCGCCATTCAAATAATTCTTTACCTGAACAAGGTAACCATCACTATTATAGCTATATTTTCTGGTATCATCATAATAAACACCCCCAACTTTAATTATTCCCGCACTTCCACTCGATACGGCTCTTCCATTTTCCAGCACAATTTCGGCCATGTAACCACTCTCATCAACTGCAGTAATTTTGCTGGCAGAATAGGTATAAGTGTTTGTTTCAGGCCCCGTGGTTGCTTTCGATATCCGCCCTAAAGCATCGTAAGCAAAAGTGATGGTATAACTGCCCAAAAAATCCAGATCGGCCTTTAAGGTAGTGAGCTTACAACCGTTGCCTTTAGCAACCAGCTGTTCGTTATAATTAATTTCTTTTTTACAACCGGCTATGGTTATGATGGCTACAAAGGCTACCATAGCATACTTAATTGTGTTTTGCATCGAGATTTCTGGTTAAGAGGTTAAAATATCCGTAAAGATATTAAAATTTCTCTTTTTTCAACCAGTCAGCCAGCAAGTTAAACCAGTCTACATCCGATGTTTTGTTAATTAAACCAAAACCGTGACCACCTTTTTCATAAAGATAAATATCGGTATCCACGCCTTGTTTTTTTAATGCTTCGTTCATCAAAACACTATTTTCGTAAGGAACCGTCTTATCATCTTTTGCATGTACAAAAAACGTTGGGGGCGTTTTTTTAGTTACATTTTTATTGGCAGAAAAATAGTGTTTAAGGTTTTCAGGTGGATTTGGTCCCAATAAATTTTTCATCGTCCCGGTATGTACCGATTCTTCAAAGCTGATTACCGGGTAAATTAATGCACCAAAATTTGGTTTTAGGTTTATCTTTTCGGGATCAGCAATTTTAAGATCGTTATAATGCGTAATTAAAGTTGATGCAAAATGACCGCCTGCAGAAAAGCCCATAATGCCGATTTTATTGGCTTTGATCCCGTACTTTTTAGCATTCTTCCTGATGAGGTAAATGGCTTGCTGCGCATCTTGCAAAGGGCCATAGGTTTTATTCTCCATAATGGCATCGCTAGGTAAACGGTACTTTAACACAAAAGCCGTTATACCGATGGCATTGAATCTTTTGGCCACATCGGTCCCTTCGTGACTAAAAGCGAGGGCACCATAGCCTCCACCCGGACAAATAATTACTGCGGTTCCGGTAGCGATATTTTTAGGCGCTTCGAAAACAGTAAATGTAGGAACAGATACTTTGGTAACACTTAAAGTACCATTTGACCGTACTTCGGTATTTTCTAAATAATCAGCAGGAGTTGGTTTGGCACCAGGAATTTCTGCCTGATATAAGGGCACGATTTCCTGGGCATTTGCACTAATGGAATAAAGAAACATTATTGAAATTAGAAAAAGCTTATTCATAACTATAAATGACTTGGATTAATACATTTTAAAGATTTAACTTTTGCAAAGTCTTTATCATTATCTGCAATCAGTATAAGGTTATTAACCAAACAAGTTGCAGCTATTAATGCATCAGGAAGTTTTAGATTGTATGTTTTTCTAATCCTGATTGTCTCGGAAATAATCCCATTTTCCAGGCCTAAAATGGTTGAAATTGATACAAATTTTTGATACACAATAATGTCATCTGGATTTATTGGATTCCATACCTGCAATTCTATTTCTGAAATAAATGATAGTACGGGTTCTACATCTACAACATCATCGATATATTTCAAACCTTTTGGAGAGAAGCTTCCATTTAAATATTTTATTGCAGCCGATGTATCAATTAAATATCGCTCTGCCATTCCCCACGCAAATCATTTAACTGCGCATCAATAGCTTCAGCATTC
This sequence comes from Pedobacter sp. 22226, assembly GCF_052045455.1. Classification (NCBI taxonomy): domain Bacteria; kingdom Pseudomonadati; phylum Bacteroidota; class Sphingobacteriia; order Sphingobacteriales; family Sphingobacteriaceae; genus Pedobacter; species Pedobacter sp. 22226. The sequence continues at coordinate 240,934 of NZ_JBQEPB010000007.1, read as the reverse complement.
ATCCTGTTTTTAATTTGATTGCGGAGTTCAGAAGTTTTAACATCGTTTTTAATCACCCTAATAAGATGCAATTCTTCCAATTCCTTTAAAAGTTTATAAGCTTTTTGGTTAGTTAATTCTATAATCAATGTATCCATAAATCTGGCATTAATAAAGCTCCGTTTTACTCAAATATACAAAATTTACAATCAATTAATCTGAAGATGCCACTTAAAACTCCATTAAATATGCCTTTAAAAAATCGTTGATATCACCATTTAAAACCGCATCAGGGTTGGAAGTTTGATAATTGGTGCGATGATCTTTCACCCGCCTGTCATCCAGCACATAACTCCTGATCTGCGAGCCCCACTCAATTTTCTTTTTCGATCCTTCTATCAGTGCAGTTGCTTCATTGCGCTTACGTTCTTCGATTTCGTATAACTGCGATTTTAATAAACGGATGGCATTTTCTTTATTCTGCAACTGCGATCTCGACTCCTGGTTTTTTATGATAATACCCGATGGTTTGTGGTATAAACGTACGGCAGTTTCAACCTTATTTACGTTTTGTCCACCGGCACCACCAGCTCTAAAAGTTTCGAATTCTATATCTCCAGGGTTGATATCGATCTCTATCGTATCATCTACCAAAGGATAAACATATACCGAAGCAAAAGAAGTATGCCTGCGGGCGTTCGAATCGAATGGAGAAATACGTACCAAACGGTGCACCCCGTTTTCGCCTTTAAGGTAGCCGTAAGAAAAATCGCCATCAAACTGAAGCGTTACCGATTTTATACCCGCAACCTCCCCTTCCTGACTATCTTGCTCGGTGATTTTGTAGCCGTTTTTCTCGCCCCACATCATGTACATGCGCATGAGCATGTAAGCCCAGTCGCAGCTTTCTGTTCCACCGGCACCTGCGGTAATCTGTAGCACAGCCGAAAGCTGGTCTTCTTTGTTGCGCAGCATATTTTTGAGTTCCAGCTCTTCTACAGCGGTTTTGCCGATTTCGAACTGGTCTTTCAATTCTGCTTCCGATGCATCGCCTGATTGGAAAAACTCAAACATCACAGCGGTATCTTCAACTGCATTATGGGTTTGATTAAAACCTTCCGTCCATTTTTTCTTTGAACTGATTTCGGCAAGAATTTTTTCTGCTTTTTTTGGATCGTCCCAGAAATCGGGCGCCATTGTTAATTTTTCTTCTTCGCGTATGGCGTAAAGTAGCTCATCAACGTCAAAGATACCTCCTCAGCGACGTTACTCTGTCCCTTAAATCCTGAATTTGTTCTTTGGTCATGGAGCAAATATATAAAATCGCTTTGAGCATAGCGCATGTCGGAAAGCAATTTCAGTTAAAACTGCTTTGCTAACCATTTTATTCTCATTAATAATCCATCAGGAACTATGACTAATAAACCACCTTATTTCTTCATCCCCATATAATCCAAGGTTAAATTCGACAATAACTTAACCCCCAATACAAACCCGCTTTCATCAAGGTAAAAATCCGGCGTATGGTGCGATGGTGCTTTTAATGGATCTTTTCCTTTTGGCATTCCACCTAAAAACACAAATAAACCAGGCACTTTTTCCTGAAAGAAAGAGAAATCTTCTGCTCCTGTTACGGGTGGTTTTAATTTAACATGATCTTTACCTGCGGTAGCTTGCATACCTGGCAGCATTTTTTCGGTTAGGGCGATATTATTAAAGGTAACGGGATAATGATTGCTGTATGGAATTTTAATTTCAGCCGTTGCACCGCCGGCTTCGGCTGTTTTGGTTACAATGGTTTTAATACGCTCTATAAACATCGCCTCATCCTCTTTGCTAAAATTCCGAACCGTACCCAGCATCTCTACCTTTTCAGGGATAATGTTCGACCTTACGCCACCATTAATGGCTCCAATGGTAACCACACCGGGGTTTTCAGTTACGTTTAGGTTCCGGCTGACGATGGTTTGCAGGTTATTGATTATCTGCGCAGAAATTACCACCGGATCGATGCTGCTCCATGGGTAAGCACCATGCGCTTGCCTGCCGGTAACTGTAATTTTCATATCGTTTACCGCAGCCATGGTACCGCCCGGACGGTAAGTTACCTCACCAACCTCTGTTTGAGAGTTGATGTGCAAACCAAAAATTACATCTACTTTAGGATTTTCTAATACACCTTCTTTGATCATTAGAGCGGCACCGCCTTCCTCTCCTGCCGGAACACCTTCTTCAGCAGGCTGAAAAATGAATTTCACTGTTCCCTGGATATCTTTTTGCATTGATGCCAGTACCTCAGCTACGCCCATTAAAATAGCCACGTGGCTATCATGTCCGCAGGCGTGCATTACACCAACTTCTTGTCCGTTATATTGTGTTTTTACTTTTGAAGCAAATGGAACATCTACCCTTTCGGTAACGGGAAGTCCGTCCATATCGGCACGAAGCGCTACAACCGGGCCGGGTTTACCACCTTTCAAAATCCCAACCACACCAGTTTTGGCTACACCTGTAGTTACTTTTATGCCTAATGATTGAAGATGTTTTGCAATAATGCCTGCTGTTCTTACTTCTGTATTGCCCAATTCGGGATGCTCATGAAAATCGCGCCTCCAGGTAATTACTTTCTGTTCGATGGCATCGGCTTTTTTTGAAACCAGTGGTCTTAAATCTGATTTTTGAGCAAAGGCATTTAATCCCAGCAGGGAAAAACCGATCAGGTATATTTTCTTCATAAAATGGTAGTTTAGTTTAGGTGCCCTAATCTAAACAATTTTGAGGAGAGATGGAATTGTATAAAATGACAAAAGCCATCCTGATTAGGAATGGCTTTTGTGCAATTTAGATAAAGTAACGTTAACCTTTTTTGAATACGACTATCCTCCGGCCATAAACATCGCAGGCTAGAACATCTCCATTCGGGGCAATTGTGACATCTACTAAATTTAAAAATGAGCCAGCACCTATTTTTTCTTGTATATCTCCGTTTTCATCGGTCTTAATCACAACACTTTCACCCGAATTGGCTATATAAATGTTATCACCAAAAGCCCTTAATCCAAAAAGATACCCCTTTACAGCAAAAATTTTCAAGAATTTACCATTCTTGTCAAAAACTTCAATACGATTATTCCTTGTATCTGAAACGTATATTTTGTTTCTGAAATAGCATATACCAAAAGGGGCATCAAAGTCTCCTTCCGCTTTTCCTTGCTTTCCAAATTTCAAAAGGAGATTACCATTTTGATCATACTTTTTAATTCTGTGGTTTACTCCATCAACTATCCAGATATTTTGTTCATCATCAATTGTTAAACATTCAATATTTCCAAAATTGCTATCTCCTGTACCATAGGTCCCCCATTCCTTTAGCAATTGTTTATTCGGATTAAAGATCTGTACATAACTACTGCTTTGGGTACGTGTTGCAATATAATTTCCATTACTGAAAAACGCTACGGCTCTTGCTGCAGATCCACTATAAAACTGTTCAATAAAAGTTCCTGTAGCACTAAACTTTAAAACCCTGTTCAATCCTTCATCGCTAACATAAACATTTCCGGTCTTATCAACTTCAACATGCATATTGAAGTTAAACTGTGCAGCGCCTGTTCCTTCTGAGCCAAAGGAGAATGCTTTATAATAGCTTGACGAAGAAGTATATCCAAAATCGGCATCACTAAACCTGCTAAATGATTTCGCGCTATTGTAAGTTCTAACCTTGTAGAAATTTTTTGTTAAAGATTTACTAATCGCAGAATCATCAAAAGTAGTATCAGCCAGTTCTTTTAACAAAACATATTTTTGAGTCGTATTATCAAACTTGTATAATTGATATTTTTGAGCCAAAGGCATAGGTGTCCAGGATACGGTTATACGAGATCCGTAAATACCTTTTGTTGCTTTTAGATTTATTGGCCGGTCAACATCAAGCGTGTCGATAAGTCTTAGGGTATCAATTTTGGTCAACCCCTCTTTTTCACAAGAAGAAAAAAGAAAACAGGAAAAAAACAGGCAACAAGCTGCTATTAATGAGAGCGATCTAAACATATTTTTAAAATTTTGACGAAGATAATTATTTAACAACACTTGTTCAATAATTATCTTCTATTAGTGTTATCCAAACATCCCTTTTAATTTATCCATAATTCCGCCTTCACCTGTTTGGCCGGTTTGTGTTGTTTGTTTACCTCCGTTAAACATACCAATTACATCGCTCACATCAAACTTACCATCATTACCACCCAAACTCCCTAAAACATCTTTCAGGTTAAAAGAACTATCGTTCGGGTCATTTGTTTTTTGGGTAAATTTCGCAATAAGCCCGGGAATAATGCTCGCCGCTAAAGATTTTGCCGTATCAGCATTAATCCCCAATCTGCTTAATTTATCAATAAAACTTCCGGATGCCTGTTCGGCAACCTGGGTACCTTCGGCTTTGTTACCATTAAAAATATCCGTCAAAGCGCCAATATTACCTGATGACAACTGATTTTTCAGGCTATCGAAAATAGATCCTGATGCCGCCTGGATTACCGCTTCATTATGCTCGTTTGGAATAGCGGTATTGTTTACAACACTTTCCTGTACGTTTTCACGCACCATTTCATTTAAATTTTCTAACATAAGTGTAGAATTAAAAGATTAAAATAATTAATGAACTAACAGGGATGTTATTTTAAAGTTACTTTGTTTAACCGGAATTAAAAATTCTTAATGATTTTGAACATTAAAAAGACCGTTTTAAATTTTTGCTTTATTACTTTTACAAAAAAACAAAGATTATGTTACCTAAAGTAAATTTTACCGAAACTGAGGCCTACAAATATTTAGCCGATCATTTTATAGATATCAACCAGAAAAGCATTAAAGATCTTTTTGCTGAAGATGCAGATCGTTTTAATAAGTTTTCTGTTTTTTTTGAAGATATTTTGCTGGACTACAGTAAAAACCGCATCAGCGATGAAACCCTGGCGCTGTTAATTCAACTGGCACGTGAGTGTAAATTGGACGAGGCCATAAAATCGATGTATAACGGAGATAAGATCAACGAAACGGAAGATCGCTCAGTACTACACATCGCTTTACGCAACTTAAGCAATACGCCGATTCTGGTTGATGGTAAAGATGTAATGCCTGAGGTAAATGCAGTGTTGGCTAAAATGGAGAAATTTAGCAACAGCATTATCAGCGGTGAATGGAAAGGTTATACCGGTAAAGCCATTACCGATATTGTTAATATTGGTATCGGAGGTTCTGATTTAGGACCGGTAATGGTTACCGAAGCATTAAAGCACTATAAAAACCACTTAAATATCCACTTTGTTTCAAATATTGATGGTACACACATCGCAGAAACATTAGCAGATTTAAATGCTGAAACCACTTTATTTTTAGTAGCATCTAAAACCTTTACCACTCAGGAAACCATGACGAATGCGCACTCTGCCCGTACCTGGTTTTTAGAAAAAGGTGCTAAAGAAGACGATATTGCCAAACATTTTGCGGCACTATCTACCAATGCCAAAGATGTTTCTGCTTTTGGTATTGATACAGAAAACATGTTCGAATTCTGGGACTGGGTTGGTGGCCGTTACTCGTTATGGAGTGCTATTGGCTTATCCATCTCGTTAAGCATCGGTTTTGATAACTTTAAGCAATTACTGGCCGGTGCACATGCCACCGATAACCACTTTAAAACTGCTGAATTTGAAAGCAACTTACCCGTAATTTTAGGCTTACTTGGCGTTTGGTACATCAATTTCTATAATGCCGAAACACAGGTTATTTTACCTTACGACCAGTACATGCACCGTTTTGCTGCTTATTTCCAACAGGGTGATATGGAAAGTAACGGTAAACATGTAGATAGAAACGGAAATGAGGTGGATTACGAAACCGGACCAATTATCTGGGGCGAACCGGGAACCAATGGTCAGCATGCTTTTTACCAACTGATTCACCAGGGTACCAGGATTATTCCTGCCGATTTTATTGCCCCTGCACAAAGCTTAAATCCACTGGGCGATCATCACCCTATTTTACTGTCGAATTTCTTTGCGCAAACAGAAGCTTTAATGAACGGTAAAACCGAAGAGGAAGTTAAAGCCGAATTAAAAAAAGAAGGCAAATCGGATGCTGAAATTGAAAAAATTGCTCCTTTTAAAGTTTTTGAAGGTAACCGCCCAACCAACTCCATCTTATTGAAAAAAGTAACGCCATATACTTTAGGTAGTTTGGTAGCGATGTACGAACACAAAATCTTTGTTCAGGGGGTAATATGGAATATTTTCAGCTTCGACCAATGGGGCGTAGAACTGGGTAAACAACTGGCCAAAAAGATTCTTCCGGAACTGGCGGGCAACGAAAAAGTTTCAAGTCACGATAGTTCGACAAACGGTTTAATCAACCAGTATAAAGACTGGAGATAAAATTTCAAAAAAAATCATAAAAAAGCGGGTTTAATATCCGCTTTTTTTGTTTTAATGCATACTTTAGGACTTCCTTATTTTCCATTCCACCCTTTAGTGGAAAAATCCAAATTAACTTATAAAAGAAATAATCGCTTGCTCTTGCCTTTGATCATTTCGAAGTATTAAAAAACAAAAACTCATGAAAAAAAGAATTCTTTTTGCTTTGGTTATTTCGGGCCTGTGCTTAAGTGCTTCCGCACAAAAAGTACAGTTTACCGAATTTGATCTTGACAATGGCCTCCACGTTATTCTCCATCAAGACAAAACCGCCCCTGTTGTTGCCGTTTCGGTAATGTACCATGTTGGATCAAAAGATGAGGAAACCCAGCGCACCGGTTTCGCACACTTTTTTGAACATTTACTTTTCGAAGGCTCCGACAATATTAAACGCGGCGAGTTTATGAAACTGGTAAGCAGCAATGGCGGACAGAACAATGCCAACACCTCACAAGACCGTACTTTTTATTACGAAGTATTTCCTTCAAACCAATTAGAACTGGGTTTATGGCTGGAAAGCGAACGGATGTTGCATCCTGTAATAAACGAAGTTGGTGTAAAAACGCAGAACGAAGTGGTTAAAGAAGAAAAGCGTTTACGTATCGATAATGCCCCTTACGGAAAATTTACCGAGAAAATCTTTTCCCATCTATTTGATGGCCACCCTTACCGCTGGCAGCCTATCGGTTCGATGGAACATTTAGATGCTGCGAAACTAGATGAGTTTATTGCTTTCTTCAAAAAATATTACGTGCCAAATAATGCTGTTTTAACCATTGCCGGCGATTTAGATCTCGATAAAACCAAAGCTTTGGTAAAATCTTACTTTGCTGAGGTACCTAAGGGTGCGCCGATTGTGCATAAAGATTTCAAATTACCAGAAATTACCAAAGAAATTATCGATACCGCTTACGATGCCAACATTCAGATCCCTGCAATTTTTGCAGCCTACCGCGTACCGGGAATGAAAACCAGGGAAAGTAAGGTTCTGGGTATGATCAGTTCTATTCTGTCAGAAGGGGGAAGCTCGAGATTGAGCACTAAAATGGTCGACCAGAAGAAAACAGCCCTTCAGGTTGCTGCTTTTAATTATTCGCTTGAGGATTATGGCGCTTACATCACACTGGCTCTTCCAAATAAAGACACCCCACTTAATGATCTGTTAAAAGATATTGATGAAGAAGTTTTGCGCCTTCAAACCGACCTGATTAGTGAAAGCGATTACAAAAAGCTGCAGAATAAATTCGAAAACAATTATGTAAGTGCTAACAGCAAAATGCTTGGGGTTGCAGAAAACCTGGCGGATGGTTATACTTTCCATGATAAGGATACAAACGACATTAACAAAGAATTAGAGGTAATCAGATCCATTACCCGCGAAGAGATTAGAGATGTTGCCAAGAAATACCTGAACAAAAACCAAAGAGTTGTATTGTATTACTTACCTAAGAAATAAGCTGACCGCTTTTCATTTTAATTATTAAAAACATGAAAAAATTATTCATTATAGCTGCAGTTTCCTTATTGGCTCAAGGCATTTCAGCGCAAACCATAGATCGCAGCCACAAACCAAAACCTGGCCCGGCACCGATAATTACCATCGGCGATCCTGTTATTTATAAATTATCAAACGGCATTACTGTTTTAGTAGTAGAAAACCACAAACTGCCAAAAGTATCGGCCAGTTACAGCATTGATGCCGGACCAATTACCGAAGGCGCTAAGGCTGGTGTAGTAGGGTTAATGGGCAATATGTTAAATGAAGGAACCACCACCAAAACAAAAGCACAATTTGATGAAGCTGTTGATCAGCTGGGTGCCGACGTAAGTGCAAGTGCAAATGGCGGTTCAGCTTCGGCTTTAACCCGTTATTTTCCTCAGGCATTTGCTTTAATGGCAGAAAGTATCCGCAAACCGGCTTTTCCGGCAGAATCTTTCGAGAAACTAAAATCACAGACCATTACCGGGTTAAAATCGAGCGAAAAAAGCGCAAAAGCCATTTCTGCCCGTGTGGTAAATGCTTTGGCTTATGGCAAAAACCATCCGATGGGAGAATTTGAAACCGAAACTTCGCTTAATGCCATCACCCTGGCTGATGTTAAAGCTGCCTATCAAAAATATATTACCCCATCGAGAGGTTATTTAACTTTTGTGGGTGATATTAAACCAGAAGCAGCAAAAGCCCTGGCCGAAAAAGCATTTGGCGACTGGAAGGGAACAGCGCTAAGCTTACCGGTGTTAACCAAAGTAGCTAATCCCGCAAAAACAGAAGTCGATGTGATCAATGTAAGCAATGCGGTTCAATCAGAAATTACCGTGGTGAATTTAATTGATTTACCAATGAGCAATCCTGATTATTTCCCGGTTTTACTGGCTAACCAGATCCTGGGTGGCGGTTCTGAATCGAGATTATTCAACAATTTACGGGAAAAACATGGTTTTACATATGGTGCTTATTCCAGCACAGGCTCAGGCCGTTTCCAGTCTAAATTTTCAGCCAATGCGGCCGTTAGAAATGAAAAGGTAGATAGTGCTGTGGTAGAGTTTTTAAACGAAATCAATACCATCCGCACCACAAAAGTTACTGCAGATGAATTGCAGAATGCCAAAAACCTGTTTAACGGATCTTTTGCACTAGGTTTAGAAAACCCGGCACGTACCGCAGCTTTTGCCAGTAATATCCTGATTAACGGCTTACCAAAAGATTTTTACCGTACTTATTTACAAAAGGTAAATGCAGTAACCACTGATGATATTTTAAGGGTAGCTAAAAAGTATTACAACCATGATAATACCCGCATTGTGATTGTTGGTAAAGGTGAAGCTTTTATACCAGGATTATTGAGGGCAAATTTTACCCCAAAAGTTTTCGACAATTATGCAAACCCGGTTAAACCGCTTGATGTAACACTCTCTCCTCCACCTCCGGTACCCGCTCAGATTATCAGCAATTACATCAAAGCCATTGGCGGTGCAGAGGCGATCAAAAAAATAACTTCTTTACAACAAACCGGCGAGATGGAAGTACAGGGACAGAAACTAACGGTTAACATTAAAAACATGGCTCCTAATTTAAGCAGCATGGAAATGTTGATGGGTGGACAGACAGCTGTAAAACAAGTTTACAATGGCAAAACTGGCTACTCGATGCAAATGGGGCAAAAAGCCGAATTAACTGGTGATGACCTGGCTGAAAAGAAAGATGACAAAGGTTATGGCAGCCAATTGTATTATGCAACTGATGGAACTAAAATTGAATCGGCAGGAACAGCTAAAGTAGGCACAGCTGATGCATTTAAATTGAATATCACTTCTCCGTCAGGCAAAAAGAAAACCGAATATTATGATACAAAATCAGGTTTGCTTTTAAAAGAAGAAAGCACCAGTACAAAAGGTACTGTTGAAGTTAGCCAGTCAACAGAATATTCCAACTATAAAAAAGTTGGTGATGTATTGTTCCCATTCAACCTGGCACAATCCGTTTCAACCGTGCAAGGCTCACAGGAATTTTCGATTGTGATTAAAGACATTAAGATAAATCCGCCACTAAAAGCTGAGGATTTTAATTAAGTTATAGTTAACCCATTATGAAAGCCGTCCCGACGTAAAAATCGGGACGGCTTTTTTATTTTTTTTATTTCGCGGGCAACCCATTTACAAAAACTTACGTATCGACTAATATTTTGATGGAAGCACGATTTAAAAGTCAATAACCCCATCAAAACGGCAAATATTTCAAACAAACGAAGGATAAATTTTAAAAAAATCGAGCTATGAAGATAAAAAAGCAGGTAATCGCATCATTATTCGCTGCATTTCTATTTATGTTTTAAATATCTGCAAAAGCATAGTTAAATTCTTTATAAAAAATTTTCAAAACGATAAAAACCTAAATAAATCTACAAAATCAATTAAATGCCTAATCCAATCTACCATTACTTATGAAAAAACAACTTTCTATTTTTTTCTTAGCCACTTTTGCCGCATTTCTTTTTGCCTGCTCTAAAAAACAAGCAGAAGAAATAAAGCCTGAAACTCCAACCACTAATGGTCCTACACCTGTAACTACGGCTAACGTAACCTATACCAATTTTGCCAGCGCACTTTTTCAAACCAAATGTAATGGCTGCCACGGGCCTAATGGTGCACTCAAATCGATCTGGTTATTTAACGGTATCGCTTCGGTCAAAAACGATACACGCGTGGCCAATAGCATACTGGTTACCAAAACTATGCCTAAAGGAGGCACCCTAACGGTAAGCGAAAGGGAGCTGTTACAAGCATGGTTTGATAAAGGTATGCCAGAATAACCCATCCAGATTAACGCCGGTTTTATTAAGAACTTAAATACATTACAGATGCAAAAATTATTTTTCACACTAACAATCCTGTTTTTATGCACAGGTGTAAAAGCACAAATTTGGGTAAGCAAAAGCGTTAATTCTTCGTTTTTTTCTTCAACACCTGTAGAAGACATCGATGCACAGAGCAAAACAGGAGCTTCGGCCATTAATACTAAAACAAACGAAATTATTTTCAAGATCAATAATACTTCTTTTCAGTTTAAGAAAAAGCTGATGCAGGAGCATTTTAACGAAAATTACATCGAGAGTGATAAATTTCCTACCTCTGATTTTAAGGGAAAAATTGTAGAACAGATCGATTTTTCGAAACCCGGCACTTACCCTGTTACGGTTAAAGGAAACTTGCAGATCCACGGGGTAACCAAAGAATATACGGCAAAAGGATCGATGGTGATTACCAGTGATGAAGCGAAAGCCATCTCTACTTTTAATGTAAAACTGGCTGATCATGACATCAAAATTCCAACAATCGTTTTTAAACAGATTGCAGAAACTGTACAGGTAAAAATGACCGCTATTTATCAACCAAAAAAATAATTTTTATGAAATATCATCTAAAATCTCTTTTATACCTGTCTGTAATCTGCCTGCCCTCTTTGGCTTATGCCCAGGATTCGCTCGAAAAAGCATTACAGATGCCTACCGAAAAAAAGAATGTACAGGCGACTTTTAAGGCTACCAAACTAATCAATATCCAAACCAACGAAACCATCTATAAAAACGAACTGGATTTTAGGGTAGATCACCGTTTTGGCGATATTGCAGGCAGTGCAGGGGGAATAAAAAACTTTTTCGGGCTGGATCAATCAACAGATATCCGCATCGGTTTTGAATATGGAATCAGTGACAGGCTTTCGGTAGGGTTATCAAGGGCAAAAGGCGCAGTAGTAGTTACGCAATTGTACGAAGGAAACTTAAAATACCGCTTATTGGAGCAAACTGCCGATGATAAAATACCTGTTGCGGTAACTTTATTCGGCAGCACCACCGTTTCAGCAGCAAAAGCCTCTACCGATCCGACGGCAGCAAATGCATTCAGCGAATTTCAGGATCGTTTAACCTATGTGGTGCAGGCAGTAATTGCCCGTAAATTTAATTCGAACTTTTCGGTGTTGGTTATGCCTTCTTATGTACACCGGAATTTCACGGTTTTTGGCGATCAGAACGATATGCTTGCGGTATCAGTTGGGGGACGTATTAAAATCACCAAACGCATGGCTTTTGTGGCCGATTATACGATTCCGTTCAGGGATAAAGATAAAAAAGCTTATCTCGAAAATACATTGGGAACTCAATATTACAAAACGCTTGGTGCCGGACTGGAATTTGAAACGGGAGGACATATCTTCCACCTGAATTTTACCAATGCAACGGCGATACAGGAATCACAATTTATTACCGACACCAATACTTCATGGCTTAAAGGACAATACCGTTGGGGTTTTAGTATTGCGAGGAGATTCTCTTTTGATAAGAAAAAAGCAAAATAATTGAATTGCAAGAAAGTGTAAATTTTGTTTTTAAGGGTGAAAGCGGTATCGTAACGGTACTGCTTTTTTACGAAAGTATTTTTTAAACAGTAACGTTTTGGCCCTTAACATCAAAAGCATCACGCAGGCCAATGGCCAGCACGTTAAATGCGTAAACCGTAAGCATAATGGCTAAGCCTGGCAGAACAGCGAGGTAGGCGGCATCCATAATAATGTAACCATAATGTTCTTTAATCATGCTTCCCCAGCTTGGCATGGGCGGCTGTGCACCAAACCCCAAAAAGCTTAATCCGGTTTCTAATAATATGGCCGAGGCAAAATTAGAGGAAGCAACCACCAAAATCGGCCCGGCGATGTTAGGGAGTATGTGTTTAATAATAGTTCTGCTGGTACTAAAACCCAGAGCCCTTGCAGCTTCCACAAATTCGACTTCTTTAAGCGCCATTACCTGCCCGCGTACTAACCTCGCTACGTCTACCCAGGTAGATAAGCCAACGGCAATAAATATCTGCCAGAAACCTTTTCCAAGTGCAAATGAAATGGCAATCACCAGCAAAAGCGAAGGTAACGACCAAACCACATTCATAAACCAGCTGATGGCCGCATCTACCCTGCCACCAAAATAACCTGCAATGGCACCTAAACTCACCCCGATAAAAAGAGAAATGAGCACGGCCATTAAACCTACTGATAAGGAAACGCGGATACCTAAAATCAAGCGGCTTAATAAATCGCGTCCGTAAATATCAGTTCCCAGAATATAGGTTTGCTTATAGATATTGTTTTTCTCAAAAATTGCTTCGGGAGAACCAATTTTTGAAGGTAAAACACAATCCGGGCATAAATCTTTTAATTCGTACTCCGTTTCTCTGGCTTTTTCATCGTCCCCGATGTATTCCTGCACAAAAACAGCCTGATTTTTTATTTTATACGAGGTAATCGGGATACTTTTAAAAGCCGGTGTTTGCCCGTTGAGCATTCTGGAGAAAAAATTTACTTTTTCTACTTTAGGGTTCCGGTTGATGATTAAAAAAGTAAAAGTACTGCCTGGTTTCTTTTTGTTTAACTGAAGCGTTTGAACATTGGCGTCGGGAGAATGATCGGGCATAATTAAATAGCCCAAAATGCCCATCAGCATTAACAACAGGATAAAAATCAGCCCGCCGAACGCAAGTTTATTCCGCTTAAACTTTAACCATACTTTTTTTGATGGGCTATTATCCATTATCTAACCATTCTGCCTTTCCAATTGTATTTCCCGCTGTTTCCGGCAATGCCGATATATACCATATAAATAACATGCAGCACATTTAAAACAGGGATTAAAATGAGTAAACTGCGCCTTTTGGCAAAGCCGGTTACATCCCATAAAAATAAGGTTTCTAAAACCATTTTAATCAACAGTTGATAGAAAGTAAGGGTTAAAAAACCCGGAATAAACAGTCCTGTAACAAAGTTTGACAATATACTGAGATTGAAAATCCAGATGAGCACGCCCAAAACAATAATCGCTTTATTTTTATAACGGGTACTTTTTGAAGCCCAACGTTTACGCTGCTGGATAAAAGAACCCAGGGTTTCTTTTGCATGGGTATATACAATGGCATCCCTGTTTTTCAGAAAACCGATCTTATCCGGATATTTTGCGGCAATTTTATGCAATAATAATTCATCATCGCCCGATGCCAGGTCATCAATTCCCTTAAAACCGCCAACCTCGTAAAAAGTAGCTTTCTCATAAGCCAGGTTTGCACCATTACAGGTTGATGGTTTCTGGTTTCCAATGGTAGAGGCACCTAATCCAATCAGGTATAAAAACTCTAAGGACTGTAATCGTTCAAAAAAACTTTTCTCCTGAAAATAAGCGACCGGGGAAGAGATCATTTTATAGTTTTTTTCCTCATATAAATTAACGATGGTATTCAGCCAGTTTGGCCCCATTCTACAATCGGCATCAGTGGTAATGATCAGGTCGCCTGTACAGGTTCCGATAGCGGTTTGTATCGCTTTTTTCTTATAAGAATTTAACGCCCGGTCTTCATTCAGCTTAATCAGTTTCACATTACGGTCTGCATAGCTGAGTACAATTTCTGCGGTACGGTCGGTAGAATGATCATCAATAATAATGATCTCGGTTAAAGTTTTCGGGTATTGTTGTGCAATCAGATCGTCAATGGTTTTATTGATATTGGCTTCTTCATCCCTGGCGGCTACAATAATCGATACTTTGGTGTGCAGATCTGATTTTTGAGGGATAAAATAAACCAGCCTGTGCCATCCTCTTATAAAATAAAGGACTAAAAAACCATAGATTAGGGTTAAAACAGCAGATAATAGACTAATTAGATTTAGAATTTCCAAAAAAATTGAGTTTAAAAACGAAATAAGTGCCTAAGATAGCAGGAATTATGATATTTATAAGCCAAATACTGGCAGTACATGCAATAACAGCCACATGTTGATCGGTTACATGCTTAAATAATTCAACGGCAGTAACACTTCTGATGCCTACATCGAAAAGATCAAGCGAGGGCAGTGCCGATTGCACCAAAAAGAGCAAACAGGTCATCATTACGATATCTGCATAATGTAAACCGGGTACCAGCCAAACAAACAGAATGAAATATTGTGAACTAAATACCAGGTAACGTGCAAAACAGTAGGTGATGATTTTAAAAAGTTCCCTTTTTCTGTACCTCGCTAAAATGCCGTAAAACTTTTTGTACTTCCTGGTGAATTTAAAGGATAACAAAATTCCGTTCAGCCATCGGATATTAAAGTAGAAAATCAGAAAAAACAGGCAAAAAATTACCGCGAAAAATACCAGGGCGATAAATAGTACCCGATCAATCGGGATAAAGCGGTACACAAAAAAACACGCTGCAATAGCGCCAAAAACATTGGTTAATACCAGCTGACCGATGCTGCCCACGCTCATGGCCACTATGCCAACTATCCTTCTTTTGGGCGAAAGAAAAAACACCCTTCCTCCATATTCGCCTAACCTGTTGGGTGTAAAAATAGCTAATGTTAAACCGCAGAAAACAGATTCGATAGCCCTGTAAAAACTGATCGGCTCAATGTGGCTCATCAGGTACTTCCACTTACCGGCCTCTAAAAACCAGTTTACCAACATCAGGAGCACAACGATGCCAATCACGGAGATAATTTCTACCTGCGGAATATCTTTTAAAAGTGTACTAAAATCGCGGAGGTTTTTATTGGCAACGAGTTTATGGTAAATAAACCAAAAGGCAAATACTACAATTGCAGCTTTAATTAAAAGTGATAGTATTTTTTTGTGCTTGCCTGTCAAGATGCTCTTTTTATTTGCAAATATGCTTAATATTGCTGTAATGTTGAACGAAAAAAAGGAACGGATAATTATGGGCATCGATCCGGGCACTGCGGTGATGGGTTATGGCGTAATTTTAGAGAAGGGAAATAAAACGGAGCTGATTAGTTTAGGAGTGGTTAAAATGACTCATTTAGACGATCCTTTTCTTAAACTTCAGCGGATATTCGAAAAAACAGTTGTACTCATCGATCAATATAAACCAGATGTTCTCGCTATCGAAGCACCATTTTATGGTAAAAACATTCAGGTATTGTTAAAACTTGGCCGTGCACAAGGAATTGCGATTGCGGCTGCGCTATCGAGGAATATTTCCGTTACGGAATATTCCCCCAGGAAGATTAAACAATCGATTACAGGCAGCGGAAATGCCACTAAAGAGCAGGTGGCAGCCATGCTGCAACGTTTGCTAAACTTTAAAGAGACACCCGAATTTTTAGATGCTACCGATGGATTGGCTGTTGCGGTTTGCCATTCCTTTCAAAAAATTACTTCCGGGGGTAAATCCAAAACCTATTCGGGTTGGGAATCTTTTGTAAGCGATAATAAAACCAAGGTTAAAGGGATTGTAGTTAAGGCAAAGAAATAGTTTATTATATAAATGGTTCGTGGGGACACGAACCATGGCAAGATAAAAGATAATTTGCATAGTAAATTCCCTGATTCGTCATTGCGAACTGAAGCGAGGGGCACAGGTAACTGAGTGAAGCAATCTTTCATAATTAAATAATATGAAATGGTTCGTGGGGACACGAACCATGGCAAGATAAAAGATAATTTGCATAGTAAATTCCCTGATTCGTCATTGCGAACTGAAGCGAGGGGCACAAGTAAGGGAGTAAAGCAATCTTTCATAATTAAAGAATATAAAATGGTTCGTCAGAACACGAACCATGGCGCGGAGAATAGAATAATTGTCATCGTGAGCGTAGTCGAAAAATAAATTATTTTATGTTCGATTATAAAAAGACCTTAATTAAGCCCAGTTTGGCAATAAACGATATCCCCTTATTGCCTGGCACGATCAATAATATTTCTTGTGGCTTCTTCAGTAGCTAGCCTGTTCTTTCTGATAAAATGTTTTATCACAAAAAATACCACAAAACCAATCAATATTAGCATCCAGAGATTAGACACAGCAATAATGATTTCTTTAAAGATTGTCCACCCATTTACAATGCCCAACCAAAGCCTGTTTATAAATGCCGGACGATAATCATACAGGTTATCATTGGCAACAATCATCGTTTTAACCGTATTGTCCTGATAAAAATTAAGGGTTATGGTGCTAAATTTTACGCGGCTATCGATTTGCATATTCTCGATTTTCTTATCCACATAATCGTCTTTGATGTAAAGAGAAGATTCTACATTGGCACTTTTTTTCGTGGCTACTTTATTAATTTTTTCAATTGCATCAACCCGGTTCTGCGCCTTTAATTTATTGGCCAAATAGGCAATGCTCTGATCGTCCATCTTCATCGATTGATTGTCAACAAAGACAGCCATTTTTGCGATGGTGTTGGTAAATTCATCCAGTTTATCAGATGGTACCTTAGCTACCAGATAACCCTGGGTGCGGTATGAAGTAATTTCTTTTAGCGAATCCGTTGATTGTTTAATTTTATCGGTTTCCTGTATGGTACTTTCGATTGAGAACTCGGCAACTGTGCCGCCTTCGGCTTTAATGGTTTTGCTGAGCTGTTCTTTGGTTTGCTGCACATCTTTTACCCTAAACCGCATATCGGCAGTTTTGATGATTTTCTCTGTGGCAGTGCTATCTGAGATTTCCTTATTTAACTCATTTGATTCGACAGCATCAGCACCTGCGTACTTTTTATTTTCCTTTTGGCAGCCAAAAATGGTTAAAACGATGGCTATAGCAATAATATTCCTTTTCATGATTGTGTGGTTCTAAATAAATAATCATTTTAAATATTTGCTTCAAATGGCCATAAGAAGTACAGCGTATTGGTTAGTTTTTAACGCTGTATTTATCCTTAATACGAGAATTGTATTTAGGTAACCCAACGTTGAATTTGGAGTGCTGAGGTGGGAGTTTGGAGTAGTTACTTTAACCTTGCAGGTTTTAAAACGGCGCATCCCTCAATAGGCAATTAAAACAAATATACAATACGAATTACTTCTGCGAGGTTAAAATAGAAAAGCTTAAAGAATAATTTTTTCAGAAAATGTATGGTTCTGTTTTAATGGCAGAAGGCAGTCCCGCTATCCCTCCAAGTCCTCACTCGTACCTCGCTCCGGGCTTTTCGTTCTATCGGGTTTATTTAACAAAGCTGGTGATTCTTGGTATTTAAAAGAACCCGATTAAACCCGTGAGGTTTTTAAAACGGTGGGTTTTGCGTTAGGGATTGTAAGGGTTTAGTACCGATCCTTCATCGGTACCGGAGCGAAGCGCAGCCCTGTAAAGCCCGACCTTTGCAATGCTTAGGTAACGCCCAAATAAATCGGAAGTTGACAATCTACAGTTTTCGACTTTAAGTTTTTTTTCCAAACCTGTCAGATTTTAAAACCTGATAGGTTTGGGCAGTAAAACAAAAAAGCCGTCCCGATGTGAATCGGAACGGCTTTATATCTTGATAGCAAATTGCTTATGCGTCTAATATTTTGAAAACACCCTTAATAGCGATAATTGCACCGACAAATAAGATAATCCATGAAACTAAAGACATTTGCCAAGAATCGTGAGCGAAACGCAAATAAGTACCCACCATGCAAACCACTACACCAAAAATTATTAATTTATAAATTCCTGGCTGGTTAGCCGCTTTCATACTTTCTGTATTGTGCTTTAATTCGTTGTTCTCCATAATATTTATGTTTATGATGCTGCAAAAGTAATACTTATTGCTGAATAATTATAAAACTTAGTAACTTTTTAATCGTTCTAATCTTTGTTTCGCTTTATCTTTGTCGCTAAGCTTTTCGCCCTGATACAAAGGCTTTTCCCAATCGCCGTACATCGGGTTTGGCAATACAATATACTTCGTTCCAAATAAGGCCTGGTTTGTATTTACCTGCTCAAAGGTGTTTTTCTGTTCACGGTAAAAAATATTGCTGAAATCGCTCAGATTATCGCCACATAACAACATAATATTATGCGTTTCTGTTATTTTTTGCCTGCGCGGCTCCTTATTTGAGGTACCTTTTGAAACAATCAAATGTGCATCGTCTGCATAAGGGAATCCAAATTGCTGCAGGTTTTTTAAAGTAGCAGCATAATCTTTTTCATCGCGGTTGCTTACATAAAATGTTTCGATGTTTTTTGAGGCGGCAAATTTTAAAAATGCCAAAGCACCCGGAACGGTATCGGCTTTAGCCAGATTTGTCCACGCTGTCCAATCGGCGGGTACATAACTTTGACCTTTTTTAATTTCGTGTCCCTGAAAGGCAGAGTTATCCAGAACCGTTTCATCAATATCAACAATTACGCAGTTTGGTTTTCTACTTGTATCAGCCCATAATGCTTCTTTTAACGATAAACGGGCGAAGTTATAAGCCTGGAAACATAAGGCTCTGTACTCGCCCGAGGTTTGCTGCCAAAGCACTGCATTGGTATAATCTCGTGCCGGGTTTTGGGCCTTTACAAAGAATGGAGCGAGTAACAGGATAATAATGGAGTATCTTTTCATGATATATAATAAAGGACAAAGATAAAGTTTAACCGTTCAAAAAAGTTCCTCTATCAGTTTTTGATATCAACAATGTTTCTGCATCGGGATAAGCCTGCGTAAAAGTAACGGTATCTTGCTGTTCTATTTTCACCGTATTCTACATTCGAATCCATAAAAAACATAATAATTCTGGATTACAATCCATAAAAATCATAATAATTTTGGATTACATAAATCTTAAATCAATAAAAAAGCCCATTTCAATTAAGAAATGAGCTTTATATTTTATACAAATAGTATTGCTAATTCAAAACTAAGAACTGCAGACTATTATCCGTTTAATGCTGCTGCACCACTTACAATCTCAGTTAACTCAGTTGTAATTGCTGCCTGACGTGCCTGGTTGTACGAAAGTTTTAAAGCTTTCAATAACTCACCAGCATTTTCAGTTGCTTTATCCATTGAGGTCATACGTGCACCGTGTTCAGAGGCATGAGAATCTAAAACCGCTTTATATAATTGGATTTTAATTGATTTAGGAATTAACTGTTCTACAATTTCTTCCTGAGAAGGCTCTAAAATATAATCAACATTTGTTGTTTTCTTATCGGTTTTAAGATCCGCTGTAGTAGCTTCTGCTTTAGGCAAAGGCAATAACTGCTCAGTAGTAATAAACTGTACAGCTGCGTTTCTAAAACGGTTATAAACAACTTCTACTTTATCAAACTCACCTTTAATAAAACCAGCCATAATCGCATCTGTAATTTTGGTTACATTTTCGAAAGTTAAGGCCGAATATACTTCGTTATTGTTGCCAATAACATTATATTTACGTTTTTCATAAAAATCCTGAGTTTTCTTACCGATAGAAATAATGCTCACGTTACCGTTTTTCAGCTGTTCGCTATATTTCTCAGCAATTAAATTGTTGGCCGCTTTAATTACGTTCATGTTAAAAGCACCAGCCAAACCACGGTTTGAAGATACAGTAACAATTAAAACCTTATTGGGCTCACGCTCCTGGATAAAAGGCGATGACGATCCCTCTAAACTTGCCGACAGATTACCTAAAATCTCTTTCAGTTTAGTTGCATAAGGACGTAAAGCGATAATTGCATTGGTAGCACGTTTCAACTTTGCTGCCGAAACCATTTTCATAGCTTTGGTAATCTGCTGTGTTGATTGTACCGACGCAATCCGGTTTCTTACTTCTTTTAAATTAGCCATTCTTTATTTAGATGTGAGATGTGAGATATGAGATTTTAGACGTTTCTGCCCAATCTCAAATCTCAAATCTCATGTCTCAAATCTTATTAATATTTACTTGAAATCTCTTTTGCTACGGTATCTAATACACCAGTAATGGTATCGTCAAATTTACCAGCTTTTAATGCCGCTAAAGTTTCCGGATGACGTAATTCCAATTGGGTTAAAAATTCAGTTTCAAATTCTTTTACCTTGTTAACCGGAACACTACGCATTAAGTTTTTAGTACCAGCGTAAACAATTGCAACTTGTTTCTCAACAGTAAATGGAGAGAACTGTGCTTGTTTCAACATTTCTACGTTACGTGCACCTTTATCTAATACCGATTTAGTTGCAGCATCTAAGTCAGAACCGAATTTAGAGAAAGCCTCTAACTCGCGGTATTGAGCCTGATCTAACTTTAAAGTACCTGCTACTTTTTTCATTGATTTGATCTGCGCGTTACCACCCACACGTGATACCGAGATACCTACGTTAATTGCAGGACGGATACCAGAGTTGAACAAGTTCGACTCTAAGAAGATCTGGCCATCGGTAATCGAAATTACGTTGGTTGGAATATATGCAGAAACGTCACCCGCTTGTGTTTCGATAATCGGAAGTGCAGTTAATGAACCACCACCTTTAACGATATGTTTAATCGACTCAGGTAAATCGTTCATGTTTTTAGCGATATCATCGTTAGCGTTGATTTTCGCAGCTCTTTCCAATAAACGACTGTGTAAGTAGAAAACGTCTCCAGGATAAGCTTCACGGCCCGGTGGACGACGAAGTAATAGAGATACCTCACGGTAAGCTACAGCCTGTTTAGATAAATCATCATAAACAATTAAAGCTGGTTTACCTGTATCACGGAAAAATTCACCAATTGCAGCACCTGCAAACGGAGCATAGAACTGCATTGGAGCAGGATCTGCAGCCGAAGCAGCAACAACAACTGTATATGGTAAAGCACCGTTTTCTTCCAATGTACGTACAATGTTGGCAACGGTAGAGTTTTTCTGACCGATAGCTACATAAATACAGAACACAGGCTGGCCTGCTTCATAAAATTCTTTCTGGTTGATAATGGTATCGATACAAACGGCAGTTTTACCAATCTGACGGTCGCCGATAACCAACTCACGCTGACCACGACCGATTGGAATCATCGCATCAATTGCTTTAATACCTGTTTGTAAAGGCTCGTTTACCGGCTGACGGTAAATTACACCTGGTGCTTTACGCTCTAAAGGCATTTCGTAAGTTTCACCCAAGATTGGTCCTTTACCATCTAAAGGCTCACCTAAAGTATTAACTACGCGGCCAAGCATACCTTCACCAACTTTAATAGAGGCAATTTTTTTGGTACGTTTAATGGTATCACCTTCTTTGATTTCGTCTGAAGCACCCAAAAGTACCACACCAACGTTATCTTCTTCAAGGTTTAATACAATACCTTGCAGGCCGTTTGCAAATTCAACTAACTCTCCCGATTGAACTTTAGTTAAACCGTAAACACGGGCAATACCGTCGCCCACTTGCAACACGGTACCAACTTCTTCCAGTTCGGTTTCTGATTTGAAGCCCGCCAATTGCTGTCTGATAATTGCCGATACTTCGTCTGGTCTTACCTCTACCATAATTTTACTTTATATCTTTTTATAAATGTTTAGTGCTTAGCGCATGGCGCTTGGCGTTTTCCGTGCCATACGCTTATCGCAATACTCTTGTGTTTGGCGGTTTGCGTTTGGCGTTTTACCGCCAACACTTACGCTTCACTATATTTTTTTAGGCATTTTGCGAATCAACGCTAAACGCCTCACGCAAAACGTTATCCGCTATTGCGCAAATTCTTTTTTAAGTTTACTTAAACCGCTGGCAATACTTGCATCAAATTGCTTATCACCAACTTTTAATATAAAACCACCGATCAGTTTCTCGTTAATTTTTTCGTTAACAATAACCTGGTTGGCGTTTAGTTCTCTTTTTACAATTGCTACAATCTGCTCTTTAGCTGCAGGGCTTAAAGCACTTGCAGTAGTTACATCAGCAGTAACAATACCTTTGATTAGGTTATATTGTTGTACAAATTGTTTTGCAGTGGCAAATAAAATCGAAGAGCGACCTTTGCTAACTACAATCTTGAAAAACGAGATGGTTAGTGTACTTACCTTATCTGCAAAAATACCGTTTAAAATACCAGTTTTCTTATCTAAAGGTACAATCGGGTTTTTTAATATTGCTTCTAGTTCAGGGGTTTCATCAACCACTTTTTCAAACAAAACCATATCATTATAAGCGGATTCTAACGCGTTGTTTTCAACGGCTAAGTCGATTAATGATTTGGCGTATCTGCTTGCAACTTTAATTTCTGACATATTCTTAGGTGTGAGATGTGAGATGTGAGATGGAAGATGTGAGAACGAATCTCCTATCTAATATCTAGTGTCTCAAATCTATTTTCTCAAACTAGTTTAATTCAACGTCTTTTAATAAGTTAGCTACTAAAGCTTCCTGTTTGGTTTTATCATCTAACTGAGTACGCAAAACACGTTCTGCAATTTCTAATGATAACGTAGAAACCTGATCTTTAACTTCGGCTAAAGCTGCTTTCTTTTGGTTTTCGATCTCGATTTTAGCTTTCTCGATCAATTTAGCACCTTCAACCTGAGCCTGTTTTTTAGCTTCGTTTAAGATACCATCTTTCAAGGTTTTAGCTTCCTTTAAAATCTCATCACGTTCAGCACGCGCCTGTTGCATCAAATCCTGATTCTGGCTGGTTAAACGTGCCATTTCCTGCTTTGCTAATTCAGCTTTGTTAAGGGCTTCATCAATGCTTTGCTCACGCTCGTGAATTGCACCTAAAATAGGTTTCCATGCAAATTTTCTAAGTAAGATCAATAAGCAGATGAATGCTAACGACGTCCAAAAAACCAATCCTATGCTTGGGGTTACTAATTCCATTTTTATCTAATTTTTAAAAACAATCTTTTAATAGGGCTGGGTAAATAACCAATCGTTAAATACCCAACCTAATTTCTTCAGTGATTATTAACCGTTTAAGCCTAATAATGCAACTACCACACCGAATAAAGCAGCACCCTCGATAAGGGCAGCAGCAATAATCATTGCAGTCTGAATTTTTGATGCAGCTTCTGGTTGACGAGCAATACCTTCCATTGCTTTACCACCTACTTGACCGATACCGATACCTGCACCGATTACTGCTAAACCGGCACCAATTGCCGCGATTGAACCTACCATAACTAATTTAATTTATATTAATTTGTAAAAAATAGTTTTCTGTTAATGATGTTCTTCTACTGCCATACCAATAAACAAGGCAGTTAATAATGTAAAAATAAAGGCCTGTAAAAACGCTACCAGTAATTCCAGTACATCCATAAACAATACGAATGCAACTGAAACGGGAGCAATAGCCAATGTTTCGAAAATAAATATTAAGGAAATTAAACTTAATACGATAATGTGACCTGCAGTAATGTTTGCAAACAAACGAACCATTAAAGCGAAAGGCTTAGAAATAATACCAATCACCTCAACTACTACCATTAAAGGCCATAACCAAAATGGAACATCAGGTAAAAAGATGTGTTTCCAATAGTATTTATTACCATTAATGTTAACAATGATCATGGTACCTAAAGCCATAACAAAAGTTAAAGCAATATTACCGGTTACGTTGGCACCACCTGGGAAAATCGGAACTAAACCTAATAAGTTGTTAAATAAGATAAAGAAAAACGTAGTCAATAAATAAGGCATAAATTTAGCGTACTTATGACCAATGTTTGGCTTAGCAATATCATCTCTAACAAAAATGATAATCGGCTCAAAGAAAGACTGCAAACCTTTTGGCGCTTTACCAACACGTTTTTTATAAGCTCTGGCCACAGCAGCAAACACTATTACAATTACGAATATAGCGACAAACATTGCTGCTATATTTTTGGTAATAGACAAATCGATTACTGTATCAGATGCATTTTCATCAATCTGACCATCTGCACCAACAACTTTAATATTTTTATTAAACATATCTTTCGACATGCTTTGCTTTAAACCTGTTACCAGGCGGTATTTATTGTATTTTCCTTGATAATCTTCTTCGCCGTGATGAAAATGAGCTGAAGAAAACACTTCCAAACCATTAGCTGTATATAAAATTACCGGAAGAGGCAACGAAGTATGTCCCCAAAGGTGCCACACATGCGAATCAGCAATGTGCTCCATAATTACTTTGGTAGGCTCGAATTTTTCTTCACCGTGTTTAGCATCAGCGCCGTGCTCGCCAGAAACTGCATGAGCAGATTCGACAATAGCACTATCAACAGGTACAACAGCGCTATCAACTTGAGCGAAAGTATCAATTTTGATAGATAAAAACGCGATTAAAAGCGTAAAAACAATAGTTAGCCTTTTAACTTTAGACACAAAAACTCGGTTACAATCCATTTATTGGCAGTTTTTTACTTTAAATTTTGGTGGCGCAAGTTACGTAACAAACAGTAAATTTCAAAGGCCGTAAACAATAAATATAAAGAAAAAAAATTAAGCAGAAATACAAGCCCAATTCCCTTTGCTTTTATACTGTAAATCAGCACAAAAGCCATACAAAAAATCATCTTCACTGCAATTGATCCCATAATAGCCATAATACCCACTTCAGGATCCCGTTTTACACCAATATCTACCAACATGTAAGCGATGTAAGTAATACCGGCCAAAAAGCCGAACATCACCCAAAAATTGTTCACAAGAAGCTGTTTGTCGGGAAATAATAAAGGTAAAACGGCAACAACGCCTATCAATAAGCCTACGAAGATGAAATAGATACTGGTAAATTTGGCTAGAGTCAATGGAATAATTTCTTAGCAGATAAAAACTTTTGCAAAGATAAGGTTTTTAGGATCAAGTAACTAATGAAGATTGGTTAATTGCTAAATTGTTAGTTTGGTTAACTGTTTGAACTGGTTAATTGGTTAAATTGGATAATTGAGAGAGCTGAGGGCATTGGGCATAGTGTGGAGTTCCATCATCCGTTTTACATTTTACATTTTTTCTAATTGGTTAACTGATGAGAACCGTCAACTGAAAACCGAAAACCGGGAACTGTAAACTACCCCTTCGTAACCTGCCTAATGGCCTGATACAGCGCAATTCCCACCCCTGCCAGCGCAAAAGCTGCCGTAATTAAGTTGGTTTTACTATTTCTGTGTTCGTCAATCTTATAACCGATAAAAGTAAGCAGACCAATTGTAGCGATCATCTGGAAACCAATGGCAGAATATTTAGCAGCTGCATTTACCTTTTTCTTTGTATTTTCTTCTTTTGGTTTTTCCATTTTTTAATGCAATAATTAAATTAACTTTGGGATAATTAAAATTTGTTGCCAGATAAAATATTTTTCTATATATATTGTTTACTGTATATCAACTTAAAGAGATTTAACATCATTGAAAAAAAACGCGAACAAAAACTTAAATCCCTTCATCCTCCTTTTTAGCGCGCTCCTCATTTATGGTTGTGTTGCAAATAAAGATACCGCAATAGACCGTAGGTTTCAAAACTTAACGGCAAGGTATAACTATATCTATAACTCTAATGTTTTACTTACCGAATATAATGAGAGTTTATTGCAAAGTTATGCAGATAATTACGAAAAAACACTGCCTGTTTACCTCGATCCTGAGCCACAGGTAAATCTGGTGCTTACACCGGGCGTTGCCAATAAACAGCTTGATGATGTGATTACCAAAGGTCAAACCATCATTAACGATAAAAGTTTCAGTAATTATATCGATGATGCCTATATGCTTTTGGGCAAGGCAAACTATTTAAAGGGAAATTATTTTATCGCGTCAGAATATTTCGACTATACGGCAAAAACCTATAACAGCGACCTTAAAACGTTCATTATGGCCATGAACTGGAAAGCACGGAGCCAAATGCAGTTGAATAATATGGTGCTGGCCGATAAAATAATCGATACCATGTTACGCGCTTCTGATCAGTTAAAAAAAGATCTGGCCGAACCTGTGGCCACAGCTGCCCAGATGCGCATTTACCAGAAACGGAATAAAGAAGCCGTTTTATTTTTAGAATCTGCCATTGCCCTACCGGCAGAAAAGCAGTTGCGCATCCGTTGGCGCTTTATTCTGGCACAGTTGCAGGAAAAAGAAAAAAACATCGAGGATGCCTATGCCAATTTCACTAAAGTTGAAAAGAGCAATGCGCCTTTCGAAATGTATTTTCACGCCAATTTAAACCGGATTAAGCTAAAAGCATTCCTCAGCGGAGTAAAACTGAATAAAGAAGACCAGTTGCTGGCTTTATTAAAAGACGATAAAAACTTCGATTATACAGATCAAATCTATTATCAGGTTGGCGAACTTTTCTCTGCAGAAGGAAATTTTATAAAAGCAGAAGAAAATTACCATAAATCGGTTGCAAAAAGTACAAGAAACCAAACCCAAAAAGCATTATCATATTTAAGGATTGCAGATTTAAACTTTAAAGAGTTTAATAACTACATCAAAGCAAAACTGTATTATGATAGTACGGTAATGATTTTACCTAAAAATTTCCCTGATTACGATAACATTGTTAAAAAAGCCGATAATCTTCAGTATTTAACCGATCGATATACCATTATTGCCAGAGAAGATACAGCCCAGGCCATTGCAAAACTCCCAGCCGACCAACGCGAGGCTAAAGTAAAAGCTTATTTAACTCCAAAAGTTGAGGTGGCCAATACCGGAGGCGTAATCAACAATCAATTTTTAAACGATCCAGATTTTCCAAACAAGAGCTTAAATACCGGCAATAATGTTGCAGGAAGCACCTTTTATTTTAATAACAATGCTGCAATAAGTAGCGGGTTCGGCGATTTTAAAAAACGTTGGGGGAACCGTCAGTTTGAAGATAACTGGCGCCAGAGTGTGCGCTCATCGGCACAGGAAACTAGTCAGGTTTTAGCCGGAGGGAAAGTAGCCACGGATAATATTACCCCGGCAAACGGACAAACCAATACGGCGGCTTCGGATCAGACTTCGTTAGAAAAACAGTTTTCAGATGCTTTGCCCGTTACCCCTGCGCTATTGGCTACATCCGATCAGAAAATTATTGATGCTTATTTCGAAATCGCCAGTTTTTACCAGCAGGAACTTAATGATAAGCCAGAAGCAAATAAAATATACCTCGAACTGATTAAAAGATATCCTGATAACAACCATTTAGTAGCCATTTACTACAGTTTATACCTCAATTACAAAGGTACTGATGAAGTAAAATCCGATCAGTACAAACAATTGGTACTGACCAAATTCCCTGAATCTAATTTCGCGAAGAATATTTTAGACCCATCTTATTCGGCTAAACAAACGCAGATGGAAAATATTGCCATCAACAACTACAATGTTGCTTTTGATGCTTATGCGAAAAAAGATTATCCAAATGTGGTAAAACAGGCAGATGATAATATTTCAGCTTTCCCCAATAACGATCTGGCGCCACAATATGCTTATTTAAAAGCCATTGCAGTTGGCCGTACTGCCAAGGTTGATGCCTTACTTACTGAATTTAACCTGATTACCACCAATTATCCAAACGATAAAATTATTACCCCACTGGTTCGCGATCATTTAAAATACATCGAGACTAATCTGGATGAATTTAAACAAAGACCGGTTGCCCTTATCGATTTTGATGCCAACGAACCCCGCTTCGTTAGTCAGGCCGCCCCAATCGCCGTACCGACAAAACCGCTTGTGGTTGAAAATCCTGTAACAAAACCAGCTGAACCAGCCCCGGTTGTGAAACCTGTTGAAGTTAAACCAGTCGATCCAACCAAACCTGCCAGCATTTTCAGTTCGGCAAAATCAGAAGAATATTACTATGTAATCGACGTGGCCGATGCTACTTTAACCTTAAGCTCATCACGTTTCGGAATAGGCCAGTTTAACCGTGGAAATTACCCCGACAATGATTTGGTACACAAATTGGTGGAGCTGGATAACGATCAGCTGATTTATGTGACAAGTTTTATTGATCTTGAAGATGCGAAAATTTACGAATCAAGCATTACAGGGCAGTTAAAGAACATTATGAAAGTTCCGGCTAACCTATATAAAGGCTTTATCATCAGTAAAGAAAACTTCGAAAAGCTAACAGACCGGTCGCGGATTAACGAATACCTGGAGTTTTTAAAAGACAACTACAAATAAATATAGAAGGCATTTAGACTTAAGTCTGAAAATTGATTCTATAAAAATTAATAAATTTGCATCCAAAATTGCCATTCTGGTGATTTTGGAAAATAACAACACAAAATGAATAAATCCCTTTCTGCACAAGAAACAAAAAGATATAGTTTAATCATCTGGAAATTACTGATTGGGGGAATTGCCCTTTTCGCTATTTTTATTTCGATGATTGGTCTGGGTTTATTTGGAGCCCTTCCCTCTTTCAGGGATATTGAACACCCGAAAAGCAACCAGGCATCCGAAATTATTGCCGAAGATGGCCGTCCATTGGGTACTTATTTTGTTCAGAACAGATCGAACGTTACCTATAAAGATATTTCCGAAAATGTAATAAACGGTTTAATTGCCACAGAAGATACCCGTTTTAAAGAACACTCGGGGATCGATTTTAAACGTACGTTTTCTATTATCGGTTACAATTTAATCGGTAAAAAACAGGGGGCAAGTACCATTACCCAGCAATTGGCTAAAAACCTTTTTCCACGCGAATCGAACCTGAACTTCTTCTCTTTGGTGTTAACCAAATTTAAAGAATGGATTGTTGCTGTTAAACTGGAAAGGAATTACACCAAAGAAGAAATCATCACCATGTATTTAAACACGGTCGATTTTGGTAACCAGGCTTATGGCATTAAATCAGCCGCTAGGGTTTATTTCAACACTACTCCCGATAAACTTACCCTAACGCAGGCCGCGACTTTAGTAGGCATGCAAAAAGGGATTACCATGTATTCGCCAACCCGCCATCCTGAGCGTTCGAGAGACCGCAGGAACACGGTAATGGCAATGATGGTTAAATCTGAGCTTCTAACCCAACAACAATTTGACGAAGAAAAAGACAAACCTTTAAACCTGCATTTTAATGCAGCAACGGTTAATGATGGTATTGCACCTTATTTCCGTTCGGTATTAAAGAATGATATCAAAACCATTTTCCAGGAGCAGTCGATTACCAAACCGGATGGAACGCCGTATGATTTAGACCGCGATGGCTTAAAAATCTATACCACATTGAACTACGATATGCAGGTGTATGCCGAAGAAGCGCAAAAGGAATACATGAAAGTGTTGCAGGCACAGTTTATTGCAAGCTGGAAAGGCAGAAATCCGTTTAAAGATAAAGCATTGCAGATTGAACAGGGTATTAAAAGATCTGATCGTTATAAATCATTAAAACTGGAAGGTAAATCGGACGAGGAAATTACCAGCGATTTCAACACTAAAACCGAAATGACCATTTTTACCTGGAAAGGTAATATTGATACGGTTATGAAACCGATCGACTCTGTGCGTTATTATAAAATGCTTTTGCGTAATGCTATGATGACGATGGATCCGACTAACGGACATGTAAAAGCATGGGTGGGTGGAATTAACTACGAGCATTTTAAATACGATCAGGTTAAAATGGGAACCCGTCAGGTTGGTTCAACAGCAAAACCGTTTACGTATGCGGTAGCCATTGAAAATGGTTATTCGCCATGTTATACCGTGCCAAACGTTCCGGTAACCATAGATGGTTATGGAGAACCCTGGACGCCAAGAAACTCGGGCAAACCACTACCAGGTAGTATTACCTTACAAAAAGCGTTGGCCTACTCTCAAAACTTTGTTACCGCTTATTTAATGAAACAGGTTGGTCCCGTGGCTGTATCTACATTGGCTACTAAAATGGGTATCCCCAATGTTCCGGCCTTTCCTTCAATCTGTTTGGGCACATTTGATTCTTCTGTTTATAATATGGTGGGCGCTTACGGTGCTTTTGCCAATAAAGGAACCTATACCAAACCGATTTATTTATTGAGAATTGAAGATAAGAATGGCGTGGTATTATTTTCTCAAAAAGAAATACCAAAACCAATTATGAGCGAGGAAGTGGCTTACGTAATGACAAGAATGCTTAAAGGTGTGGTAACGAACGGAACCGGATCAAGGCTGAACTATAAATATAAAGTTAATGCACCAATCGGGGCAAAAACCGGTACCACTCAAAATAACTCCGATGGCTGGTTTATGGCCATTACCCCACAATTAGTAACCGGTATCTGGACGGGTTGCGAAGACAGGGCATTCCACTTTATCAGCACAAGCCAGGGTGAAGGTGCCAATACCGCCCTCCCTATTTTTGCAGGCTTTATAAAAAGGGTATATGCCAATCCGGCTTTAAAAATCAGTCATGCCGATTTCGAAGCGCCAAAATCGGGTGTTTCAATTACATTTGATTGTAACCAGTACCAGCAACAGGAAGAAGGTACCACTGAGCTTGATGAGAAGTTGGGATTTTAACTCTCAGGTTCTGCGTGAAGGATAGCAGTGGAAATCCTTTTGTTGCAAAATTGAGCGCAGCGAAAATGCAACAAAAGATTGTAACGGATAGCCTGACCCTTTGTGCAGCTTAGGGGCACGCCCAAATTATAAACACACTAAATTGGTTCATTATTCAAAATTTTCCCTCTCCATATCCTATTTTTGTAAGTAATGAGCAGTTTCGACCATAAAACAGCATTAACCGCAATTCCACATAAACCCGGCGTGTACCAGTACTGGGATGCCGATGGAAAGCTAATGTACATTGGTAAGGCGAAAGACCTGCGCAACCGAGTGGGTTCTTATTTTAACAGCGACAGAAACCAGTTTAATGGCAAAACGAGGGTGTTGGTATCCAGGATCCG
The DNA here is from genome assembly GCF_052045455.1 of Pedobacter sp. 22226. NCBI lineage: Bacteria > Pseudomonadati > Bacteroidota > Sphingobacteriia > Sphingobacteriales > Sphingobacteriaceae > Pedobacter > Pedobacter sp. 22226. The sequence goes on along the minus strand of NZ_JBQEPB010000007.1, from coordinate 209,436 downwards.
CAAAATTACCTTTACCATTGTAGATACGGAGATTGATGCCTGGCTGCTGGAAAACAGCCTGATTAAAAAGCACCAGCCCAAATTCAACATTAATTTAAAAGACGATAAAACCTATCCATGGATTATCGTGAAAAATGAAAATTTTCCGCGTATTTACTGGACGCGTAAAGTAATAAAAGATGGCTCAACCTACTTCGGTCCATACGGCTCGATTGGTATGATGCATACCATTTTAGACCTGATTAAGGAAACCTATCCCTTACGTACCTGCAGTTTGCCACTAACGGAGAAAAATATAGATGAAGGCAAATTTAAAGTCTGCCTCGAATACCAGATCGGCAACTGTAAAGGTCCCTGCCAAAATTACCAGACGGAAACCGACTACGATAAAAATATTGCTGAAATTAAGGAAATCCTGAACGGTAAGATCGGAAATGTGATCCGTGACGTAAAAAGCGTAATTAAATCTGCCTCTGAAGATTTGAATTTTGAACTGGCGCATCAATACGCACGGAGGTTACAGGTTTTGGAGAAATACCAGAGCAAATCGACTGTGGTAAACAGCGCCATCACAAATGTAGATGTGGTAAGCATTGCTTCTGACGAGCGTTATGCTTTTGTGAATTACCTGAAGGTAATGAACGGAACAATTATCCAAACGCAGACCATAGAGGTTAAAAAACAACTTGATGAGAGCGATGATGAGATTTTAACCCTGGCCATGCTGGAGTTCAGAACGAAATTCAACAGTACCTCAAAAGAAATCATTGTCCCTTTCGAACCGTCTTTAGAAGATGAAAGTTTAAAATTTACAGTTCCAAAACTGGGCGAAAAGAAAAAACTTTTAGAGTTATCGCAAAAGAATGTGCTGTTCTTTAAAAAAGAGAAACTCAACCAATACGAAAAATTAAATCCCGATTTACGTACCGACCGGATTTTAAGCACCATGCAGAAAGACCTGCGCTTAACGCAGCTTCCGAAACATATTGAATGTTTTGATAACTCCAATTTCCAGGGAAAATATCCGGTTTCGGCAATTGTGGTATTTAAAGATGCCAAACCATCAAAAAAAGATTACCGCCATTTTAATGTGAAAACGGTGGAAGGACCAAACGATTTTGCGACCATGGAAGAGGCTGTTTTCCGACGTTACAGGCGAATGTTAGATGAAAACCAGACATTGCCTCAACTGATCATTATTGATGGTGGTAAAGGCCAGCTTTCGTCGGCAGTGAAGAGTTTAAAATTACTGGGCATAGAAAATAAAGTAACGGTAATCGGTATTGCCAAACGTTTGGAAGAATTATTTTATCCTGGCGATTCTTACCCTTTGTATTTAGATAAAAAATCGGAAACTTTAAAAGTTATTCAGCAGCTGCGTGATGAAGCCCACCGATTCGGAATTACCTTTCACCGTAAAAAGCGCGATCAGGGTACCCTCAAAACAGAACTCGAACAGATTGAGGGAATTGGTAAAACCACTGCTGATAAATTACTTACCCACTTTAAATCTGTTAAAAAAATTAAAGAGGCTACAGAAAAAGAACTTTCAGAAATATTGAACAAAAAACAGGTACTTACCCTGCTGGCACATTTTAAAGAAGCGTAAATCCGTTATGTAAACAATAACAGACGGATGCGTAAAAATGTTAACACTTAATTAATCTTGAATTGGCATAACTTAAATACTTTTTCTATAAATTAGGGCTGTTAATACCAGTAAAATACCCCTGTTTACATGAATAACAACATCCTGGCTACCATTACCAAACTTTTGTTGGGCGTACTGTATTTTAGCGAATCGGAAAGCCCTTTTAAAGTGGCCGATTGGGGCAAAATCGCACCATCAGACTTATTGCAGAAAATTGCAAGTCAATACCACTCTGATCTTTCCAGTTTAAAACAAGTTGATCAGGTTGCCTTTTTCGACCGTCTTATTTCAAAGGTTGATCCATCTGATGCACCAATGGTCGAAAATGCTCAGAAAATAGAAGCACTCCACGCCTTTCTAGAGCAAAACCTATCTAATATTTCAGTAATAAGAGTAGAAGGTGCCAGCAGGATTCCTGTCCTGATTACCGGCTATTTACCAGATGGCACCTGCCTGGTTCTTGAAACCCTCGCTGTAGAAACCTAAGAAAATTATCCCATCCATAAAATAATCCCAAACCAAAACAATGAAAGCATTAAAAAAATTAAGCTTACTGGCCGTTCTATGCCTTGGCCTGGCTGCCTGTAAAAAAGAAAATCAAACGCTGCCAGACTCCGGCCTATTCGAACAGAAATTAAACAGTAAAGCAGTTACGGCAAGCGCCCAGGCTATAGCTGCTGGTTTTCCCGAAACATTCGAATCAGGTACCAAAGGAAGTTACACAACTGCATCGGTTACCTTAAGTAGCGGAAGCTGGAGTCTTAATGATGCCTTAATCGGAAATTTAGCAGCCGATGCTAAAAATGGCAGTCAATCAGTGCGTATTCGCAACACGGGGATATTAAGCATGAATTTTGATGTAAACGGAGCCGATGTAGTTACCATTGCACACGCTAAATATGGTACTGATGCTAATAGTACCTGGCAGCTCTGGTATTCTACCAACGGCGGTTCGAGCTGGCAACAAACGGGCAGTACCATTACCAGTAGCACGACTACATTAGCAACAGCAACTTTTAACCCAGCCATTTCGGGGAATGTACGCTTTCAGGTCCGTAAAATCAGTGGCGGTACAGCCCGAATCAACATCGATGATTTTAGCATTTCGACAGGCGGTGGCACAACCACTCCTCCAACAACCACTCCTGGCGATAATAGCCATCTTTTACTGGGCAATCCGAGTAATGCTGTTGCCAGTATCTCTTATCCCGAAAATTACCTGATGGAACGCACTTACTATTCAAGTTCTTACAGCAAAAGCAGGGCTACACCTAATTGGGTAAGCTGGCACATCGGATCGTCTGACTTAGGCTCAACTCCCCGTCAGGATGATTTCAGGGCCGACAATACTTTACCTGCAGGCTGGTATCAGGTGTCCAGCAGCAGTTATTCAGGTTCAGGATTTGACCGTGGCCATAACTGCCCTTCGGCTGATAGAACAGCTTCAGTAGCAGCCAACTCTTCTACCTTTTTAATGAGCAATATGATGGCACAGGCACCTAATAATAACCAGGGGCCCTGGGCTGATTTAGAAAACTACACGCGCTCTTTAGTAACCGCCGGTAACGAAGTGTATGTAATCTGTGGTTCTTATGGATCTGGTGGTTCAGGAAGCAATGGCGGAACTACCTATACCATTGATAACGGCCGCGTTAATGTACCTTCAAACACCTGGAAAGTTATTGTGGTATTGCCTAACGGAAATAACGATTTAAGCAGAATTACTTCTTCTACAAGGGTAATTACGGTAAATATGCTCAATACCAACGGTTTAAACACCAACTGGAAAACTTATCGCACAACAGTTAATTCAATCGAATCTGCTACAGGTTACGATTTGTTATCGAACGTACCTACATCAATTCAAAATGCAATAGAGGCAGCTACCGATAACCAGTAGAGATCATCAGCCTTTTAATATAAAACGGTAATCCATAGATTGGGTTACCGCTTTTTGTATTATACTATTATGTCACTCTGAAAGCAGTGAATAATAATTTAATAAATTTGCTCAAAAAGCCTTCGTTGCACCGAGGATGACAAGACTAACAAAAGCGTCGTCATCTCGACTGGAACGCAGTGGACTGGAGAGATCTATCTCGCATGAAAAACACTGAAACAGGTTTAGGGTGACGATTTGCCAGAGAGATCTGTCTCTGGATAGGTTTCCGACTGCGCTTGAAATGACGGTATTGTGATGGGAATGCCCCAAATAAGAAAGCTCCGATTTTCATCGGAGCTTTCTATGTAAAATTAATATTCCCAAAGGCCTTGTTCGTAATCAAGAACGGCCTTTTTAATCCGCTCAGACTCGTACAATCTATCTTTAGGATTTGAAATGATATCCCTGATCTTGTTATCTCCAGGATTAGATTCTTTAACAATATAGCTACTGAATAAGCGACGGATAAAGAAATCATCAAAACTTAATGAAGATGCATCATTATTGGTATTGATTAAACGTTTCTTCGTCAAAATTTCCCTTGCTTCAGGATAGTACACCCAAAATACTGGTTGCCATTGTTTAGAAACCTCGTTGAATTTCAAAGGCGCAATACCTACAATGCGTGGTTCGAAAATAGAACGTTTAGTATCAAAAATCCAGTCTTCTTTAATCCTGAACTTCAGGAATAAATCTGCATTAAAATCATTAACAACTGTAGTAACCGTTCCGGTTTTATTATTTGAAACCTCCGCTGTTCCTAATGCTGATTTAGCTGCAGAATCTGCAGACATTGGATTAAGAAAAGCATCATCTTCGTTCAATGCGCTATCAATCGGAGAATAAGCAGTAAGCTCTTCTGATTTAATCGCAGCAATTAAAACATCGATTAACCTTGATTTTGGTGATCTTAATGGTGAATTTACAGTATCGCGTAAATCAATTTCCCTCCAGATCCTTTTTGCGTAAAAAACATCCTCTTCCCTTACATCAGCTAAAGGAACCATTTCAGTACTGTCAATGTCCTTACGGGCATAGAAACCATCTTTAGGCGGAACCTTTAGTTTCTTTTTAGCTGTTTTAACAGGAGCTTTTTTCGCCGTGTCAACTACAGGAGCAGTAACAGCGGGCGCAGCTTTTTTTGGTGCTAACTTAGCAGGCTTTTTTTGTGCAAAAGCAAACGTGGTTAACAAAACTAAAATAGCAATACTTAAAATCCTTTTCATCTTCTTTTTATTTTACACTAAACGCCAATGAAGGTAAAATTCTTTGACGGCCATCAGGACCAACAGAAACAATATCTTCAAAAAACACCCTTGTACCTGGCGTAACCGAGTTAATGGCACCTTTAACAGCACCGGCAAAGCTTCCGCCACTACCAGCAACGGTAATCGCATCCGAACGAGGTTTGATAATCGTTAATTTATAACGCTGAATCTTAAATTTAACATCGAAAGGAAAATCATCCAAATCTGCTTCAATTTCCGATTCACTTTTTAACTGTACCGAAGCTACATCACCTCCAGCGCGGCCACCAACCTTTGCTACCGGAGCAGGAATGGCTTTAACCCTGAATTTTTGTGAACCTAAGCTTACCGTTTTACCAGCATTACTTGCCGATACATTGATTGATACTTCTGAACCAACCATGCTGCCGGGAACATTTACATTATAGTTTCCGTTACTACCAGACATAGAACCGCCTGAAATAGAAGCACGAACACTTTCTAATGGAAAACCTGCGGCCGATACCGTAAACGGATTGGCAATACCTGCATAAATTACATTCAATTTTGTTGAAGCAACCGATGCCGACGGTTTAGCTACCTGGTAAGTTTGTGGCTGGGTTTTGTATTCTTTAACCTGTCCATCAGTTTGACGCACACGGATAGTACCTACCCATGTAAACTGACCAACGCTGCCCGTACCACCAGTGTACGTTCCTTTACCATCTTTAACCGATAATTTACTTCCGTTAACCGTGATATCAGGAGTTGATCTTGAATCACTTGCGGTTAAAAATACTTCAGCGGTATAAGGCTGTCCCTGGATTACGTAAGAAGTAGGTGCTACTGCAACTGCCGCAAACTGATCTAAGTTAACCTGCGCTTTATCCATATTTCCGAACAACTTTTTAACTACTTCTGCTTCAGCATTTTTAGTATCTGTTTGCAGTTTAGTTAAAATGGTCATTGCAGCAGTTAATGGCGTTCCCTCACCGAAGTAAGTTTCCTGCCAGTTACCTTTTCTTTTTCTCGCAGGATCTTTTGCTTCAAGAGAGAATGCAACACCTGCCCTATCCGCAGGATCTAATAAAGAAATCAGTTTTTCGCGTGTGGCGTTAATTCTTTTCTTTAATTCGTCTGCTTTCTTTTGATTGATCATGATATTCTGAGCAATATCCTGATTTGATCTGTTCACCAGGTCGTCGGTTTCAGGGTCTATTCCGTCACCAGCCTGGGTAAATTCTTTTTTAATGCTTTCAATGTAATTATTTAATTCATCAGCAGCCTTTTGTGCTTCTTTAGCCTTATCGTAAATAGGCTGCGCACGTGCCGGCTCTTCTTTCAGTTTCGAGTTTTCGAAAGCAGAAAATAACTGATTAATACTTGTATTTACATTGTTTTTAGAAGTATCCAAACTATCGTTGATATTTTTGAATGCATCTAAAATGGTATCTGATACGTTTAAGGCGAGCATGGCCAACAATACCAAATACATGATATTGATCATCCGCTGCCTTGTTGTTTCTTTTCCGCCTGCCATGTTTGATGTAGCTTTTCCTTTAAAAATTAAAAACTAAACAAATTATACACGTGGGCCATTCATGGCCGATAGCATATTGCCATAAATTGCATTAAGTGACGCCAGGTTTTTAGCCAGTTTATTCACCTCTTCTTTAAACTGTTTCGAATCTTCCATCGATTCGTTAAAGTTCTGCATGGTTAACGATAAGTTTGAATAGAATTTATTCATCGATTTTAAATGCGCGCTTGAATCCTGTAATTCCAGTTCGTAAACCGCGTTTAAAGCAGATAAATTCTTCGCCAAATTGTTAACCTGATCGTGGTAAGCCTGAGAATCTACACTGCTCTCGCCCATTGCTTTTAAATTAGCCGTAGCTTTTTCAAAAGACGCGCTCAAATTATCAAAACCAGCTGATGCCGTTTTAATTTTACCAGTAAATTCGTTAGTAGCTGTAGAAGCATCTGCAACATTAGAAATGGTTGCTACTTTATCACCAAACGTACGTAAACCTGTACCTAAACTTTCGATTAGCTCCGGACCGATTTTAGCATCTGATAACATTTTATCTAAAGCTGCCGTGTTCGAAGAAGTTACCGCTGCTACAGGTCTTGCTGATGCTGTTGGTAATTCTCCTTTAAAATCTTCTTTTAATTCAGGGTACACTCTTTCCCATGCTGGTTCTGGTTCTGGTGGGAAAAATCCGGTTAAGAAGAATAAAAATGCTTCCACTCCTAGACCAAGCCCAATCATGTAGTTACCCACAATTCCACCAATGTGTAGAATTTTAAATAACGCTCCGATAATTACAATACTTGCTCCCCATGAAATCGCTACGTGTAACCAGCCTGGTTGTTTCTTTGCTGCCATAAAATTTTGATGTTTTTCTTTAGTTTTTAGTTTGTTTGGTTTAATGTCTTAAATCGGTACCTGGGTAAGATGAAACACATCTGAAACCAATGTATGATCTTTGTGTATCCTGATATTCGTATGTTGCTACTGCATTTTGTAAAAAGTAGCCGGTATCTTTCCATGAACCACCTTTTACCACCTTACGTTTTTTGTACTTACTGTCGTTAGCACCTGCATCATAAGTAAAGTTAGGGTTCAGATCATGCAATAATGGACTGGCACCTTTATTATAGGCTGTTATTGTCCATTCAGAAACGTTACCTGCCATATTGTACAAGCCATAATCGTTAGGAAAATAAGATCTCACACCAACAGTATAGATACCACCATCGCTTGAGTAATCGCCACGGCCCGGTTTAAAGTTAGCCTGTAAACAGCCTTTGGTATTTCTGATGTAAGGACCGCCCCATGGATATTTTGTTTTGGTATTACCACCTCTTGCAGCGTACTCAAACTCTGTTTCTGCAGGTAATCTGTAATCAGATCTCGATCCAACTGGTAATCTTCTCGCTGTTGCAACTCCATCATACAACCTGGTTCTCCAGTGAGAAAAAGCCTTAGCCTGCTCCCAGCTTACGCCAACTACCGGATAATCATCATATGAAGGGTGGTTATAATAACCGCGAACCATCGGGTCGTTTTGTGAGTAAGAATAATCTGTTTTCCAAACCATTGTATCAGGGTAAATGGCAATGGTATAACGATCAATATAATCCTGGCGTTTGCTGTTTGGATCTTTATGTCCGATAGCCGCTTTTTCCATATTCAATTCGGCATAAGAATACTCGAATTTACGAACATCAAGTTCTTTTTTACCGGGAAGTGCATCAAGGCCAGAATAATACATGCCATCTAACTGACTGGCTTGAGCTGCTGCTGCACCTCTACCCTTGTTGCGCCAGATATTTACTCCGTTTGGTCCAACTTTTTTCCAATCAATATATTTATCGCCCCCAACAGCTGCCGCCGCATTGCCTCTTGGGGTTATCATAAACTGTTGTGGATTTCCCATCATCACAATGGCAATCGAATCGCGCACCCAATTGGTAAACTGGCGGTATTCGGCATTCGAAATCTCTGTTTGATCCATAAAGAACGCACTAATGGTGGTCATTCTACTCGGTCCATTCTGAGAAAATGTAATATCTTCATCCGATCCTCCCAATGGTGTATGCCCTGGCGGAATATAAACCATCCCCAACGGGATTCGATCATTTTTAAATTTGCGGTTATAAGCACCAACCAGCTCACCCTGACCACCATGGCCACAGCTAGCTAGCATTACAGTTATACCTACAATAGCTAGAAGGTAAATTTTCTTCATATTTTTTATGGTGTGCAGCGCACGATTAGGAGCAATTTTATCAAAAATCACTGAAATTATCAACAAAAACAAATATTTTACGTTAAATCATTACTACAAAGCGGTTAAAGTTACTTTAAGGAGTTTTAAGCTTTCACAATTTTGTTTAAAAAAAATGCGTAACTCCCTATATAACAGCAAAGTTACGCATTTATTGTGTTGACGTAAAATAATTTATTGTACGTATTATTTATTAGATATTTTGATGTAGTTTTCAATGGCCATCGTCATTGACGGTACGCCGGGAGTTGGTGCTGCAATGTCAACAATAAGATCCATATCGGCACATGCTTTACTGGTATTTACACCAAAAGCAGCAATCCGTGTATTGTTTTGTTTAAAATCAGGGAAATTTTTAAATAATGACTGTATACTTGACGGGCTAAAAAAAGCGATAACATCATAAAAAACTTCAGCCAGATCAGATAAATCGCTCACTACAGTTCTGAATAAAACTGCAGGGGTAAAATTATATCCGCTTTTTTCCAGAAATTTCATGGTATCTTCTGTAGCTACATCCGAACAAGGATATAAAAACTTCTCTCCAGCATGTTTTTTAAGCACTTCTGCCAAATCAGCTGCAGTTTGTTTACCAAAAAAGATTTTACGCTTTCTATATTGAATATATTTTTGAAGATACAAGGCAATTGTTTCAGAAAGACAGAAGTATTTCAGTTCTGCCGGCACATCATAACGCATTTCTTCACAGATCCTAAAAAAGTGGTCTGCTGCATTACGACTGGTAAAAATCACTGCCGTAAAATCGGCAAGGTTAATTTTATCCTTTCTGAAGTCTCTTGCTGGCACCCCTTCTACATGAATAAAAGACCTGAAATCAACTTTTAAGTTGTGTTTTTTGGCCAAATCGTAATAGGGAGATTTTTCGGTTTCAGGTTTTGGTAAAGTAACCAAAATACTTTTTACTTTGCGGATTCTAGAGTCGTTCTTTTCTTGCATTTTCCTTTTTCCTGCTACAGCCCTATCGTTTTAATTAGTATGAGGATAGGACATATTTCGAGGGCGCAAAAGTACAAAATTAAATGCATTCTAGAAAACTTATTATTAGAAAGTATCGTTATACCCGCCCTCAACAATTGGAAAGCAAATATTATGCCTAACAACAAGAACGCCAATACGATATAAACAGCCCCGTATTTAAGTGGCGACAATGCAAAAGCCACCACCAAAGGAATAAATAACAGCGATGCATTAAAGTAACTGAGGTATAATATGGAAATATATTCGCCTACTGGTTTTTGAACATTAAACAGGTAACCCAGAAAGCGCAAAAGGATTAATTTTAGCGCATAAAATGCAATTACGGTAATGGATATGCTAAAGAAAAATTTGAAGCCATCTTTAGCCTGGTACATATCGTTCCATTGTGCTACCAGAAAAAAGAACATCCCAAAAACAAAACCGAACTGCACAAAAAGCAATAAAAACGGCCACGAGCTAAAAAGGTTATCTTCCTTATTAATATTATTTAAAATCCGATTGCTGAAAAATGATTGCACAATGGCAGATAGCTGTTTGGAAAATGCATTTTTTAAGACAGCAAAAATAACGAGCATCCCAAAAATAAAACCCAGTAAACCTACATTGCCTTTAGGTATTTTTGTACCCAGCTGGTATGGATTTGCCTTTTTCTTTAGATGCTGGTATTTCTTATGCCAGGCCCATAAATCAAGGTTGGGAGAAAGATATTCCTTTTCAATCGTATCTAAAAGTGCATTTTTATTGATTAAACTATCAGGTAGCACCCAGGTATGATGAACCAAGGAATCGGTAGAAAATTTTTGTCGGGCAAGCGTTGCCGAATCGGGGCGGTATCTTCTATACCGGTATTGATTTACCACCGCACTATCTGTTTGAACAGGAACCTGCTGCGCTGCCACAAAATCTGCAGACCATAAAAAGGCAAACAAAAGAAAAATGAATTTCGGCATGCTGTAAATCAAAACTTAAAGTTGCAAAAGTAGTCGAATAATCATTGTTTACCTAAATAAAATAAATGGATTTAGAATATGGTGTATCTTTGCGCCAATGTCTGGTATCTATATTCATATTCCTTTCTGTAAAAAGGCTTGCCACTATTGCGATTTCCATTTCAGTACGTCTTTAAAATATGCTGATGAAATGGTCGATGCCATTTGCAAGGAGATTAAAATGAAAAAAGACCGGATAACAGGCCAGGTTGGAAGCATTTATTTGGGAGGTGGAACGCCTTCTATTTTATCACAGGCCGCTTTACAAAAGATTTTCGATACCATCAACCATACTTTTTCGGTAGATGCCAATGCCGAAATCACAATCGAAACCAATCCGGATGATTTAACCAGCCAGAAATTAAAAGAACTGAAACAATTGCCTGTTAACCGCTTTAGCGTGGGCATTCAATCTTTTTATGATGAAGACTTAATTTGGATGAACAGGGCACATCAGGCTCAAGAAGCGGAAAATTGCATCAGGAGAAGTCAGGATGCAGGTTTTGAAAACTTAACACTGGATTTGATTTACGGCTATCCTTTATTGACTGATCAAAAGTGGTTAAACAACATTCAAAAAGCGATTGAACTGGAAGTACCGCACATTTCAGCCTATGCTTTAACGGTTGAGCCGAGAACAGCTTTGGCGCATGCCATTAAAACAAAAAAGCAAATTCCGGTAAATGATAACCAAAGTGCTGCACAATTTGTAATTTTAATGGAGAAACTGGTAGAAGCCGGCTTTGAGCATTATGAGATTTCTAATTTTGCCAAACCCAACCATTATGCAGTACACAATACCAATTACTGGAAAGGTGTAGATTACATTGGCATTGGTCCGTCGGCGCATGGTTTTAACGGCCAGAACCGCTACATGAACCCGGCTAACAATGCTTTATACATCGAAACCCTGGAGCAGAATAAACTACCCGAAATGGTTGAAGAGCTGAGTTTGAACGATCGGTTTAACGAATATATAATGACCTCATTAAGAACCATGTGGGGCACTGATCTGCAGAAAATAAACACCGATTTCGGGAAAGATTTTTTAGAAGAAACAAAATACAATCTCAAAAATTTTGAGGATAAAGATTGGCTGATCATGGATGGAGATAAAATCCGTTTAAGCCAGAATGGAAAATTATTTGCCGATCATATTGCTTCGGAATTGTTTGTTGTTTAAAATGAGTGATTTCTGAATGAGAGAATGAATGAGTTAAATTGAGTGAGTTTTGAATCAGAGAATGAATGAGTTTTGAATGAGAGAATGAGTGAATGCTTTTGTAAAATCTATCATTCAATCATCCTCTAATTCGATCATCTCTAATTCAATAATTAAAAATATATGTCAAAAATTGTATGGATTACAGGCGCTTCATCAGGTATTGGCGAGGCCCTGGTATATGAATATTTTAAAGCAGGCAACAAACTGATTATTTCGGGAAGAAACCGTGATGAACTTTTTCGCGTAAAAGGAAATTGCCAAAATTCTTTTAATGTGCATGTTTTGCCATTCGATTTAAGCGAAACCGAAACACTCGAAAGCAAAGCCGCTGATGCCATCCGCATTTTTGGGAAAATAGATTTACTGATCAATAGTGGCGGTGTAAGTCAGCGGAGTTTAGCACTGGAAACCAACCTGCAAACAGAACAGCAGATTATGGACACCAATTTTTGGGGAACAGTTGTATTGAGCAAAGCGGTTTTACCATTGATGATAAGCAACGGCGGCGGACAGATTGCCGTAATCAGCAGTTTAGTCGGAAAATTTGGAACAAAGTTCCGTTCTACTTATGCCGCATCAAAACATGCATTGCATGGCTATTTCGACTCTCTCCGATCGGAAATTTACGACAAAAATATCGACATTACCATAATTTGCCCGGGGTTTATCAAAACCAATGTAACTTATAACGCACTAACCGCAGACGGAAAACCATTAAATATGATGGGAGATGCACATGAAAATGCGATGAGCCCTGCCGATTGCGCCAAACAGATAGTACAGGCCGTTAAAAACAAAAAAGAAGAGGTTTACATCGGTGGAAAGGAAACAAAAGGTGTATTATTGAAACGCTTTTTCCCTAAATTTTTCTCTAAAAAAATAAGGACTGCAAAGGTGAATTAGCCGGGCGTTTGGCGTTAAGAATGAACCCAAATACTTAAGCCCGATTGCAGCGATATCCTTTTGGCTGTTATCTATGTGCAAAATTCTTCTGAGTTACCGTCATTTCGAGCAGAGTGTAACGCAGTCGAGAACCCGAAGGCTCAGCGAAGCTAAATTTACCCAGATAGATCTCTCCACTTCGCGGGGCTCCGGTCGAGATGACACCCATGCTATGGAAGATTATCACTCTGAACATAAGCGACAAAAGTCAAGAAATTTAGTATAACAGGGCTACCCCCTCCCTAAGTTTTACCATATTACTTTTTCAAAACTAAAAAAACAAAAATTAAAACACTCAAAATCAATCAATTAAACAATAAATTTTATTTCTAAAAACCAAGTGTCTGTAAGCCATCGTAAATGGAATCAAATAACAGAAACTTAAAAATTAGAAATAATGAAAAATTTAATCCTATCAGTTTTTGCCGTAATTACCATGGCATTTACAACTCAAGTTTACGCTCAAAAAAATCCGATGGTTGGTGGCGCGGCCATGTATTCAACTAAAGATATTGTTGATAATGCGGTAAATTCAAAAGACCACACTACATTGGTGGCAGCAGTTAAAGCCGCAGGTTTGGTAGAAACTTTAAAAGGCGCTGGTCCGTTTACTGTTTTCGCTCCAACAAATGCAGCTTTTGATAAACTTCCTGCCGGAACTGTTGATAACCTGGTTAAACCAGAAAACAAAGCAACCCTTACCAAAATTTTAACTTACCATGTTGTTGCCGGTAAAATGGATAGCAAAGCAATTGCAGCAGCAATTAAAGCTGGCGGCGGCAAAGCAGAATTAACAACTGTACAAGGTGGTAAACTTTGGGCCTGGATGGAAGGCAAAAAATTGGTTTTAAAAGATGAAAATGGTGGAATGAGCACTGTAACCATTGCAGATGTTTATCAAAAAAATGGTGTAATCCACGTGGTTGATACCGTTTTAATGCCTAAATAATATATCGTATATCCTTATAATCAAATAAAACGTTCTGGCTTTTGCCGGAACGTTTTTGTTTTTGGCCAAATTACCGGAACATTATTCCCTATTCTTAACATCTGACTTTTTTTGATGAATTGTCAGTTTTTTCTCAAGTTTTCTCATTTCTGCTGCTTGCTGTTTTTTAACTATTTAATTTTGCTTCATTAATAGTTATTTAACATGAAATTCAATTTATCTCCGATAGATGTAGTTGAAGACATATCTAAATCAGATTTCGAGCTGAACTACCTTAAACCCCGTAAACCCCTGGTAATAAAAAATATGGCTAAAAAATGGCCGGCTTACCAAAAGTGGACGATGGAATACATGAAAGATGTTGTTGGGGATAAAACCGTTCCACTTTATGATAGTTCGAAAGCTGATCCTTCTAAACCGATTAATGCTTCGGCTGCCGAAATGAAATTTGGCGATTATATCGATCTGATTAAAGAAACCCCTACAGATCTGCGCATTTTTTTGTTTGATCCCATAAAATTTGCCCCAAAATTACTGGAAGATTATATTGCCCCAAAAGATTTAATGGGCGGCTTTTTAGACAGTTACCCCAATATGTTTTTTGGCGGAAAAGGTTCTGTCACTTTTTTACATTACGATATTGACCTGGCACACATTTTCCATACGCACTTTAACGGCCGCAAACATGTAATCCTGTTCGATTATAAGTGGAAAGAGCGTTTATACCAGATTCCCTACGCCACTTATGCGCTGGAAGATTATGATGTAGAAAATCCTGATTTTGATAAATTTCCGGCCTTAAAAGGTGTTCAGGGAGTAGAAGCGTTTTTAGAGCATGGTGATACCTTATTTATGCCTACGGGTTATTGGCACTGGATGAAATACCTCGACGGATCTTTCTCCATTAGTTTGAGGGCATGGGACAAAAGCTGGGCTGTGAAAGCAAAAAGCTTGTATAACTTAACTTTACAGCGTAAATTTGACGACTTTATGAAAGCAAACTACCGTGAAAAGTACATGCACTGGAAAGAAGAACTTGCAATTAAAAGAGCAGGTAAAGCGTTAGAAAAAAATTTACCAAGATAATAATGATAGAATGAATGTGTGTTGAATGATAGAATGAGCAGTGCTAAGCTTTATGCCAATTCACTAAATCAATCAATCTCTCATTCAAAATTTCAATTTCCTCATTCAAAACTCAATCATTCAATAATAAAATATGCATCCTAACATTATAAAAATACAAGAAAGCATCACGCCGCTTAAACAACAGATTATTAACCACAAAGTTTATTCGGCCATTAGCGAACTGGAAGATCTACGCGTTTTTATGGAACATCATATTTTTGCCGTTTGGGATTTCATGTCGTTGCTTAAAGCATTACAGATTAACCTTACCTGTACCAGTTTGCCCTGGTTTCCGGTTGGCGATCCGGTTACCAGACAGTTGATTAACGAAATTGTAGCTGGAGAAGAATCTGATGTGGATGCAGATGGCGCGATTAAAAGTCATTTCGAGTTATATTTAGATGCTATGGATCAGTGCGGGGCCAATACAAAACCCATTAATGATTTTTTAGATGCCTTAAAAAATGGTAAAGGTTTTAATGAGGCCTTCGAAATTGCCGATGTACCTTCTGCTGCCAAAGATTTTGTAAATGCGACATTCGATACCATTAATAGCGGCAAAACACATTTACAGGCAGCCAGTTTTACCTTTGGCAGGGAGGATTTAATTCCAAACATGTTTTACAGCATGGTAAACGACCTGAACAGTACCCAGGCTGATAAAGTTTCTATTTTTAAATATTATTTAGAACGCCATATTGAAGTAGACGGCGATCACCACAGCCATTTGGCACTCTCGATGACGGAGAAACTCTGCGAAAAAGAAGAAGCATTTTGGACAGAAGCAGAAGAAACCACAAAACAGGCTTTACAAAAGCGTATCGACCTTTGGGATGCCGCTTATGCCGAAATTGTTAAAAATAAAGTTGAAGCTTAATTATTAAATTGTTAAGTATTTGCTAATTTAGATTACGTGATTTTAGTCACATTTAACTGTTAACTTCAATTTTGTAAAATAAAATTTACACATTTGTTGTTCGGCACAAATAACCGATTTAAGCGCATGAGTTTCATTTTAAAACCTGTTGATATTGTTGAGAATATCACTCCTGAAGATTTTAAGAAAAATTATTTGAAAACTAAACGTCCGTTAGTCATCAGGGGCCTTACCAAAGACTGGCCTGCAAGAGAAAAATGGACGACTGAATATTTAAAAGAAATTGGCGGTGAGCTGGAAGTTCCGCTTTACGATAACTCTAAAGCTGACCCATCGAAACCGATTAATGCGGCTACTGCACACATGAAATTTGGCGATTACCTCGACCTGATTAAACGTGAGCCAACAGAATTGAGGATTTTCTTTTTTAACCTGTTTAAAAAAGTACCTAGTTTAATCAATGATGTAAAAATCCCTAAAGATTTAATGGGTGGTTTTATTGAAAGTATGCCGGCCATGTTTTTTGGCGGATCTAACTCGGTAACCTTTTTACATTACGATATCGATTTGCCGCACATTTTCCATACCCATTTTGGTGGTAGGAAACACATTGTTCTATTCGATAATAAATGGAAAGACAGGTTATATTGCTTACCAAATGCAACTTATGCTTTGGAAGATTATGACGTTGCCAATCCTGATTTCGAAAAATTCCCCGCACTAAACGGTGTTGAGGGTTATGAAGTTTTCTTAGAGCATGGCGATACCTTATTTATGCCTACAGGAATGTGGCACTGGATGAAATACCTGGATGGTTCATTCTCGTTAAGTTTAAGGGCCTGGGATCAATCAATTACCAGAAAAGTGGCCAGCGTTTGGAGTTTATTTACCCATGGCGCCATTGACAGCTTAATTAAAATGACTTTCAAAGAAAAATATGCTAACTGGAGAGAGAAAAAAGCAGTTAAAATTGCTGAAAGGGCTTTAGCCAAAGGCAGACCATAAGAATAGTTTTTCATGGGCGTTAAAAATCTGTTAAGCTGTGATTAACAAAGTACCAAAACGGGACGCTCAGCAATGAAGTCCCGTTTTTCATTTAAAGCACGCATGGCCGACTTTGATTTGAATCTATACATGAGACCGATGTTCGAAAATCATTTCTCCTTTTTAAAGGGGCATGGGTTTTCTGATTTTTCTCAAAAACCGCCGATGCACAACCCCCAGAGTAATTTTCACTTTGTCAGTGCCAATAAGCACGTTGAGATTGATATTTCGTTCGAATCGATAACCACTCCTTTCTATGCCAGCCTGAACAATTATGGCATCATAATGCTCGACCTCAACAATCAGACTATTGCAGCATACAATGCCAATTTCAATCCATTTAATTTTACCGATGCCTGTGATCAGCTTCATGATGAATATTTAGGCGAGATTGCTTCTATTTTACAACGACATATTAACGTTCTTTATGGCGATACTTCCCAGCTTGAAGAAAATACTCAAATTTATAAGGTAATGTTAGACATGGCGGAAATAGAACGAAAAATAAAGGAACAATTGTTCACCTGCACATTTGATAGTTCATGGGGCCCTTGCATTCACGAATCTGCTTCTCTCGAAGAGATCAGAACCTACCTTCTTCAATTAGACGAAGTCGTTACCAATATCAGCATGCATGACTGGAATGGAAATAAAATCGACTTCTCGTTATAAACTAACTTAACCACATTTCAAACCAGAATAAATCCATGGAACAAACAACCCTAACCGAAAAACAAAAAATGCTGGCAGGAAAAGCTTACCAGGCGGGTGATGCAGAACTGGCAAAAGAAAGATTAAAAGCCCGCGAAATTGTTTTCGAATTTAATAACCTCGCTCCAAAATTCATAAAACAGCGTAAAGAATTACTGAAAAGGCTGTTCGGTAAAACAGAAAAAATGTTTTATGTAGAGCCACCGTTTAGGTGTGATTATGGATATAACATCGAAATTGGTGATAATTTTTACGCAAACTTCAACCTCGTTATTTTAGATTGCGCCAAAGTGAGTATTGGCAACAACGTTTTTATTGCGCCAAACGTAGCCATTTATACCGCAGGCCATCCCATCCATGCACATTTGCGTGATCAGGAATATGAATGGGCACAGGAAATTACGATTGGCAATAGCGTATGGATTGGTGGTAACGTAGTAATCAATCCCGGCGTAAAAATCGGATCAAATGTAGTAATCGGATCGGGCAGTGTGGTTACGAGGGATATCCCGGATAATGTTTTCGCCGCAGGAGCCCCTTGCAGGGTAATCCGCCAGTTAACCGATGAGGACAAGGATTATTATTATAAGGATTTTAAGTTGGGTGAGTAAATTTCAATGCAACCTTAACCTACCGGATATCGTCTTAGGGTAAATTGATGTAATGAAAACAGCGCTACCTTTTTTATTTGTATTTTTTACTTTCTTGTCGGGTTTTGCACAACGGATTTCTAAAACAGAAGCCATTGCTGATATCGACTACCTCGACAAGGTAATCAGAGCGGCACATTACAACCCATTTTTATACACTTCAGAGGTTAAATACACACAAAAAATAAATCAGGTAAAAAGTACCATCCCCGATTCAATTGAAACCAGACCCTTTACCTTAAAACTTGGAGAAATAACAGGTCTTATTGATGATGCCCACACTGCACCCACTTTTATACAATCTATATTTAAGGCAGATTTCAGGAAACCTGTTTTTTTACCCTTAACATTTGTTGCTGATAAAAAAGGTAAAACCTATTCCGATGGAAAAGCATTACCGGGTATTATTCCTGCAGGTGCAGAAATCATTTCAGTAAACGGAACTTCTATTCAAAAGTTTTACCAGGAAAGTGCATTACGCGTTGGCGGACTTCAAACTTACCGCAATGAGATAGCCATTAAAATGCTTGGCTATAACTTATACCTTTCGGGTATAAGGCCCCCTTTTAAAATCACTTATCAGTATCAGCACAAAAAAGAAATTAAAACAATTGAAAATGGAAGTATTTTAAGAGATTTAATAGGCGACGCATTTCCAAACCTGGTTGGTAAGCCCTATTCATTTAATATATTGGAAGATAAGGTTGCTAACATTGAATTAAATACTTTAGAGGGCGATTACCATCCTTATCTGAAATTTTTCGATTCGTGTTTTACGGTAATAAAACAGAAAAAAATCAAAACCCTTGCCATTGATATCAGAAAAAATACAGGAGGCAATTCTATCAATGCAGATTTACTGTTAGGCTTTTTTAATTCAAAAAAATATACCTTATCTGGCGGGAAAAATTGGAAAATAAGTCAGCTGTATAAAGATCAATTAACTAAGCAGGGTGATACCAGTAATAATTACTTAAAACAATCTAACAATAGTATCTGGCAAAGGCACAACTGCGAGCCTTATGATCCAAAATACACCAGCGAACAAGCCTTTTTTAATGGCCAAGTTTATATTATTACCGGACCCATGACATTCTCGAGTGCAAATATGCTTGCAGATGGTGTAAAACAATTTAAACTGGCAAAGCTAATTGGCGAAGCTACGGGAGAAAACACAAACGATTTTGGTGAAGGTTACCGCTTTCAATTGCCTAACAGTAAAATCGGCTTCAATGTATCAACAAGTTTAGATTTTGGGGCTGATTGTAACAACAAAACCAAACACCCTGTACTACCCGATCGCCAAATCGAAACAAGTTATCTTGATAAAATTAAAGGTCTTGATCCTGTACTTCAATACATATTAAAGGTATCGGAATAATTAACTGCTATGATCAACGATCACCTTCCACTCCCCTTTTATTTTTTTGATCAACAGTGTAAAATATCCTTTTAATTCATCTTTCTCACGCTTTACATTCCAGCTACCCAATACAAAGGCAAGATCAGGTTTTAAAAATTCGATTTTTTTTATTCCAAATACCAAAAATCCCATGGCAGATTTATCCGGATAACCTTTTTTATAATTGTCCAGTGTTTTTTGCCAGCCATAAGTTGGTCCGCTTTTACCTACAAAAAGTAAACTGTCTGATTTTGCGTAACCCTGCATATAAGCTTCAACATCGCCTTTGTTCCAATCGCTGCGCTGTTTTTCGAGTAGGTTGAGAACAGCTTGTTTATCTTTTGCATTTTGAGCATAAGTGCTGAAAGAAATAAAAAACAGGGCAATAAAGAGTATTTTTTTCATGACGATTACAATTTTGGTAAAAATTAAAGATATGAAACAAAATATTTCGTTCCACCGGTAAAAATTGTTTATTTACATTTTTTATCAATCTACCATGCAAAATAAAGTAATTACAATTGGCGAAATACTGTGGGATATTTTCCCGGAGGGAAAGAAAGCTGGCGGTTCGAGTATGAACGTTGCCCTTAACTTACACAAACAAAGTATCGAAAGCAGTTTCATCAGCGCTGTTGGTGATGACGAAAATGGCAAAGAATTACTGAACTTTTTAACCGGCAATCATTTTTCAACAGATCTGGTACAGGTAAACACCGGATTACCAACCAGTACCGTTGTGGTACAGCTTGATGAAAACCATCAGGCCACCTATACCATTAAACAGCCGGTAGCGTGGGACGATATTAAAATTACGGATGAAAACGTAGCTGCTGTAAAACAGGCAGACGCCTTGGTGTATTGCAGCTTAACGTGTAGAGAAGAGCAATCTAAAAAAACAATTCTCGAACTTCTAGACCATGCAAAAACTAAAATATTCGACATTAATCTCCGCGCCCCTTTTTACAAGAAAGAATTAATCGGCGAGCTTTTAGCCAAAGCAGATATCCTTAAAATAAATGAAGACGAAATTGTTTGGGTAAAGGAATCGTTCGGTTTAACCGGAAATACTGATGAGCAGCTTTTAAAACAGCTTTCTAAGCAATTCAATATCGAAATCATCTGCCTTACACTTGGCGATAAAGGCGCCTGTGTTTTAAAAGACGGGAAATTATTTAAACATGAAGGTTACAAAGTTCAGGTTGCCGATACCGTTGGTGCCGGCGATGCCTTTTTAGCTACGTTTATTGCCTGCTATTTACAAG
The DNA here is from genome assembly GCF_052045455.1 of Pedobacter sp. 22226. Classification (NCBI taxonomy): domain Bacteria; kingdom Pseudomonadati; phylum Bacteroidota; class Sphingobacteriia; order Sphingobacteriales; family Sphingobacteriaceae; genus Pedobacter; species Pedobacter sp. 22226. The sequence goes on along the minus strand of NZ_JBQEPB010000007.1, from coordinate 188,642 downwards.
GCTACCCGATGGAAACCACTTTGGATAATGCCTGTAAGGTTGGCGCTTTTGTAACCTCACAGCCGGGTGCAAACCCTGATTACAATAAAAAGATTTATCACATGGCATTAGAGTGAGCTTTTTGCCTTTTGCCAAGGATGCACAGATTAACACGGAAAGTTTAAAACTTAAGAGGCTTGAGCTAAAACGGTGGGTTTTGCGTTAGGGATTGGAAGGGTTCAGTACCGATTTTTCATCGGTACCGGAGCGCAGCGCAGCCCTGAAAAGCCCGACCCTTTCCCGTATTCACGGGATTGGGGAACGCCTAAATTAGTTTACAGTTCTCAGTTGGCAGTTTTCAATTCTACCTGCTTTGCTCTTTCAGCTTTTACCTTTCTGCTTGGCCCCAAATATGACATGGCGCTTAAATTAATGCAAAGCGAAACTTTTATCTTCGGTAAATCGTTAATATAAGCACATGAGAGGTTTTCGTTTTTCTGATTATAAGCCGGGCGATGCGCCTAAGGGAGGGTTTGATGAACTGCTGAAATTATTTAGCGAATTGCTAAACTATACGGCAGGAGATGCGGCAGAGGCTTTAAGCTGGCTGAACGAGCTCGACAAACAATATAAATTAACCAATAATGATTATGGCATTGGTAATTTTATCGACGACCTGAAAGATAAAGGTTACCTGACGGAAGACAATCAATCGGGAGAATTTAAAATTACGGCCAAAACGGAACAGACCATCCGAAAATCTGCCCTGGATGAAATTTTTGGTAAACTGAAAAAATCTGGTCGTGGTAACCACAACAGCAACCAATCAGGCATAGGCGAAGAAAAAAATGCCGACAGGCGTGAATATAATTTTGGCGATAGTTTGGATCAGATTGATATGACCGCTTCGATCCAAAATGCGCAGATTAATCATGGTATCGGCGATTTCACCCTAACCGACCGCGATCTGGAAGTAGAAGAAAAAGATTTTAAAACCTTAACTTCTACAGTACTGATGATCGACATTTCGCATTCGATGATTTTATATGGCGAAGACCGGATTACGCCAGCTAAAAAAGTGGCCATGGCCCTGGCCGAACTGATTAAAACGAAATACCCTAAAGATACCTTGGATATTGTTGTTTTTGGAAATGATGCCTGGCCGATCAGTGTGAAAGACCTGCCTTATTTACAGGTTGGCCCCTACCATACCAATACTTATGCAGGTTTAGAACTGGCTGCAGATTTGCTCCGTCGCCGGAAAACCCATAACAAACAGATTTTCATGATTACGGATGGAAAACCCACCTGCCTGAAAGAAAATGGTAAATATTACAAAAATAGTATGGGTTTGGACCGTAAAGTGATTAACAAAACCTTAAACATGGCGGCGCAGTGTAAAAGGTTAAAAATTCCGATTACTACGTTTATGATCGCAAAAGATCCTTATTTACAGCAATTTGTACGTCAGTTTACTGAAATTAATGGCGGAAGGGCATTTTATAGCTCATTAAATGGCTTAGGCGAATATATTTTTGAAGATTACATTAAAAACAGACGTAAGACAGTTAAATAGTCGGGATTCAGAAGTCTTTAGTCCGGAATTGGAAGACATAAGGCATTAAAATAAATTAAGCATGGCTAAACGTACAAATAAATATAAGTTAACATTAGAAGAAATATCTTTAGCAAAAGAGGATGATGTAAAAAATGGTCCTTTAACACTCGAATTTGATAATCACGACAATATATTCAACATTATCAATGCCATTAAAAGTAAAAACATTTTTGATGATGAAAATCAAAGTACCGAGTTTGCCATTGGTTTGAAAATGTTTACAGAAGTAGTTTTAAAAAACAGAGACCAGGAACTTTTCAAAGAACTTCAGCCCGCAATTGGTGAGTTTATGAAAAAACTGAAGAGTAAATAACGAATAGTACAATCCCATATATGCAAAATACAACATTAGGCCAGTTAAAGGCTACAAATTATACATCAAGAAGCGTTAAGGAAGAGCTGAGAGAAAATTTGATTAAAGTTCTCCGCGATAAAAAAACCGAATTTGAGGGCATTATCGGCTACGATGAAACGGTTATTCCGGAGTTACAGACCGCTATTTTATCGCGCCACAATATTTTATTGTTAGGTTTACGCGGACAGGCAAAAACACGTATTGCCCGTTTAATGGTAAATTTACTGGATGAATATGTGCCGTATGTTGCCGGAAGCGAGATTTTTGATGATCCATTGAATCCAATTTCGTGGTACTCAAAAAATGAAATCGCTACTAAAGGTGACGACACCGAAATTGCCTGGTTGCACCGCAGCGAAAGGTACACCGAAAAACTGGCCACACCAGATGTTACGGTTGCCGATTTAATTGGCGATGTTGACCCGATTAAGGCCGCTACTTTAAAGTTAACCTACAATGATGAGCGTGTAATTCATTTTGGGCTAATTCCACGTGCACACCGAAGTATTTTCGTGATTAACGAGCTTCCCGATTTACAGGCCCGTATTCAGGTGGCCTTGTTTAACATGTTGCAGGAAAAAGACATCCAGATCCGTGGTTTCAAATTGCGTTTACCCTTGGATATCCAGTTTGTATTTACCGCAAACCCTGAAGATTACACCAACCGTGGCAGCATTGTTACGCCGCTAAAAGACAGGATTGAAAGTCAGATTTTGACCCATTATCCAAAAAGTATTGAGATTTCGCGTAAAATTACATTTCAGGAGGCAAAACTTACTGCAGAACAAAAAGCCAATATTGAGGCTGATGGCCTATTAAAAGACCTGGTAGAACAGATTGCTTTCGAAGCCCGTAAAAGTGAATATATCGATCAGAAATCGGGGGTTTCGGCCAGGTTAACCATTTCTGCTTATGAAAATCTGATCAGCACGGCAGAAAGAAGAATGCTGATTGCTGGAGAGAAAAATACATTCGTACGTTTATCTGATCTTGCGGGGATTATTCCGGCTATAACCGGTAAAATAGAGCTGGTTTACGAAGGTGAACTCGAGGGTCCGGCACACGTAGCTACTACTTTAATTGGCAAAGCAGTTAAAACTTTGTTTGCACGTTACTTCCCAGATCCCGAAAAGGCTAAAAAAACCAAAACAGCCAATCCTTATACCGAAATAACCGAATGGTTTACTGAAGGCCATAATGTAGATGTTACGGATACTTTGAGCAATGCGCAATACAAAAAAGCATTAATGCTGGTGCCTGGGCTTTATGATTTAGTAAAGAAATTCCATCCTAAACTGAGCGAAAATCAAACCTTGCTCTTAATGGAATTTGTGTTACATGGTTTAGCCGAGTACTCACAATTGAGCAAAAACTTTTTAAACGGTGGCTTCGGCTTTTCTGATATGTTTGGCAGCTTATTTAACGCCGAATTTGATGAGGAAGAGGATGAAGACGATTTCAGATAATATTGAATTTCTCTAATTTGATTAGCTTTGACAAATTCTTCCCTTAAAGAAGAATCTGTCGAAGCTTTTTTATTTACAAACCCGAATATATAATGGGAAGATTACCTTTTATTATTGCCGCCTGCATTTTTATTATTGCATTTGATATTTACTGTTATAAAGCCATTGTTTCTGTTTTTAAAAAATGGAAACCGGGCACAAAAAAAGCATTTGGCATTGCTTACTGGACCTATAGCGCATTATTGATTATTGGTGTGTTCTGTGGCATTTACCTTAATCTTTTCCTCACGTTAAGGGCCATTATCTTAGTGGCTTTCTTTTTAACGGTAGCCTGCAAAATGGCTATGTTGCCCTTTTTGGTACTGGACGATCTACGCAGATTGTTTATCCGCATTTTCAGGAAAAATAAAACGGCTCAACTTTCTACTACTCCCGTACAACAAGAAACAGCGGCAATACCAGGAGAGCCTATCACACGTTCAGCGTTTTTGGTAAAAGCCGGATTGGTGGCAGCTGCTGTGCCTCTAACCTCACTTAGCTGGGGCATTATTTCTGGTGCTTACGATTATCAGGTACGGCGGGTAAATTTAATCCTCCCTAACTTGCCTAAAGCCTTTGATGGCATTACCATGGGGCAGATTTCAGATATCCACTCTGGAAGTTTCTATAACAAAACAGCAGTAAAAGGCGGTGTAGAAATGTTGTTGAGTGAAAAGCCTGATTTTATCTTTTTTACGGGCGATTTAGTAAATAACCTCACCAACGAAGTAAGGGATTACCAGGATATATTTTCGAAGGTAAAAGCACCGCTGGGTGTATTTTCGTCACTCGGAAACCATGATTATGGTGATTATTATTTCGGTAAGGAATCTTCTCCGGCCAAAGTAAAAAACCTGAAAGATATGGTTGACGTACACAAAATAATGGGTTACGACCTGTTAATGAACGAAAACCGCAGGTTAAAAGTAGATGGCGAAGAAATTGGCATTTTAGGTATTGAAAACTGGGGCATGGGCCGTTTCCCCAAATATGGAAAAATGGAACTCGCTGTTCAAAATACAGATGATTTGCCGGTTAAACTTTTATTGAGTCACGATCCTTCGCACTGGCGTGGAGAGGTTTTACAGAAATATCCGCAGATAGATGCTATGTTCAGCGGCCATACGCACGGAATGCAGTTTGGCGTTCGCCTGAAAGAATATCAATGGAGCCCTGTGCAATATATCTACAAAGAATGGGCAGGTTTATACCAGGAGCAAAAACAACAGCTTTATGTTAACGTTGGCTATGGCTTTTTAGGCTATCCGGGCAGGGTTGGTATTTTACCGGAGATTACGATTTTTACGTTGAAAAGAGCTTAAATAAAAATGATTGAGTTTTGAATGATTGAATGAGAGAATATAGGCATTACGCTTAAACATTCACTAATTCAACCATTCTCTCATCCAATCATTCCCTCATTCAATAATTATCTCTATCCCGCATTAAAACGATAACCTACCCCTCTAACCGTTTGTAACAGCTGTGGATTATCAGGGTTCAGTTCGATTTTTTTACGCAAGCGTACAATATGCATATCAAGCGTACGGGTATTCACATCAGAGTTATATCCCCAAACCACCAGCATCAATTCATCACGGTTAATTACTTTGCCCGGATTGCGAAGGAAATAAAGCAGGATACGGTTTTCCAATATCGTTAACTCAATTTTCTTTCCGTCTCTAAACAAAGTGTGGATGTTCGGATGATGTTCCATGTTGCCAAACCGGTGAATCTCGGCAGAATCTTTATTCACGATAAATTTAACCTTGCTCTCTAACATGGCTACTAAAACGTCCATATTAAAAGGTTTGGTAATATAATCAGACGCACCAAAGTTATAGGCATCAATTTTATCTACATCCTGTGCCTTGGCGGTCATCATAATTATCAGGTTTTCAAAACCTTGCTTCCGCACATTTTCGCAAACTTCGGCACCTTGTTTACCCGGCATCATCCAGTCCAATAAAACAATATCGGGCTGATCGGTCAAAATCATTCTTTCACCTGCTTCGCCATCATTTGCTTCAAGCACCGTATAACCCTCAGCTTTTAAACGGTGGGCCACAAGAAAGCGAAGATTTTCATCATCTTCTACGATTAATATTTTTACTTCTTTAGACATTTATGTGTTTTTTTACTATTTTAATGTTGAAAAGTTCCAATGTTTTAAGGTCAAGTTCAACATTCCAACCTTTTAACGTGTAACTTTCAAACTTCTTTATTGTTGCAAGGGTTGAAAAGTTTTAAGGTTTGAATGTTAATTCAACTTTACAACCTTCCAACGTTTAACATTTCAACTATTAAATTTAACTATTATATGGCAGCACAATTTTAAACTCTGTACCACTTCCTACTTTACTCTTTACGGTAATTTCTCCCTCCATAAAGTTAACCAGTTCTTTGCAGAATGCCAAACCCAGTCCAACACTGCCCATTTGGTTATATTCATTCTGTATCCTGAAAAACTTCTTAAATATATTGTTTAATTCTGATGATGCGATACCAATTCCTTTATCTGTAAAACGGAACACCAGCACGCCTTTAATCAGTTTAGCGCTGATATGCAGTTTCTTCTGATCGGGTTTCGAATATTTGTAAGCATTTTCTGCCAGGTTATCGAACAAACTCCCTAATAACACCGGGTCGGTAATAAAGGTTTTAAAGCCAACAACCTCGTAAGTCATTTTAAAATCGGGGTGTTTTAAGGTATGCGATTCGATGGTACTCTCAATAAAATCAACAATATTTACCTCTTCATGATTCAGCTTGATTGCCTTATTTTCGATCTGTGTAAAGGCCAGCAGCTTGTTCATTAAACCATTAAGTTTATCGGCCTCTTCATCCAATATTTTACCATAAAGCTGCTGCTCCCTCTGGGTTAAAGCCGGAGCGCTTTTAATATTGTTCCCAGCGATTTTAATTACACTCACAGGGGTTTTAAATTCATGTGTAAGGTTGTTCACAAAATCGTACTGCAGCTTAAACATTTTACTGTTAATGTTCAGGTTACGGTAAATTAAAAAAGCAACCAGCAGAAGTACACCATAAACCAATAGTAGAACTAAGGCTATCGGCATAAAATAAATAAAAATCTCCTTTTTGATGTAAGATTTGGATGAAATCAGGTAAAATTTAAAATCGGAGAATGCTCCCGGCAATGCAATTTCAGTGGTAATGTTTTGATCAGATGTATCAATCGGATCGTAGGTAAGCGGCTCAATCCTGATGGTTTGGTACAATAAAGGACGGGTATTAACAATCTTTATCTGGTGTGCATCCAATTTGAAAACCATTACATCCTGCGGATAAACCGGGGCAGGATTAAGCTTACGCCTGATCATATCTTTATAAATCCTTAAATCTTCGCGACGGGGAATATTAAGGTAAGTGATTTTATTTTCGTTGGAATTAACGATAGAGAAATTGGTAAAAAGTTCTTCCTGGGTGGGGACGGAGGTCGTATCCAGATCTTCAACAAAAGTAGCCAGTTTAATTGCAATTGCGTTAAAATCGCTCCCCACGTTAAAAGACCGGGTATCATCTTCTGAGTACAGTGTTATTGAATCGGGTTTTACCCCTTTACCAAACTGATAAATGGATTTTGGGCCAATACCCAGGTGGTTTGCATTAATCCCGTCTTTAACCGGAACATTCTTCACCTCTGTATCGTAAAAAGTAACTTTTGAGATGAAGGGATATTTCAACATCACGGTATCAACAAACTTTGATGCAGTAGAAGAATCCAAAAAGCCGTTATAATAAGAAATTTCGGGCATTTTATTCTGAAAGAAGTCATTGTAAGGCTTAATACTCTGCTCAAGCACATTCACTTTCTCGGAAACAAAATCATTCTCAATCGATTTTTTGCTATAATTAAATGCAAGAAAAAGCGACAGGATAAATAAAATGGAAATGAGTATAATGAAAGTTACACCAAGGGAGAAGTTTTTACGGTAACTGCTTTTTTTATCTAAGGCCATACCTATTTCTTACCTAGATTTTCCTTTAAAAACTCTTCCAGGGCTTTATACAGTGCTGTTCTGCTCTGCTGGCGCACTACCGGATCCGGACCTTCTTCTTTTTCGATATAAGTAACCTGAACATTCCTTTTTTTAAGCTCTTTGATAAACTGTACCCCTTCTGCAACGTTAACACTAGGATCTTTTGGGTTTTGTGCAATAAAAATAGGTGCCTTAAACCGGTCTGCATGGAACACGGGCGATGCAAAACGCATATAATCGGTTTCGGTTATGGGGTTGCCTAAAATTTCGTAATACATCTGCAATTTGGCCTTTAAAAACGGTGGAAAGGTTTTCAGGTAACTAAACAGGTTAATTACGCCAGAATTTGATCCGCCACATTTATAAAGATCGGGATTTTTATATAAACAGTTTAAAGCAATATATCCGCCGAAACCATTACCATAAATGGCAATTTTTTTAGGATTGGCAATTTTTTCATCAATCAGCCATTTTACCCCATCGTTTACATCTTCCTGTATCTTATCGCTCCATTGTTTAAAACCGGCAGCATAAAATGTTTTTCCATAACCGGTAGAGCCACGGTAATTTACCTGCAGAACAGCATAACCACGATTAGCCAGAAACTGCACTTCGGCATTATACCCCCAGCTGTTTCTTGATTTTGGCCCGTTATGTGGCAGCACCACCACTGGTAAATTAATCGCTTTTTTATTTTTAGGTAAGGTTAAATAACCATTAATGGTCAGGCTATCGCGGCTTTTGAAACTGATCGGCTTCATGGCACACATATCTTCCGGTTTAATAGAAGGACTTACATCAGTAAGTTTTTTAAGCCGTTTATCTGTAGCGGTATATAAATAATAAGATCCCGGATTTTTATCGGTAAAGGTGCGTATTACAAATACTTTATCCGTTTTATCCTTATCCATAATTACCCATTCGGTGCCGGGTAAAAGTTTATCTATCTTAGAGTAAGCTACCCTGGTGCTGTCATCGAGGTAAAATTTTTCTCTTTTCCAGGTTTCGCAGGTAGCAAAAAGCATTTTTTTCCGGAAACGCGAATAAGTTGCATCCACTACGTTTAAGGTATCGTTTGCAAAAAGAACCTGTTTTTCTTTCCCGCTTTTTAAATCGATCGCAACCAATGCATTTTTATCACGGTTAACACCAGAGATGGCATAAAGTACATTCGGCTGGTCTTCAGAAAAAGCAATTGGCTGGAGGGTGGTTTCAAAATTATTGGTAATTACCGGAGCAAAAGCCTGACTTTCGCTTTCACGGTACATTAAGGTTTCATTCACCCCATCACTGGCCACTGCAATTTTAAGTACACCTTTGCTATCCGTCATCCATTTGGTAATATTACCCGGATTTTTTGCCGCAATTTCCATTTTCCCGTCACGCACATTTAAACGGTAGACGTCAAAAACGGTCGAATCGCGTTTGTTAGAAGCTACGATAATGTATTTATCATCAATTAGCTGATCTTCTATTACCCTCAACCGGTTTTTCTCGTTCGCACTTAACTGCACCTGTTTGCTTCCATCTTTATTAATCACAAAAATATCCGACCGGCGTTCTTTAGAACCATCTTCGGTATAATAAATAAGTTCGTTATTGCTTGTCCAGAAATGAAAACTGATGTTTTTCCCGTTTAAATGGGTCAGTTGCACACTATTTCCGGTAGCGAGGTCTTCAACAAATAGATCGAGTTTTTTATCCTGGAGTTTTAAATAAGACAGGCTTTTGCCGTCTGGCGATATGCGGTAATAGGCTTTATCCTGCGTTTTAAAAAAATCGTCCACAGGGATAGTATCACTGTTTGAACCCCTACAAGCCCAGATCAACACTACCATTAAGAATAGAAAAAACCTTTTCAGCATAAATAAATCCTTCACCGGATGACAAAAATAAGTAACCTGACAACTATACTGCGATTTACACCAACAATGTTACTTATGCAAATAATAATAAGTTGTTGCTCAATTTAGTATTTATAAAATTTAGTCAAAATAAAATACAGGTAACATTTAAAATACGTTTTATATCCATAACTGCTTTAGCTAAAGATGTATTAAAATGTTACATTTAAAACTTATAATTTAGGGTTATGAACCGCTTGCTTTTCATCATATTCTTATTGTTAACCTTCGGAGCCGGTGCGCAGGTTTTCCGTCCAAACCAACAGGTTGCACCTGATGAAAGCACTTTGGCCATACAATATTACCAGGATGGAGATTATGAAAAAGCAGTTGTGCTGCTCGAAAAACTTTATGCCATCCCCAATAATGATGCTTATTTCGACATTTATTTTAATGCGCTGTTAAAATTAAAGCGTTATGATGTTGCCGAAAAAGTGGTTAAACGCGAGGTTAAAAAAAATCCTCAAAGTGAGCTTTATCCGATCGCACTTGGCAAACTTTACCAGGAAAAAGGCGATGTGCAGGCGGCCAACAAAATTTTTAATGAGGTAATTGCGAAACTTCCGAAAGAAGAATACCGGATCAGAAATCTGGCCAACAGTTTTTATCGTTTCGAAAATTACGATTTTGCGGTCCAAACTTTTAAACAGGGAAGAAAACTGCTGGGCAACGATCAGGCTTTTGCTTTCGAACTGTTGAACATTTACCGTTTCAAAAAGGATAAACCCATGCTGATGCAGGAATACCTGGATGCAATGGCAACTATGCCACAGCTTTTGCCACAGGCCGAAGCGGTGTTATCATCTGTTTTTGAGGATAAAAACGATTATCAGACTTTCCAGACAGCGATTTTAAAGAAAATACAAAAAGAACCTGACGCCGAAATTTATATTCAGTTACTAACCTGGAATTACATTCAGCAACAGGAGTTTGATATGGCCCTGCGCCAGTTAATTGCTTTTGACAAACGCACCAAGGCCGATGGCGGCACATTATTTAATGCCATTTATACTTTTGTAGATAATGGTGCTTACGAAACGGCGATTAAAGCGTACGATTACCTGCTGACTAAAGGAAAGGATAACCAATATTACCTGCCATCGAAAATCGAAATGCTGAATACCAGGTACAATCTGCGTACTACTGGAAAATACACGGTTGCCGATCTTGATCTTTTAGCAAAAGATTACGAAGCCTTACTGGAAGAAAATGGTAAAAACAGGAATACCCTTTTCGCGATAAAAAAACTGGCCAACCTGCAGGCTTATTATTTAAATCAGCCCGGTAAAGCAGAAAAAGAATTGGAAGAAGCGATTAAAATGCCCGGCATAAATGAGCAGGAACTTGGTCAGCTGAAGCTTGATTTAGGCGACATTTACATTTTAACCAACCAGCCTTGGGAAGCATTTTTGGTGTACGAACAGGTAAGCAAACAGTTCGAAGGTCAGCTGGTGGGCAACGAAGCCCGTTTCCGCAGCGCGAAACTTTCTTTTTATCAGGGTAATTTCGAATATAGCAATGGACAATGTTTGGTTTTAAAAGCGGCTACCTCACAATTGATTGCCAACGATGCTTTAAACCTGAGTTTATTGATCAGCGATAATATCCAGACACCAGCCGACAGTAACGCTCTAAAAATGTATGCGGATGCAGAAATGCTTTTATTTAGAAACCTGCCCGAAAAAGCGGTAAAAAAAATGGATAGCATTGCAATTGCCTATCCGCAAAACAGTTTGGCCGATGCCATTATGATGAGTAAAGCCCGGATTTTTATTAAAGCGAACGATTTTCAGAAAGCAGCAGATATCCTTAAAAAAGTAACGGAAGAATTTAAAGACGGCATCTGGACAGACGATGCACTTTTTACTTTGGGCGATCTGTACGAAAAGAAACTGAATGATATTGCCCAGGCCAAAATTTATTTCCAGAAACTGATTACCGATTATCCCGGCAGTATGTTCAGTACCGAAGCGAGAAAAAGATTCAGAAATTTAAGGGGAGATGGGGTTTGATTAGTTCAGTCGTTCATTAGTCATTAGTTCATTGGGAACAGTGTCGTTGGTTAATTGGTTAACTGAATTGTAAACAACCAATTGCCAGCTGCTTATTGGTTAATGATTGATAGTTCATAGTCAAATTAGTTAACTGTTTGACAGTTTAATTGACCCCAGATGCTTATCGCGAAGCGCCAAACAAATCTATAGTTTCCAATTCCAAACCACCACATTCCACTCTACATCAGTATTATCAGTATAAGTGTGGATTACCTCGAAACCGATGCGTTTATGTGCATGCATCGATCGGAGATTAATACTTGCAATTTCAGTGATGGCGAAATCATATTTTCCTTTAAAATAATCTTTATAGGCAGTATAGCATTGATCAAATAAACCTTTACCACGATAATCTTTTCCTACGCAAACCTGTCCAACTACAATATAAGAATAATCTGAAACCGGTTTTTCCTGATAGATAATATGATCGAAACTTTCGTACATTTCAACCAGCCTCGGAATATCATTTTTTGATTGTACGGTCATTCCCAGCACGTAGGCTGCAATAACATCTCCGTCTTTTGCAATAATATTTGGTTCATACCAGTGCATCTTTTCCAGATCATCAAGCGAATGCGAAACCGTAACAAAACCCTGTTCTTTAATCTGTTGGGGAGTTAAATCCTGCTTTAGGTTTTGTTTTTGAAGTTCAAGAATTCCTTTGAGTTCTTTTGTTGAAGAAGATGTGGTAATGGTAATCATTTTTATATTGCAGCTAACTTAAGCATCCAATGCAATAATAGTTAAGGTTAACAACAAAATGAAGCAAATACTGGCTAAAATTAAAATTCTTGCACCATGCTGCCTGTCCATTAAAGAATAAGAAAACACCTTCTCTCCGGTGTACAGTGTCTTTTTTTTCTTCATGATATCCCAACCGATGACAAGACCTAAAACACCACCGAAAATTGCGGTGAGGTAACCGGTATAAATGTAATTGCGCGTGGAGTTATCGATTTTCTGAGAGGCGTTATTTCGTATCATGCTAATAAAGGGTATCACAAATTTAATTGAATCATGGCATTTAAAAGAATAAAAAACCATCATGCATACATTTTTTAGCATTTATATATTATTTACCTTTGCAACATGTATTTATATAACGTTACGCTCATCCTTGAGGATGCAGCAGCCGAAGAATGGTTACAATGGATGCAGGATATCCATATTCCTGAAGTAATGGCTACAGGCCTGTTTGTTTCTAACCGCTTGTTAAAGGTTGTAGATTCGCCAAACGAAGGCGTAACTTATTGTGCACAATATGTAGCAGAAACACTCGAACAATACAATAAATACCAGGAAGAATTTGCTCCGGCTTTACAGGCAGAGTTAAACGAGAGGTATAAAAACCGTTTTGTAGCCTATCGTAGCTTAATGGAGTTTGTACCCCCAACCCCCTAGAGGGGGCTTACAGCCTTAGAAATATAAAGTCCCCTTTAGGGGATTTAGGGGTTAAGCTTCTCATTATTCTTGTGCCTGTCTGCATCGCGGATACTTTTTTTCTCCAGGTTTTTTTCCAAAGCATCAGTCAGGTTGATGCCGGTTTGATTGGCCAGACAGATCAGCACAAACATTACATCGGCCATTTCATCTGCAAGGTTTACCTCTTCATCACTCTTTTTGAAAGATTGTTCGCCATATTTCCGGGCCATAATCCGCGCTACTTCTCCAACTTCTTCCATTAAAATGGCAGTGTTGGTTAATTCGTTAAAATAACGGATACCCGTGGTTTTAATCCAGCGGTCTACCGTTTCCTGTGCTTCGTTAATGGTCATTTTTTTCTTCTTCTATTTCTGATTTTATAATATCGGTTACTTGGGGTTTTGCATCTTCGAGTAAAAACACACCGGCACCTCTTTCTCTCGCGTAAGGCGTTTTTATTTCCCCGATTTTGGTAATCCTGCGAAAATATGGCTGCTCCCGCTTACGCTGCGGATCTTCATCTTTCCAATAGGTAATCATAATGAAATCTTTTACCGGCTTATCCATTTTAAACCAATACAGGTAATCGGCATTATAGGATACGGCGTTTATATTTTTATATTTTGAATAATAGTTAATCGCTCCGGCCTGTCCGTAATTATCGGCCCGTACCAGCAGGGTAGATTTATCTTTAACCTTTCCGTAAGCGGAATCAACTAACGCGGCCAATTCTTTCCATCCCTGCATATCGGCATAATCCTGAGGCAACTGGTGGTTTTTACCATCTTCCCAACGCAATGCACCTACACGCTCGAACCTTTTATGGTGGGCAATAATCTGCGCAGGACTATAAACGGGCATCAAAAGTGGCAGCAGATAAATAAATGAACCAACATTAAAAACAAACAATGCACCCGTTAGTATATATTTCTTTGCTAAAACTCGACTTATATAAACAGCGCCAAAAGCTAATAAAACGGGATACAAACCTAAGGCGTAATAATCTTTTGCCTTAAAATAGCTAAATACGATAAGGGTAATGAGGTAAGTAAGGATAATCCAGCTGTATTTCCTAAAATCTTTATAAAAAATCAAACTTCCTATTCCTGCTAAGAGGATAAATATGGAACTGAAAAAAAAGAGGAACTGCCCGATAAAAAAATCAATCCGGTTTACATGCACCAGTTGTGTGGCCTGCAAAATTCTCATATGGGTGACTACCGGAAAATGATGGCTAATTTGCCAGATTACATTGGGAGAAATAATTAAAAGTGCCAGTAAAACAGCCAGATAAAGGTGTTTATCTTTAAATATTTTCCGGTTTGGGGTAATGATGATGGCAGGTATTAAACCAATGATCAGAAATAAAATATTATACTTATTTAAGAAGCCAAGGGCTACAAAAACAGCAAAAGCGTAAAGGTATTTGGCTTCGTTTTTATCGAAATATTTTAACAAGTAATAAAATATAGCTGTCCAGGCCAAAACATCGAAAGAGTTGGGCTGATATAAAGTATTTAACCTGAGCAGAGAAGAACAGATGCAAGCTATGGCCACCAGACATTTGGCCAAAAGGTTTCCTTTTAAAAAATCTGCAATCTTCCAGCAGTAAAGGATAGTGAACACACCCATTAATGCAGGCACCAGTTTTACGATAAAAACGCCATTGCCAAAAGCTTTAATCAGCCACGAGAAAAGCGAAGTTAAAGGTGGAACTGAAGTAAAACCTTGAGCCAGGTGATTGGCCTGATCTAAATGCAGAAATTCATCGCGGTGTAATTCATAAACCGAATTAACCAGCAGAAAAGATAAAAAAACCTTTAAAATCAGAAAAAATACCAGACATCCATATTCAGTTAAGCGGTTCGGATTTTCTTTCATATTAGCTTAAGTTCGATTGAAATAGATTAATGCGATTTTTGACCATTCATTATCTGATTAGTTACGTTCAGCACATTAAATTTTAATTATTCCTTATCTTTTGTATCGATCAAAATCGTAACCGGCCCGTCGTTTAAAAGTGCGATTTTCATATCGGCACCAAAAATTCCAGTTTTTATTTTTTTCCCCGATAAAGCCGAGAGTTTTTCGATCATTTTCTCATAAAGCGGAATAGCAACATCCGGTCGTGCCGCCCTTGTAAAACCCGGACGGTTTCCTTTTTTGGTAGAAGCGAATAAAGTAAACTGGCTGATCAATAAAATATCTCCACCCACATCGGCAAGTGCTTTGTTCATCATTCCGTTTTCATCACCAAAAACACGCATTCCGATAATTTTCTGCGCCAGCCAATCCAGGTCTTCCATGGTATCGGCATCTTCAATGCCTAACAATACCAGGAATCCGCCTTCAATTGCTCCTGTTATTTCACCATCAACAGTGCAACTTGCTTGTGTAACTCTTTGTAAAACTGCCCGCATTTTATAGTACTTTTGCTAACAAAATTGATATGCGCAAGATAAGTATTTTAGTGATTTCTGTATTTCTCTTCTTCGGCTGCAAACAAAAATCAGTTGTTAATCCTACTTTTTACTATTGGAAAACGGATTACCAGAATAAGAAAGCAGAAACTGCTTATCTCAATCAGTTTAAATCAAAATCTTTGTATGTGCGGATAATGGATGTAGATTTTAATCCCGATCTGCAACTGCCCGTACCTGTTTCGCCCATTAAATTTTCGGATCCATTGCCCGAACAGACCGAAATTATACCGGTGGTGTTTATTGTTAACCAGGTTTTTGATAAGATTGATACCACGCAGAGTATAGTAATGGCCGATCGGATTGCCAAATTTGTAGCTGCGAAGGTAAAACAGGCAGGAAAACAAAGTTATCACGAACTTCAGATTGATTGCGACTGGACAAAGGGCACCAGAAACAGGTATTTTAAATTTCTGGAACAATTAAAGGATAATCGGCTTTTAAAAGGAAAAACCATTTCGGTAACCCTGCGTTTACATCAGGTTAAAAATATTGTATCGAGCGGTGTTCCACCAGTAGAAAAGGCAATTTTAATGTGTTATAACATGGGCAACCTGCGTAAATATGGCGAACAAAATTCCATACTGGACCAACATGAAATGGATGTTTATTTAAAAGATTATTTAGAGCAATATCCGCTGCCACTTGATGTAGCCCTGCCAATTTTTGAATGGGCTGTGGTGTTTAGAGATAGCAAGTATGCAGGCATTTCTAAACGTATTGATAAAAGCCGGATTGAAGATAAAAAACTATTTAAACAAAGGAAAAATTCCATTTTATACGATCTTTTGGTTGATTATCCTGAAGCAGGATTAAAAAAGGGTGATGTAGTGAGGTGGGAACAGATTTCTCCTGATGATTTACTTGTTACCTCTAAATTTTTATCCCGATATTTAGCCCCCAGAGACCGGAATCTCGTTTTCTACCATTTAGACACCGACCTATTAAAACATTTTACCAATGAAAACCTTCAAAAAGTTATCGCTAATTTTTAGTGTATTCCTGATTACTTTTTTCGGCGAAATTGCCGTAAATCTTGCCTGTGGCGGTGAGATAGATCCCTACGATTATTATATTTCCTATTTCCACAACAACGTTGAAGGTGACGAATATTCTCCGTTTGCCTATAATCAAATGGTGTACCTTAACAGTGAAACCGACATTGAAAGTGAACCTGATATCAACAGCCGCGAATGGGCAAAATACCTCAATGTAAAAAAAGAGGATGTGCTAAAAGTAATGTACAAAACCGATAGCGCCACCAATGTAAAACTAACCAATTTTGACGGCAATGTTTCGCAATTGCCTGATAGCTTACAACAAAACAGCTTCATTCAGGCTTTAAGCAAACGTAAAGAACCCTTAAAGTATTACCTGTTTGCGAAGCGCTGTGAACCTTTAGCCAACGTAGATTTTAGCCTTTGGGATCCGAAACCACGAGATACCACAACAATGGCGGACAAAGCCAAAGAAGGTTTAAAATTAACAGATGCTGAAAAAGATGATTTTCTAAAATTACGTTATGCGTATCAGGCAGAAAGGATGTTCCATTTTGCAGGAATGCATACCGAAAGTAAATCGACCTATGAGAAGTATATTAAAACCAGCAAGGTAAATAGTGCGGTTAAAGGCTGGGCTTTGGCTCTATATGCAGGATCTACGCGCAGGTTGGGAAACCCTGAAGAATCGGCTTTTTTATTTTCTAAGGTCTTTGCCAGCAATCCGGAGAGGAGGGTACAGGCGTATAAAAATTATTATTACAATAGTACTCCAGTTAACGGGGCATTAAAATATGCCAAAACCAATAATGAGAAAGCTAATATCTGGGCGATAAACGGATTTGGTGGTAACGATTCGGGGATAGAAAGCTTAAATAAAGTTTATCAGTACGAACCGAAAAGTCAGCTGAACGGAACATTGCTGGTGCGCGAAGTAAATAAATTAGAGCAGGATCTTATCGAAGCGAACGACATTGCCAAAATTGGTTATAATTATTACTTTTCGGATAATGGAAATCCTAAATATAAAGATAGTTTAAAAACAGTTAATCTAAAACGATTGAACGAAATCAGGAATTTCGCGGTAAAACTGGCAACAGAAAAGAAATATCCGCAACCTGAGCTGGGTACTTTAACAGCCGCTTATTTATCGTGGATGGAGAATAAAGATTTCCTGGCCTCAAATTACCTTGCCATTTTAAAGCCAGATAAACTGCCTGAAAGATTGCGCGATCAATACCGAATTACCGATTTACTGATCAAAGCTAAAAACATTAAAAAAGGTAATCCTTTTAACGAAAACGACCTATTGCCTACTCTAAAATGGCTGGATGAAAAACGTTTTGCTGAAAATAAAAATCAATCTAACGGGCAGTATTATGATAACGAAGAGGCGGAAAAGCGTTTCAGCAGAACGACAAGAAATTTTTACCAACAGATTTTAGCGCCTGCCTATTTAAATATGGGCGATACGGCCAAAGCAGCACTGGCAATGGTTAAAGGAGACTTGACCGCTAAAACCATAAAAGAAAACTCACTTTTTCAGAACATGAGTTATCAGAGTATCGCTTTTTGGCAGAAAAATTTAAGTCCGAAAAGTATGCAAGGACTGGCGGTTTATAAAACCAAAGCTGCGGGTAATGATGTTACCGGTTTATTAGCGTCAGCTTTAAACCAGCTTAAAAATGACGATTTTTATGAACTTTATGGCACTACCTATCTGCGAACGCATCAGTATGATAAAGCTGTGCAGATGTTTGCAAAAGTTTCGGCGAATTACAAGTATTTCAGTCCGGAGAACTGGTATGAAGATGAAGCTAATTCAAAATTGTATGCCAATCCTTTTATTGAGACCATTAACGATTATCCTAAAAAATATGTAACTGCAAAAGCATCTGTCACCAAAAAAGCCTTTGCTGCAGAAATGCTCCGCTTGCAGAAATTAACCGTTAGCGATAAAAAGAACGCAGCGCTGTATTATTATAAAATGGCCAATGCAGTTTACCAGACAGGTTATTTCGGTAATAGCTGGTTCCTGATCAGTTACGACTGGTCATCATACGACAATACCAATCCGGCAAAATATGTGTATGATGGCGATTACAAAAAAGCGCAAACCGCAAAAGCATGGTATTTAAAAGCGAGGGCTTTAAGCACCAATGCCGATTTTAAAGCAAAATGTACTTTTATGCTGGCCAAATGTTTGCAAAAGCAGATTATTATGAACGCCAATCCGCTATCATTTTATTATTATGATAAAAAGGATGTAAAATGGAGAAACTTTATCAAGGCCAATTATAATAATCCTTACCTTAAAGAATTGAGGCTTGATTATAATAAAACGCCTTTTTATGCTACTGCATCAGAAGAATGCAGTTATTTAGCTGATTTTATCAGGCCGAAAACGCAATAGACGGTTTCTACCATTAAGAATTTAAGGTAATTAAGAAAAGTGCAGTCGTCATCTCGACCGAAGCAACGCGGAGTGGAGAGATCTTTAGCTATAGATTTCCCGACTTCGTTGCACTCCGCTCTAAATGACGGATCTATTTTGATGAGGTAACTTTCTTATTTTACCTTAACTTGCTTGGCTTTTTGACAAAAGCTCCAAGCTCCAAGCTCCAAACCTACCACCTAATCAGCGCACTGGCCCAGGTAAAGCCCGATCCAAATGCTGCGAGGCAAACCAGATCGCCGTCTTTAATTTTGCCGGCTTCCCAGGCTTCGCATAAGGCAATAGGAACAGAAGCGGCCGTGGTATTACCATATTTCTGAATATTGTTAAAAACCTGATCGTCGTTTAAGCCCAGCAGTTGCTGTACATACTGACTGATACGCAGATTTGCCTGGTGTGGCACTAACATATCGATATCTTTCTCCGTAAGGTTATTTGCAGCCAAAGCTTCTTTAATTACTTCTGGAAATTTTACCACCGCTTTTTTGAAAACAGATGGTCCATCCATGTAAGGTAAGGCGGCACCACTCTCTAAAATCTCATTCGTCATAAACAATCCGCCCAATTCCTGTTCCGGATAAGCGGGTTTATCTTTTAGCCATTTATTGGCATGAGAACCCGGATAATACATGGCCAGGATTTCAGCATCGGCACCATCACTATGTAAATGTGTACTTAAAATTCCTTTTCCAGGCTCATCCGTAGGTTGCAACACCACTGCACCTGCACCATCACCAAAAATTACCGATACATTACGGCTTCGGGTTTCGAAATCCATCGCAAATGAATGTTTCTCACTTCCCACTACCAAAACATTTTTATACATGCCCGTTTTTACAAACTGATCCGCCACCGAAAGTGCATATACAAAGCCCGAACACTGGTTACGGATATCGAGTGCGCCGATTTCACCCATGCCCATCTCGCGCTGCAACAATACGCCGCAGCCCGGGAAGTAATAATCCGGACTGAGTGTTGCAAAAACAATAAAATCGACATCCTTAACAGTAATCCCTGCCCTTTCTATCGCAATTTTAGCGGCTTCAATGCCCATTGTAGTGGTTGTTTCCTCATTCCGATCGGCAAAACGACGTTCTTTAATCCCCGTACGTTCCTGGATCCAGGCATCATTGGTATCCATAAAACGACTTAAATCATCATTGGTATATACATTTTTCGGAACGTAGTAACCTATTCCCGCAATTTTAGACTGGTGCATGCTCGTATTTATTATTATTTGGTTAGCAAAGTTAGTTAATTAAAAAAAGATATGAGAGGTGCGATTTGAGATGTGAGATTTCATCCTAACGTCCTAAAATCTAATATCTCAGATCTAATATCTCAAATCTTCTAAATTATTGTTTATTTTTGCACCATGTCTACAGAAACCAAAGAAGAGACCTTTACGCTCGAAGAAATTTTAACTTCCTTAAAAACCGTACATCGCCTTATTTTGTGGAATGATGATATCAATACTTTTGATCATGTAATTTACTGCATGATGAAATACCTGGATTATAACGAATCGCAGGCAGAAAAAATTGCATGGAAAGTGCATAATGAAGGTAAATGCCCGGTTTTAGAGGGATCATTTACCGAAATGGAAGTGTATCGTAAAATTTTACAGCAAGAAGGATTGACGGTTTCTGTTGATTAAAAGGTGACTTTCTTTAAAGAAAGAAAATCACTATCTTAGATAAGCAATTACAGCTATGCAAGTTACATTGGAAATAAAGGATGATAACGCTTTTTCAATTCTAGAAACATTGAAAAGTATTAAGGGGGTTAAGATTAAGAACATTGAGCAATCAAATGAAAAATACCTCAATGAATTAGCCAATGCTTATAAAGAAACTGAATTAGCAGAAAAAGGAAAGATAAAATTAAAAAGGTTTGAGGATTTAATAAATGAAATTTGATGTATTTACATCATCCCTATTCAATAAAGAATTCAAAAAACTCTGTAAAAAATACAAATCTGCAAAAAGTGATATCATTACTTTTGTAGAAAATCTTAAGACAAACCCTATACAAGGCATTCCTATCGGTAACGAGTGTTACAAGATAAGAATAGCCATTTCTAGTAAGGGAAAAGGTAAATCGGGTGGCGTCAGGCTAATTACCAACGTTCGCGTGATTAATGAAAAAATTTATCTTTTATCTATTTATGACAAGTCTGAGAGAGATTCCATTTCGAATAAAGAACTCGAAGATATTTTAAAATCTATTGAGCTTTAATAATTCTCCAACCCTCTCAAAAGTTCTAATAACCCAGCCTGTGTCGTCAGCGTTTTATCTTTAGCATACCAGCCATGAAGTTTTTCTGCTAATACCGGCATTTCAGCGCTTTCTTTCTTCCATTCCTTTAATAGCTCCTGTAAAATTTGCGGTCTTGGGCCCCAGGTGGCTAAAACCTGATCTGCTGATTCATTCAAAACAATTAAAACCGGAATAGCCCTTCCGCCATTGGTTAAATGGGCATCAATTAAAGGAAGATTTTTATCTCTGAGCACAAATTTCAGATCAATTTTACCCAATGATGCCGTCGCGATTTTATTAAACACCGGAACAATCTGCGCAGCATCGCCACACCAGCCTTCAGTAATCACTAAAAATTTATAGTTCGCTTTTAAATGATCTACAGTTGAGGCTAATTCATCAGTTAAACTAACTGTTTTATCCACGCGGTTCATGCGCTGCACATTCATTTTGGTGTAGTGCAAATCGTAAGTTACATCACCAGTCGCTTTTCCTTCTAACAGAAGTTGGTCAATCAGTGCACGATAGGTTAAATAATCAAGACCTTGTTGTTCAAAAATTTCGCGATAATTTATCATGGTTTCCTAAAAATTACAGCGCAAAGGAAAGGAGAAATTAAAGGAAAATGATCATTATTTTGCAAGAATCGCAAGCGCAGGATAACACAGATTTTACGATTGACCAGATTTAAAATTGTGTTTCGGGCAATGTTCATACTAGTGAAACAGAACATTTGATTTAATGCACTATAGGAAATACATAAACCCGATTGAAATGGAAAGCCCGTAAGCGAGGTACGAGTGCGGACTTGTAATGAAAAGCGGGACTGCTGCAACCGAAATGAGCCGAAGCATGCTTTGCATATTTATAAAAATCGTTTTTTAACCAAAAGTGAATGTTAATTACACAGCCATCAACTTACTCACATGCTGCGTTAAGGCCACAAAATCAGCCACGGTTAACTGCTCGGCACGCTTTTCGAAATAAATATGATCGTCCATTTTATCTTTTGGCATTACCGCCGAAACCGCATTACGCAAGGTTTTTCTACGTTGATTGAAACCTGCTTTAACCACACGCCAGAATAATTTTTCATCACAATCTAAAGTCTCTACTTCGTTACGGGTTAAGCGGATTACGGCCGAATGCACTTTTGGCGGCGGATTAAACGTACCGGGTTTAACAGTAATCAGATATTCAATTTTATAATAGGCCTGAAGAAATACGCTTAAAATGCCATATTCTTTACTACCGGCAGGTGCAGCGCAACGCTGTGCAACTTCTTTTTGAAACATGCCCACCATCTCTACCACTTTATTGCGGTTATCTAAAATCTTAAATAAAATCTGCGAAGAAATATTGTATGGAAAATTCCCGATAATGGCGAATTGGCCTGGAAAAATATCATCAAAATTGAGTTTCAAAAAATCACCGTTAATTAACCTGTCGCCAAGCTGAGGATATTTTTCATTTAAAAAGTGGAAAGATTCGGTATCAATATCGATCAGGTAAGTTTCCAGGTCTTTCCGCTGCAGCAAAAAATCAGATAGAATTCCCATCCCCGGCCCAACCTCTAAAACCTGGTGGTATTTATCGGTATTTACCAGGGCCTCAACAATGCGGTTAGCAATGCCTTTATCGGTTAAAAAATGCTGACCTAAATGTTTTTTTGCTTTTACTAAACTCATCTTTACGCTTTATTTTGCCACGGAGGCACAGAAACCACAGAAAAATTTTGCAAAGAATGGGAAAAACCTTTCCCCTTCTCCGTGCAAACAGTGTTTCCGTGGCCACTCTATTTTGTACAAAATAACTAATTTTTATCCGGTAAGCACCTCTTTAAACGAAAATCAGTAATTTGCGCTAAAATTTTCCAGTAATTATGAGCGATAAACTTAAAATTGGCATCAGTATAGGCGACGTAAACGGTATTGGTTTAGAGGTAATTATTAAAACATTATCCAATCCTGCAATTTTAAATTATTGTACCCCAATTGTTTACGGACATACCAAGGTTTCATCTTTCCACAGAAAAGCAAATAACCTCGGCGATTTCAGTTTTAATGTGATCAATCATGCCAATCAGGCGCAGGTAAAACGTGCCAACATGATTAATTGCTGGGAAGAAGATGTAAAAGTCGAACTCGGTCAGGTTACGGCAACCGGCGGAAAATACGCGCTTTTATCTTTAGAGCGTGCCACTGCTGATCTGGTAAACGGCGATATTGATGCTTTGGTTACCGCTCCAATTAATAAACACAACATTCAATCAGATACTTTTGCCTTTCCTGGTCATACCGAATACCTGCAAGAGAAAAGTGGCAGCAGAGATGTGCTGATGTTCCTCATTAGCGAAAATTTGCGGGTGGGTGTAGTTACCGGCCATATTCCTGTTAAAGATGTTCCGGCTGCGATTACAAAAGAGAAAATTGTAAATAAATTAAAACTGATCAACGAAAGTCTGAAAAAGGATTTCTGGATCGAAAAACCGAAAATCGCAGTTTTGGGTTTAAATCCACATGCCAGCGACAATGGTTTATTGGGCACCGAAGAAGCAGAAATTATTACGCCTGCCATTCAGGAAGCTTACGATAAAGGCATTGTTTGTTTTGGTCCATATCCGGCCGATGGCTTTTTCGGCAATGGCAGTTATAAACAGTTCGATGCGGTTTTGGCTATGTACCACGATCAGGGATTAATTCCTTTTAAAACACTGGCTTTCCACAATGGCGTAAACTATACCGCAGGCCTAAACTTTGTGCGTACCTCTCCCGATCATGGTACAGGTTACGATATTGCAGGTAAAGATCTGGCAGATTCTACATCATTCACTGAGGCTTTATTTTCTGCCATCCACATTGTAAAAAACCGCAGAGAGCAGGAAGAAATGCTGGGCAACCAGTTACGTTCAGGTGGTAAGGTGGTAGAAACACAGTTCGATATTAAGGATGATGCTTCTTAGGAGGTAGAAGATTGAGGGTATAAGGTGGAAGGTTTTTAGAGCGAAAAGACCAAAGCTGAAAGACTAAAGTAGGAATAAGAAAGGTTATGTACCATTGACCTCTGACTTCGGACATCCGACCCCGGGCTTTCTAAAAACTAAGACTCAAGTGAATTAAGTAATGATTTTTTTGTAAAGCAAGGCCTGGTTTTCATCGGTTCCGGAAACCCTGCTATCCGTTACAATCTTTTTTAAACTTCTGTCATGCTGAGGCACGAAGCATCTGTTTTATAGGTTGCAGATGCTTCGTACCTCAGCATAAAGCATATTTAAGGTTACTGCAAACAAAAAAGGATTTCCACTGCTATCAGGTTTATTTTAGTTAAAATTGTGCATTAAATTTAAGATGAGCAGCGCTAAAAAACCCACTTATATCTTACCTACAATTGTTATTGCACAGTTCCTCTGCACTTCTTTATGGTTTGCGGGCAATGCCGTGTTACCCGATATCGTTAAAAACTTCCCTACCGAAACCAACCTTTTGGCCAACCTGACCAGCATGGTGCAGTTTGGTTTTATCAGTGGCACTCTAGTTTTTGCTTTTTTTGCTATTTCTGATATTTTTTCACCCTCAAAAGTGTTCTTTATCTGTGGAATTGCAGCTTCATTATTTAACCTGGGCGCCTGCCTTCCATTATCAGATGTACATTTATTATTGCTTTTTCGTTTTTTAACCGGTTTTATGCTTGCCGGCATTTATCCTGTCGGGATGAAAATCGCCTCCGATTACTTTAAAGATGGTTTGGGTAAATCGCTGGGCTTTTTGGTAGGTGCTTTGGTATTCGGCACCGCATTCCCGCATTTATTAAAAACATTCACCGCAAGTTTTCCCTGGCAATATGTAATTTTTGGTACATCCGCTTTATCATTAATTGGTGCACTGTCCATATTATTATTGGTACCGAACGGTCCATTTAGAACAGCGGGACAGAAGTTTAATTTCCGTTCCTGTTTTGATGGTTTTAAAAATCCAGGGTTCCGGTCGGCTGCTTTCGGTTATTTCGGCCACATGTGGGAACTCTATACTTTCTGGGCCTTTTTACCCGGCATGTTATTACTTTTTAACAGCAAACATCCCTCTTCGACTTTAAATATTCCTTTATTTTCTTTTTTGGTTATTGCATCAGGCGGAATCTCCTGTATGATCGGCGGACTGCTATCCCAGAAATTTGGCGCTAAAAGAATAGCAACCATCGCATTGGCAATTTCAGGCTTATGTTGTCTGCTCTCGCCTGTTTTCCTGTTCAGTGATTCAGCTTACCTCTTTCTTATCTTTTTATTTTGCTGGGGTTTATCAGGAACGGCCGATTCGCCATTATTTTCTTCTTTAATCGCCAAAAATTCTCCTGAAAGTTTGCGGGGAACTTCCTTAACATTGGTAAACTGTATCGGTTTTGCCATTACCATCATCAGCATTCAGGTGATCAACCTTTTATCAAAACAGCTTAATGTTCAATATCTATATATGGTACTGGCCATTGGTCCGGTTTTGGGATTGTGGGCTTTACTCGGCAAAAAATCACATTAGGTCTAATTTGCAAAATCTCTTATATTGCAAAAGCTTTGAGCCGATACATAATTGAATATGGAGAACAAATTATCACCCATTATAAAACCCGAAGAACTAACCTGGCTAAACCAGGACGACGAAATTGTAATCATCGATGCGAGTGCCGGCTCAAAAACCAGGTATGACGAGCAACATTTGGCAGGTGCTCTTTTTGCCGATGTAAATGAAGATTTGGCCAATATCGGAGATTTTGCGGTTGGCGGACGTCATCCTTTACCTACTGCCGAACAGTTTTCTGCCGTGTTACAAAAACTTGGGATTACCAAACACAGCCATGTAATTGTTTATGATGATAAAAATGGCGGTAATGCAGCTGCTAGACTCTGGTGGATGCTAAAAGCCATTGGACATGAAAAAGTACAGGTAATTGACGGAGGCTTTCAGGCGGCCGTTAAAGCGGGCTTCCCGACAACTGATAAAATAGAAATACCAAAATCTGTTGAAAAATACCAAATCACCGCCTGGAACCTGCCGTTATCAGATATAAACGAAGTGGAAAAAGTAGCCAAAACCGACGATTATATTGTAATCGATGTACGGGATGCCAGCCGTTTTGCCGGTTTAACCGAACCGATTGATTTAATTGCAGGGCATATCCCGGGCGCAGCAAATATTCCTTTTACCGAAAATTTAGATGCAACCGGTGCTTTCCTTGCGCCAGAAATATTAAAAGAAAAATACGCAGAAGCCCTGGCACATGTGAAACCCGAAAATGTAATTGTACACTGTGGTTCGGGTATTACAGCATGCCATACGCTTCTGGCCATGGATTATGCCGGTTTGCCTATCCCTAAACTTTATGTTGGTTCGTGGAGCGAATGGAGCAGGAATAATAAGGAAATGGTGCTGGCTGATTAGTAATTTTGTAGGTCGGGATTTGCAATCCCGACTAGCTGAGATGTGGATTTCCAATCCACCCAATGATTAAAAATTCTTTGTCTTAAAGCCCGGTTTGCAAATCCCAGTTAACCAGAAAACCTGTAAGGTCTAAAAATCAAGAGTTAACGCCAACAATTTTTAAAAAACATTTTTAATCTAATTTTTTTATCCCTACATTTGCAGGCTAAAATTTTACAGTACTTTGAACCCACTAAAACAATTTTCATTACCGTTTACCGGATTAAAATTGGGAACTCATCAGTTTGATTATGAGCTTGATGATACCTTTTTTAATGCATTTGAGTATTCGTTAATTAAAAGTGGAAATTTAAAGGTTGACCTGGAACTTGAGAAACAAGAGACCATGTTGCTTTTAAAATTTAAAGTTATTGGTACCGTAAATTTAGATTGTGATAAATGTTTATCAGAATTTGCTTACCCGGTAAACCTTTACGAAAGGCAGATTGTAAAGTTTGCTGAAGATGAACTGGAAAGCGATGATGAGGAAATTATCTCATTAAGCCGGAAAGATTCCGAAATTGATATATCGGGGCCTTTATACGAAATGATTAACGTAGCGGTACCTTATATCAAAAACTGCGATCAGGCAGGTAAAGATTGCGATCAGGAAATGATTGACCGCTTAAATCAGTTATCTATCGAAAAGCAGGACGAAGAAAATGAACAAACAAGCGACCCACGTTGGGAAGCCCTTAATAAGTTAAAAAAATAATTAGATTATACAGCAATGGCACATCCAAAACGGAAGATCTCGAAACAGAGAAAAAATAAAAGAAGAACGCACTATAAAGCTGTTACTCCTTCTTTAGCAACATGCTCGGCAACAGGTGCTATCCACGTACCTCACCGTGCTTACAACGTTGATGGTAACTTATACTACAACGGTAAACTGGTTATCGAAAATACTCAGATTGGGTAATTTTCTTAAAAAATTGTTTGTGTTTTCAGCGGCTTTAGTCATACCTTAGTCAACTGAAAAATTCAGGATTACACCTGACTTAACACAAACAGATTTTTTCTATGAAAATAGGCCTCGACATAATGGGCGGAGACTATGCTCCCAAAGCAATTGTTTTGGGAGCAATAGCTGCTCATCAATCGCTTAACGCCGGAGAGCATTTAGTTCTCATTGGCGATACCGAACAGATTAAACCCATACTTGCAGAAGAAGGTTTTAATCCAGATCATTTTGAATACGTTCATACTGATGAAGTAATTGGTATGGGCGAACATCCCACCAAAGCAATCGTTCAGAAACCGAATTCGAGCATAGCAGTTGGTTTTAACCTTTTAAAAGAAGGCAAACTCGACTCTTTTGCCAGTGCTGGTAATTCTGGAGCCATGTTGGTTGGCGCCGTATTTAGCGTTAAAACCATTCCGGGCATCATCCGCCCTTGTTTATGTACAATTCTTCCAAAAATTAAAGGCGGCACTGGCTTATTATTAGATGTAGGTGCAAATGCCGACTGTAAACCTGATATTTTATTACAATTTGGCGTTTTAGGCAGTTTATACGCAGAAAATCTTTTGCAGATCAACGATCCTAAAGTAGCCTTAATGAACATTGGTGAAGAAGATGAAAAAGGAAACATGCTGAGTATGGCTACTTTTCCGTTAATGAAAGAAACCAACCTGTTTAACTTTGTGGGTAATGTTGAAGGAAGAGACTTGTTTAATGAAAAAGCGGATGTAATTGTTTGCGATGGCTTTACCGGAAATGTAATGCTAAAATTAGCAGAATCGTTTTACGTACTTACCATCAAAAAAGGACTTAAAGATGAGTTCTTCGATCGTTTCAATTACGAACAGTACGGTGGAAGTCCGGTTTTAGGTGTTAACGCTCCAGTTGTTATCGGACACGGAATTTCCAGTCCGCTAGCTGTTAAAAATATGGTTCTCCAATCCAGAGAAATGATTACCACCGGATTGGTAGAAAAAATTAGAATGGCATTTAAATAATTTATTAAAATTCTTAAAATGAGTAAAATTCACGCTGCTATTACAGCAGTAAATGGTTACGTTCCCGACTATGTGCTTACAAACGCAGAGTTAGAAACCATTGTTGACACTTCGGATGAATGGATTACCAGCAGAACGGGAATTAAAGAACGTAGAATTTTAAAAGGCGAAGGTTTAGGTACTTCCGATATGGCGGTTCATGCCGTAAACGGTTTACTTAAAAAGAGGGGTATTGATGCAAGTGAAATAGAACTGATTATCTTTTGCACCACTACTCCTGATTTTACTTTCCCTGCTACAGCAAACGTTTTAGCTGATAAAATCGGAGCTAAAAATGCCTGGGGTTACGATTTGCAGGCAGCTTGTTCCGGCTTTATTTTCGGTCTTTCTACCGGTGCATCATTCATCGAATCAGGCAGACATAAAAAAGTTTTGGTAGTTGGTGGCGATAAAATGTCATCAATCATCAATTACGAAGATCGTACCACCTGCATTATTTTTGGTGATGGTTGTGGTTGTGCTTTGTTAGAACCAAATGAAGAAGGTTTGGGTATTCAGGATTCTATCCTGAGAACTGATGGCGCCGGAAGAGATTTTCTGGGCATGAAAGCTGGTGGTTCTGTTAAACCTGCTACACACGAAACTGTTGATGCAAGAGAGCATTTTGCACACCAGGAAGGTCCAACCGTATTTAAATTTGCCGTAACCAATATGGCTGATGTAGCTGCCGAAATTATGGAGCGCAACAGCTTAACTGCTGATGATGTTGCCTGGCTGGTACCACACCAGGCCAATAAACGCATTATTGATGCTACTGCAAATCGTATGGGTGTAACAACAGATAAAGTAATGATCAACATCGAACGTTACGGAAATACAACCAACGGAACCATCCCGTTATGCTTATGGGAGTGGGAAAGCAGGCTGAAAAAAGGCGATAACATCGTTTTAGCTGCCTTTGGTGGCGGTTTCACCTGGGGCTCAATTTACCTTAAATGGGCCTACGACTCTGAGTAACTGAGTTGGGAGTTAAACCGGTGCCTGATTAAGCACTATAACCATTAACTATCAGCCATTAAACCATCAACCTTAAAGGGTTGCAAGAAAAATAAAACAAAAAAAGTATAACTTAGTTAATTCAATAAACACTATTTTTTACATAACTAGCCTAAAAAATGGATATCAAACAAATACAGGAACTGATTAAATTTGTTTCTCGTTCTGGAGTAAATGAAGTTGCTATTGAGCAGGAAAACTTCAAAATCACGATCAAAACAAACCAGGCACCAACAGTTGTGCATGCTACCGTACCACAAGCTCCGCTTGTACAGGCTGCTGCACCAGTTGCTACAGCTCCTACTGCTCCGGTTGCAGCAACACCTGCTGTACCTGCCGCAGAAGACACTTCAAAATACTTAACCATCAAATCACCAATGATTGGTACTTTCTACCGCTCAGCTAGTCCGGATAAACCAATGTTTGTAAACGTTGGCGACGAGATCAGCGCAGGTAAAGTAGTTTGTATTATTGAAGCGATGAAACTTTTCAACGAAATCGAAAGTGAAGTTTCTGGCCGTATCGTTAAAATCCTGGTTGATAATGCATCACCGGTAGAGTACGACCAACCGTTATTTTTAGTAGAACCTATTTAATCGTAACGTTACCTTACGCCTCGGCCTGTGTGCTCACTGACCGAAATGCCGTAAAATTATGATGATCTTCAGTTTTGCATTTTAACAAACTGAAAAAATATAAATGGTTCGTGGCGACACGAACCATGACATTTAATTTAAAATTTGATTATATCGGTTTACATTACGCAAATGATCAGTGTAATCATATCATCGGTGTAATCATCAATTAAAAAATTATGTTTAAAAAAATACTAATTGCCAACAGGGGTGAAATCGCTTTGCGTATTATCCGTACCTGTAAGGAAATGGGCATCAAAACGGTTGCTGTTTACTCTACCGCAGATCGCGAGAGTTTACATGTACGTTTTGCTGATGAGGCTGTTTGTATTGGCCCCCCGCCCAGTAAAGATTCTTATTTAAATATTCCAAATATTATTTCGGCTGCAGAATTAACCAATGCTGATGCCATACACCCGGGTTACGGTTTCTTATCAGAAAACGCTAAATTTTCTAACATTTGCCGTGAGTATAACATCAAATTTATTGGTGCTACACCAGAGCAGATTAATGGCATGGGTGATAAAGCCTCTGCAAAAGAAACTATGAAAATTGCCGGTGTTCCAACCATCCCAGGATCGGAAGGTTTGCTTACCAGCGTTAAAGAAGGTATTGCTATTGCCAACGAAATGGGTTACCCTGTTATCCTGAAAGCAACTGCCGGTGGTGGTGGCCGTGGTATGCGTGTGGTTTGGAAAGATGAAGATTTTGAAAACGCCTGGGACAGTGCCCGTCAGGAATCTGGCGCAGCATTTGGTAACGATGGTTTATATTTAGAAAAATACATCGAAGATCCACGTCACATCGAGATCCAGATTATTGGAGATCAGTTTGGCAAAGCCTGTCATTTATCAGAGCGCGATTGTTCTATTCAACGCCGTCACCAGAAACTGGTAGAAGAATCTCCTTCTCCGTTTATGACCGAAGAACTTCGTGAAAGAATGGGTGAGGCTGCAATTAAAGGTGCAATGGCTGTAAATTATGAAGGTGCAGGTACAATCGAATTTTTGGTTGATAAACACCGCAACTTCTACTTTATGGAAATGAACACGCGTATCCAGGTAGAGCATCCGGTTACAGAAGAGGTTATCAACTTCGATTTAATTAAAGAACAAATTAAAGTAGCTGCCGGAATTCCGATTTCAGGCAAAAACTATACGCCAGAAATGCATGCCATTGAGTGTCGTATTAATGCAGAAGATCCGGCAAACAACTTCCGCCCTTCTCCAGGCAGAATCACCAATTTCCATTCTCCGGGTGGACATGGTGTTCGTGTAGATACCCACGTTTATGCCGGATATTCAATTCCTTCCAACTACGATTCGATGATCGCTAAACTGATCTGTGTAGCACAAACCCGCGAAGAAGCGATCTGTACCATGGAACGTGCGCTGAGTGAATTCGTAATAGAAGGGATTAAAACGACTATCCCTTTCCATTTACAATTGATGAAAGATCCAAACTTCAGAGCAGGAAATTTCACCACTAAATTTATGGAAACGTTCGAATTTTCAGAATAATAGAAATTACTATAAAATTCAAATCCCATTTTGGTAAAACGAGATGGGATTTTTCTTTGTTAAAAGTTTAAATTTATTTCAGTAAATTTGAATTATGGAAACATTAATTGTACATCCGGAAAATAAGGCCCAATTAAATGCCGTAAAGCAGGTATTAAAGGCCATGAAGATTTCTTTTGAAAAAAAAGAAAAGCCTTATAACCCAGAATTTGTAGAAAAAATTTTACAAGGGGATAAAGATTTCAAAGAAGGAAACTTCACAAAAGTTGACTTAGATAACTTATGGAAATAGTTTTTCTTCCGAAAGCTAACGATGATTTAGATTTTTGGAAGAAATCAGGAAATAGTATTGTACAAAAGAAAATTCATAGTCTTCTGGTTGCTATAAGCGATTCTCCATTTGAAGGCATTGGAAAACCAGAGCCACTAAAATATAATCTAACAGGCAAGTGGTCTAGGAGAATAAATTCAGAACATAGAATTATTTACGCTGTCTCATAAATTGAACAAATTATTAAAATCTATTCGCTCAGAGGGCATTACAATTAACTTTTAGTTTGAATTTGTCAATATATTCAAGCATTTCTCAGAATAATATAAACTATTTCTATATTTAACACGTAAATACCATTCTATTCAAATAGAATGGTATTTTTGTTTTCAACATGAGCGACACTAAAAAAAATCTACTTACAAAAGCTATCGGGCAAAAGAGCACTACATTAGAGGCAGAAATGTCTTTTTTCGATCACCTGGATGTTCTCCGTAAACACTTAATCAGAGCCGTAATTGCCATTGCCGTTTTTACGGGTATCGCTTTTTACTTCAATGAAGAGATCCTTGATAAAATAATTTTCGGACCGAAAAAACCAGATTTCTGGACCTATCGCATGATGTGTAAACTGGTAGAACATTTTCCATCATTGGGTAAGGATATGTGTATCACCAAAATCAACGGCGAAATTATCAATACCGAGATGGCCGGCCAGTTTAATCTCCAGCTAAACGTTTGCGTAATGTGCGGTATTATTCTCGGGTTCCCTTATTTATTATGGGAAATCTGGCGTTTTATTAAACCAGCCTTACATGAGAATGAGCGAAAATCAGCCAGCGGCTTTGTATTTTTTGCGTCTGTACTTTTTATCATCGGCATTATTTTCGGGTATTTTATTATTTGTGCATTGTCGATTAACTTTTTAACGGGTTATACGGTGAGCAGTGAAATTAAAAACACATTCACAATTGATTCATATGTTTCTTCGATAGCTACCTTAACATTAGGAACCGGAATTATTTTTGAACTGCCTATCATTATTTTCATCCTTTCGAAACTTGGTTTAATGACGCCAAAATTAATGAGATCGAGCAGAAGATATGCAACTGTAATTATATTGATTATCGCAGCTATTGTAACCCCAACACCTGATATCCTTACCATGCTAACCGTTGCAGCTCCGTTATTTTTATTATATGAAGCCAGTATTTTTGTTTCGGCATACATTGAAAGGAAGAAGAAAAAAGCCGAGGCAGCTTTCTATGCTAACTAACAAAAACATTACGAACGGATTTCATAATTCTCTATAAATTTGACAATGTCTGATACAAAAATTAAAATTGCTATTGGAGCGGATCACGCCGGGTTTGAATACAAAGAAATATTAAAAGATTTTTTACAGGAATACGAGCTAAAAGATTTTGGCACCTATTCTGAAAGTTCTGTAGATTATCCCGATTTTGCCCATCCGGTGGCCTCAGCAGTAGAAAACGGCGAATTTACTTATGGTATTTTGCTATGTGGCTCGGCAAACGGAGTAGCCATTACGGCTAATAAACATCAGCATATCAGGGCTGGTTTATGTTGGGAAAATGAAGTCGCTTCTTTGGTCCGCAAGCATAATAATGCAAATATTTTGTGCATCCCGGCAAGATTTGTATCAGAGGAACTGGCAAAAGAAATTACCACTACTTTTTTAACCACTGAATTTGAGGGCGGCCGTCACCAGAACAGGGTTGAAAAAATTTCGTGTTAATAATAAACTCAACTAACTATTATCATAATGAACAAAAAATTTTTAACCCTTGGTTTGGCGTCGCTCGTATCAGCGAGTTGCTTTAGCCAGATTACGCCCCTTAAGCCTAACCAGGATGCGATAAAATTCAGCAAGGCCATCAATCCTGAGAATGCTTACAAACACCTTTCTGTTTTAGCTTCTGATGAGTATGAAGGTCGCGAAACAGGAACTAAAGGTGCCTGGATGGCCGCAGATTATATCAGCAATTATTTTAAGTCGTTAGGCTTAAAAGCACCTGTAAATGGCAGCTACTTTCAAAAGATCGATCTGGTTAACGTTACTTTAAAAGAAAGCCAGTTAACCGTAAACGGTCAGCCGAAAGAATATCAAAAAGATTACCTTGTATCACCCAGCTTAATCAGCGATAAAGGTTTCACTTTCTCTACAGACGAAATTGTATTTATTGGTTATGGGATAAAAAAAGATAGCTACAACGATTTTGCCGGTACCGATATTAAAGGTAAAGTAGTAATGATGTTCAACGGAGGCGATCCAACCTTAAAACCAGGTACAAAAATCGACAGAGCAGCTTATCGCGCAACATTAGAGGCAAGAGCAAAATATTTTGCTGAAAACAATGTAAAAGCCATTATCCTGATTGATCCTGCTGTTGACAGAATAACCGAAAACACCAAACAAACCTTGAAAAAAGGCAGGGTGATGGTTAAAACCAATGCCGCTATAGAAGCTCAAAAGCAAAATGAAACACCTCGCATTTCGATATCAGTAGCTTTAGCAAATGAATTGTTTAAAGCATCTAATACTACTGTTGCAGATCTTCAGAAAAAAATAACAGAGAGCCAGGCTCCTGCTTCAAAAGTATTAAATGTACCTTTCTCCGCAAGTGCAGCAAAAACAGAAACCGCTGTTAGATGCGAAAATGTTTTGGGTTATTTAGAAGGTTCTGATCCGGTACTTAAAAAAGAAGTATTGATCCTTACAGGCCATTATGATCATATTGGTTTAGAAATTGATCCAAATGCAAAAGACAAAGTAAATAATGGTGCTGATGATGATGGATCGGGAACAACCGGCGTTTTATTAATGGCAAAAGCATTCACTGATGCTAAAAAAGCTGGAAAAGGTTCTAAACGCAGTATTCTTTTCATGACTGTTGTTGGTGAAGAAAAAGGGTTATGGGGTTCTGAATGGTATTCGGAGCATCCTGTTTTCCCTGTTGAAAACACTATAGCAGATTTAAATACCGATATGATTGGCCGTACAGGTGAAGAATATTTAGGCAAACCAGATTCAGCAAATTATATCTATTCAGTTGGTTCGAACATGTTAAGCAGCGATTTGGGTAAATTAAGTGAGCAGGTTAATGCAACTTACACCAAAATGAAACTGGATTATAAATATGACGATCCAAAAGATCCGGAGCAGATTTATTACCGCTCAGATCATTATAACTTCGCTAAACTGGGTATTCCGATCATCTTTTATTATGATGGCATGTTGCAACAGGACTATCACAAACCTGGTGATGAAGTGAGTAAAATCAACTT
The DNA here is from genome assembly GCF_052045455.1 of Pedobacter sp. 22226. NCBI lineage: Bacteria > Pseudomonadati > Bacteroidota > Sphingobacteriia > Sphingobacteriales > Sphingobacteriaceae > Pedobacter > Pedobacter sp. 22226. The sequence goes on along the minus strand of NZ_JBQEPB010000007.1, from coordinate 153,388 downwards.
CCCACTTTTATCTAAGCGGGCAAAATTAACTTACTTTACCGCATGGGAACTAGCCAACAGACCTAAACGCCCTGTAGTAGATATGGACGGAAAAGGCAATCCAAAGAAATAATAAGTAAAAATACCAGGCCCCGGCAAAATGTCGGGGCTTTTTTGTGGTTGATACTTTTATTTCATAGCCGTCACCCTGAATTTATTTCAGGGTCCATCTCACAGAAAAGATGCTGATCCCGATAAATTCTATCGTATGGACACAAGTCTAAAGAATCTTTTTTCCACTCCTATGCCGCGGAGGCATGGTACTTTGGAGCGCCAAAGTACCCAAAGCGCTTCGTCAATCCAGCTAGGTGCTTCCACACAAGCCTATCTCACATCAAAAAAACAGCGGCACTCTGTTTTGTGCAGTAATATCGAAGAGTTTAAAGTTTTGCGAGATCTGCACAAAACCACTGCGTTTTAGGTTTGATAATGCCAATTGTACCGTTCTGCAACTGTTTTTTTGATTTCCATGCACTTGGGATTGACGGGCGTTCTTCGGTAAAACCAGGTTGTTGTTTAAAGCAAGTTTGCATAACGCCTTAAAAATATATGTCCACACATTAGGATAAATCGGGACAGCATGACGATCTTGTTAGTTACACAGGCTTAAATTAGTCGGTACGAATAAATATTAATCGAATTGAGGTTTATATTTTAAGATTAAAATGTTATTTTTAATAAAGCGGGTTTATGGATCAATTGCATATTTTAGAAAAAATTAAAACGATCCCTGTTGCCTACCAGCAACAAGTAGAAAACTTTATTGACTTTATTTTATACAAGGAAGTAAAAAAGAGGGATGCAGGAAAAACCACCAGAAAATTGGGTTTACTAAAAGGAAAAATGAAAATTAGTGATGATTTTAATGCGCCATTAAACGATTTCAAAGAATACACCTAAAAAAAGGCGTTTTTCTGACAGTATGGTTCAATTTTTATAAAAATAAACTCAGTACGGTTTCCTATCTTTGAATTTATAACGAAATAGCTAAAAACTAAAATCAGTTAATATTCGTTACCCTATTACAAAATAAAATTAATGAATATTGCCGAAGAATTTTTAGAGAAATCTGACGAGAAAGCTTTCGATTTACCGCATCGTAAAACCATAAACTATAATATTGGCAAATACAATGTAGCTGTTGAACGCGGCTTGTCAAAATTCGAAAATTTAGAGGCATCCAAAAAAAAGGCGCACGTTACCAAATGGCGTGTGATGGAAAACCTCGATAAGTTCCTGCCCGAATTCGAATCTAATTTCCAGCGTCGTGGTGGTAAGGTAATCTGGGCCAATGACGCAGAGGAAGCACAGCAGGAAATCCTCAGCATCATCAAAAGAAACAATGGTAAAACGGTAATCAAATCGAAATCGATGACTACTGAGGAAATCCACCTTAACGATTTCCTTGAAAAAAACAACGTTGAATCTTTAGAAAGTGATCTCGGTGAATACATTGTTCAGTTGCTTGGTCAGGCTCCATACCATATTGTTACCCCGGCCATGCACCTCAGTGCAACTGATATTGCACAGTTATTTCACGATAAATTTGGCACCCCAATAGATGCCACTCCACCACAACTTGTACAAAAAGCACGCGAATTACTCCGAGATAAATACCTGAAAGCCGATATCGGCATCAGCGGTGGAAATTTTTTAATTGCAGATACCGGAAGTATTGCCCTGACCGAAAATGAAGGCAATGCACGTTTAAGTACCACTTTTCCTAAAATCCATATTGCTATCGTGGGGATTGAGAAAGTAATCCCTTCTATGGCCGATCTGGATCTCTTCTGGCCATTATTAGCCTCACACGGAACCGGACAAAACCTAACCGTTTACAATACCATTTTAAGCGGTCCACGCCAGCCTAACGAAACGGATGGACCAGAAGAAATGTATGTCATTTTGCTGGATAACGGTCGAACCAATTTATTGGCACAAAAGGATCAAAGGCAGGCTTTATATTGCATCCGTTGTGGCGCTTGTTTAAATGCCTGCCCGGTATATAAAAATATTGGTGGCCATACCTATAATACCACCTATAGCGGTCCGATTGGATCAGTAATTACCCCACATTTTAAAGGCATGGAAGAGTTTAAACACTTAAGTTATGCCTCTAGCCTTTGCGGCAAATGTTCGGAGGTATGTCCTGTTAAAATCGATATCCATAAAATGTTACTCCTAAACCGCAGAGATGCCGCAGCTGCTCATGATAATGGGAAGAAAGAGGAAATTGGCTGGAGCATGTTTAACAAAATGATGCAAAAGCGTAAATGGATGGATTTCTTCGGAGGAAAGTTTAAAAATTTCATGCTCAAAAGTTTCTTTAAAAAGAGCTGGGGCAAATACCGCGAAATGCCAAAAGTAGCGGATAAATCTTTTGCTAAACAGTGGGAAGAGTTGAAAAAAAGTCGGGAGTCTTGAGTCCGGAGTCTTTAGTCCACGGTATTAAATCAGAAAGTATATTTAGTCAACCCCATATTTTGTATATTTGATATAGACACTAAAAAAATATGGACACGGTTTTGTTGCAAATCAAAAACGATAAAGCTTACAAACTTATACAAGATTTTGAGGCTTTAAGTATTGTTAAAATCTTAGGAAAAGATAACAAGCCAAAAGAAAATCTTCACAAAAGATTTAGAAGTTTTTTAAATCTGACTGATGAGGAATTTCAACAATCTGTAATTGATGGTAGAGGTAACAGTAATAACTCTTAAATTCCATTTAAGCCTTCAATCTGTGGGATATTTCTTAAAGATTCAATCAAAAACAACTTATGCATTTCAATCGGGGAAATAAAGACGACAAATTCTTACTGAATTTATACAAAAGATTGCTTTACCCTCGGATGGTTGAAGACAAAATGCTTAAACTTTTGCGTCAGGGGCGGATTGGCAAATGGTTTTCAGGGATTGGTCAGGAAGCCATTGCAGTTGGTAGTACCCTGGCCATGCAAAGCGATGAATATATTTTGCCCATGCACCGCAATCTGGGCGTTTTTACCTCACGCGATATTCCTCTAAAAAAATTGATGGCCCAGTGGCAGGGCAAAATAACCGGTTTTACCAAAGGCCGCGACCGCTCCTTCCACTTCGGTACGCAGGATTATAAAATTGTTGGGATGATCTCCCACCTCGGTCCACAAATGGCCCTGGCCGACGGTATTGCCCTAGCTGATCTTTTAGCCAATAAACAACACGCTACCTTAGTCTATACCGGCGAAGGTGCCACAAGTGAAGGTGATTTCCATGAGGCGATAAACGTTGCTGCCGTGTGGGGCCTTCCGGTTATTTTTCTCATTGAGAATAACGGATATGGACTCTCCACTCCCAAATCTGAACAGTTCAGGTGTAAAAACCTGGTTGACAAAGCGCTTGGTTATGGCATTGAGGGTGTTCAGATTGACGGGAACAATATTTTGGAAGTTTACAATACCATTAACCAGCTGGCGATGGAAATCCGAAAGGATCCAAGACCAGTTTTGGTAGAATGCCTTACCTTCAGAATGCGCGGGCATGAAGAAGCATCAGGCACCAAATATGTTCCGCAAGAATTATTTGATGAATGGGAAAAGAAAGATCCCTTGAGCAATTACGAAGCCTATTTAATTGAGCAGGCGATTTTAACATCAGATTCGGTAATCGACATCAAAATCCAGATCAAAAGAGATATTGAGTTAGAAGTTGAAGAAGCCTTTAACGAAGCGGAACCTGAAGCAAATGCCAATCAGGAAGAGGCTGATATGTATTTTCCTTATCAGCAGGAAGTTGTCCAGCCAAGTGGGTCTTTTACAGAACAAAGATATCTGGATGCCATAACCGATGGATTGGACCTGGCCATGCAAAAATACCCCAACCTGGTTTTAATGGGACAGGATATTGCCGATTATGGTGGGGCTTTCAAAATTACAGATGGCTTTACCGCGAAATATGGCAAAGACAGGGTTCGCAATACCCCAATCTGCGAATCGGCAATTGTAGGAGCTGGTTTAGGCTTATCGATAAACGGGTATAAAGCTGTTGTAGAAATGCAGTTTGCAGATTTTGTAACCGTTGGTTTTAACCAGATTGTAAATAACCTGGCCAAAACACATTACCGTTGGGGCGAAAAGGCCGATGTTGTGGTACGCATGCCAACAGGTGCCGGAACAGGTGCCGGACCATTCCACTCGCAGAGTAATGAGGCTTGGTTTACTAAAACCCCCGGATTAAAAGTCGTGTATCCCGCTTTTCCGGAAGATGCAAAAGGCTTGTTGCTGGCAGCAATTGAAGATCCAAATCCAGTGCTTTATTTCGAACATAAATACCTGTACAGAAGTTTAACAACGCCTGTTCCCGATGGCTATTATACCACAGAGATTGGAAAAGCTATTAAACTTAGCGATGGAAATAAATTCGCGATCGTTACCTACGGTTTAGGTGTTCATTGGGCTTTAGATTACCTTAAACAACACCCGCTAAGCAGCGCAACCTTAATTGATTTGCGTACACTTCAGCCATGGGATAAAGAAACCGTTCGTGAAGCAGTAAAAAATACAGGGAGAGTTTTAATTTTGCACGAGGATACCTTGACTAATGGCTTTGGTGCAGAAATATCAGCCTGGATCGGGGAACACTGCTTCCAATACTTAGATGCGCCGGTAATGCGTTGTGCAAGTTTGGATACGGCAATTCCAATGAGCAAAATACTGGAAGAAGATTTTTTGGCTAAAGCAAGATTAGCAGAAACGATAGATAAATTATTGAAATATTAATAGTTTTGCCACGGAGACACAGAAATCACGGAGAATATTGATTATTATTTCCGTGCAAATCCGTGTCTCCGTGGCTAATTTATATAAACAGCATGAGCAATTTTAAAGTCGAAGGAAATATTATCGACATCACCAAGCGGAATATTTTCTTTGGAGAAGTAGCGGTAGAAAAAGGCAGGATAAAATCCATCACCAAAATTTCCGATCAGCGTGATGGTGCTCATTTTATTTCTCCGGGCTTTATTGATAGTCATGTACATATAGAAAGCAGCATGTTAATTCCGAGCGAATTTGCAAGGCTGGCCGTTGTGCATGGTACGGTTTCTACCATTAGCGATCCACACGAAATTGCCAATGTTTGTGGCATGGAAGGGGTCGAATTTATGATCGAAAATGGCAATACTGTACCATTTAAATTTAATTTTGGTGCACCTAGCTGTGTTCCGGCCACGATTTTTGAAACCGCAGGGGCCGAATTAAATCACGATGATGTGAAAGCACTTTTAGAACGCCCTGAAATAAAATACCTCAGCGAAATGATGAATTTCCCGGGTGTACTTTATAAAGATGAAGAGGTTTTAAAAAAGATTGCTGCCGCTCACCAATTGGGCAAACCTGTTGACGGGCACGCGCCTGGCTTACGTGGAGATGCCGTACAACAATATATCGACGCAGGGATTTCCACCGATCACGAATGTTTTACCGCCGAAGAAGCGCTGGATAAACTGCAGCGCGGCATGAAAATCCTGATTCGCGAAGGAAGCGCAGCCAAAAATTTCGAAGCACTGATTGATTTATTGAACGACTGGCCTGATATGATGATGTTTTGCAGTGACGATAAACACCCTGATAGCCTGGTTGAAAATCATATTAATCAGCTTTGCGCGAGGGCGGTAGAGAAAGGCATCGATATTTTCAATATTCTTCAGGCAGCCTGCATTAATCCTATTCTTCATTATAAATTAGACGTTGGTTCATTGAATATTAACGATGATGCAGATTTTATCGTAATTGAAGATTTAAAACACTTCAAGGTTAAACAAACCTATATCGACGGATTATTGCTTGCCGAAAATGGTAAAACTGTGGGCGATTGGGTAAAGCATGTAGAAGATAAAGAATCGGTAAACCATTTCGATTGTAGCTTAAAAAAGGAAGTAGATTTTGTTTATCCTTTTACCGGACAAGAAGAAATCCCGGTGATTGAAGCCTTAGATGGACAGCTGATTACGAACAGGTTATCTGCTAAACCAAAAGTTTCAAATCAAAATATCATCAGCGACTTGGAAAACGATGTTTTGAAAATGATAGTCGTAAACCGCTATCACAATGCGCCTGTAGCTGTATCTTTCGTAAAGAATTTCGGATTAAAACAAGGTGCCATTGCCTCAAGCGTCGCCCACGATAGCCATAACATTATTGCAGTTGGTGCCGACGATAAGAGCATTTGTGAAGCCGTAAATTTAGTGATCAAGGAAATCGGAGGTGTAGTGGCGCTCGGCAATGGGAAAGAAGAAGTTCTGGCCTTACCTGTTGCCGGATTAATGAGTAATCAGAATGGTTACGAAGTAGCAGAAAGTTATACTTCGATAGATCAGTTTGCGAAAGAGCTGGGCTCAACTTTAGTCGCTCCTTTCATGACACTTTCTTTTATGGCACTATTGGTAATTCCACATTTAAAGCTCAGCGATAAAGGTTTATTCGACGGAGATGAATTTAAGTTTCTGTAGATGGAATGTCTCTATAATAAACTTAAATAAAAAAGGTCGTCATCTCGACTGGAACGCAGTGGAATGGAGAGATCCATCTCGAGGCAGATTTCTCGTCTTCGTTGCACTTCGCTCGAAATGACGATCTTGCGTTATTCCACTACAAAAACCTCTGCCAAAGGATTAAACAGATACAAACGTTTATCATCCAAACATATACAACGATACCGCTTCCTGATCCTTTCGCCTTTGGTAAAACGCCTGCCATCTTTAATTTTAAAGTTAGTATTAACCGGAAGTTGTTCTAAGTGTAAAGTCTCTGTTTGATTACGATCATACTTTTTTAAAGCACGCGATAAATGCAGATCGGAACAGCTCGATGCCGCCGGATTAGACATATAATTGTCAATCGCTTTATGGATATCATCAGGAAAAATATTTAATTCGAAAAAAGGAACCATCATCCGCTGAAAATTCTTTTTCCACTCAGATCCGTGAGGCTTTACCTTATTCTTAAAATCATTCCAGGTAAGCAAATGTGCAAACTCATGCACCGTAGTAACCAAAAAAGCGTAGTGGTTGAGGTTAAAATTTACTGAAATGCGGTGGCCTTTGCCCTGATATGGATGACGGTAATCGCCCAGTTTTGTAGAACGGGTTTTAGAGATCTTAAATTCGCACTGAAAATAATCTATCCACTTTGCAATTAGCGGCGCCGCAGGTTCGGGCATGTACTGCGCTAAAACTTTAACTTTCTCCACGGATGCTAAGATAAGAAATTGCTAAAATATTTGAACCATATGAGACATATAAGAACATTTAAGATTTATCATTGATATTAGCTTAATGCAATAATCTGTACAGATCATTTACATAGGTTTTTTGCCCACCCTCATAAATATTCAAACAGTTAAAATTAATTATCAATCCCATTGGCACCTCCAAAAGTTTCATATAGGTTAAAATTTGCGCCTCATGTATTGGTAATACTTTCTCAACCGCTTTTAATTCTACAACTATACTATTTTCAACAAACAAATCACACCATAATTCTGCCTCAACTAAAATTTCTTTATAGTAAACCGGTACTAACATTTCAGATTTGTAATTTATTCCACGAAGAGTCATTTCATGTTTCAAACATTTGTGATAAACACTTTCCAGTAAACCTGGCCCAAGTGCTTTATGAACTTCGATCGCTGCTCCATTAATTTTATAAATCATTGCTTTCAGATATTCTTTATTCACCATGGCTAATATGTTCTTATATGTCTTATATGGTTAAATAGCAAGCTTACTCCTCTGATGGAAACAACGATGCCAGCACCAGTTTAATCTCCCCAAACGAGTAATCTTTCCCTAAAAACTCCCTGATCGTTGCCATCGATTTTGTTTTCTGACTTTCTACAGCATCTGCAATATTTCTGATTTTATTCGCCTTTACCAGTTTGGTCACATCCAATTGCTGGGTTGATACATAGTAAGCCAAATGCCCTTCAATGGTACCCACAGAAAAACCTCGCTCTTTAGCAATTTCATCCATGGTTTTACCTTGCTCGTAAAGCTCAAAACTGACCAGTTTGGTATCGATTTTTGGTTCCTTTTTCTTTTTCTCTGCAGCAGATTTCACTTTCAGTGTTTCTCCTTTTAACTGAATAGCTTTTTGAAGCTGTTTATTCCGCTCAACTGTGTTTAGTAATGCATCGGTATCCGCCTTGCTAAATTCCTTACCCTCAATCAATGCCTGTAAAAGCGCTTTACTTTTGTGCATTTTTTTAAGTTGCTCATAAACCAGAATTTCGAGTTCGAGCAGCTCGGTTACGTAAGTTTTGATCTGCTTTTCTTCTTTTATAACTTCGATTTGAGCCAGAAAGCGGTCTGAAATCTCTTTAACCAGCGGATTAAAATATTTTAATGCGGCCACTACCCTTTTCGATACATTAAATAAAGTATGCTCTGTTTGTTGTGCAAATAGGTTTTTCAATTGGTTAACGAAGGTGTCGGCTGTTGCGGTTATTTTTTGGAAATCAGTATAAACGGTATCCGTCCATTCTTCATGCCTTTGCTTGGCCGATTTTTCACTTTTATCAAAAGTTTGACGGTGTTCTTTAAGATAATAACGGATCAGGTTCAGGTCGAAAGCTGCCAGAAGGTAACTGCGGATAAAAGTATAACTCTCTACGCTGATCTGCTCGTTAAGCACTTCGGAAGGTTGCTTGCTTTTAGAAAAATAATGAACATTCTGATCTTGTTGCAAGCCACTCTCACGCAGATGGGAGGTTAAAACAAGGCCTTTTAAAGAACGTAAACGCGATAGTGCCACATAAGCCTGTCCGGGGGCAAAAGCTTCGCCCACATCAATAATAGCCTTATCAAAAGTTAAACCCTGACTTTTATGTACCGTGATGGCCCAGGCCAGTTTAATGGGATATTGAATAAAAGAGCCGGCCACATTTTCTTTAATTTCGTTCGTTGCTTCATCCAGTTTATATTTTACGTTCTCCCAGGTGTAGGGTGAGATCTGGATCACCACTTTATCTTCCGGCAGTTCAATTTCAATTATATCTTTTTCTATGTGGTGCACTACGCCGATTTTACCATTGTAATAGCGTTTTTCGGCGGTCATATCATTTTTAATGAACATTACCTGCGCACCCACTTTTAATTCCAGGCTCTTATCATTCGGGTAGGCATATTCATTAAACTCCCCCTGAACTTTTGCCTCGAAAAAGTAAGATTTGTTTTTCAGCTGAGTCAACCGCTCACGGTTAATGCTATCCGCTTTATTATTATGTGTGGTTAATGTAATGTAATTCTCATCTGCCGAAGGTTTAAAATCCTGCTTAAAGTGTTGCCTTAGCAATGCGGTATCCTCAGCGGTGATTTTGTTGTTTCGCAGGTTGTTTAGCAGATCGATAAAAACAGCATCATCCTGACGGTATATTTTATCCAGTTCGATATAAACCGGTGGATTATCCTGCAGGGCCAGTGCATCAAAAAAGTAAATGCTCTTGTAAAATTTGGCCATAATGCGCCACTCGTCATTTTTTACTACCGGAGGTAACTGATGCAAATCGCCGATAAACAGCAACTGTACGCCTCCAAAGGGAAGATTTCTGTTCCTTCGCACATAACGCAGAGCGAAATCGATGGCATCGAGCATATCGGCCCGCAGCATACTCACCTCATCAATAACCAACAACTCTAATTCCTGTAGCATGCGGCGTTTATTGCCCTGCATGTTTAAATGTTTTACTAAAGTTTTGGGCGTATTAAAATTGAAATTGATGTTTTCGTTGATTAATCCCCCCGCAGCATCAGGAAAAAAAGCGCCAAAAGGCATCTGAAACAACGAATGAATGGTTACCCCGGCAGCATTAATTGCAGCAATGCCCGTAGGTGCCACAATCAGGGCCTTTTTATGCGTAAGCTGAATGAGTTTTCGCAAAAAAGTTGTTTTACCAGTTCCGGCTTTTCCGGTTAAGAAAACATGTTTCGAGGTGTAATTAACAAATTTGGCCGCAATTTCTGCGGGCATAGAAGTTTCTTCTAAAGTGGGCATCGGCAGTAAAATTTTAGTTAGCAATAAACGGAGGGACGAATAAAGCTAAACATTTTAGCACAAAACTAAAGAATGATTGATGAGAAATTTTAATTTTAAGTGGATATTTTTCGGACTAAGCCTTTGTTTAGCCAATAAAGGCTTAATTAAGTCGAATAAAAGGCGTTAATAGAATTACTACAAAAGCAACCTAAACCTGACAGAAACGGCAGCCTCCGATTTTTTCTATCGGAGCTACAGTGTATGGCAGGACTGCAGTAAAAAAGAACCACTGTACCTGCTTTCCAAATCTCAAAAAATTGCAATCACTTTTCAATTAAACAATTAAGTTTAAACAGTTAACCAAATTACTTATCTTTGCGGCCTGATGAAACAACAATATTCAAATCTTATCGCTGTTAAATTCCTTTAACAAGGTTTCATCTTTTTACACCCAAAATTTTATTATGCTTAACCCTGAAATAGAAAAACGTAAAACCTTTGCCATTATTAGTCACCCCGATGCGGGCAAAACCACATTAACAGAAAAATTTCTGCTTTTTGGTGGTGCCATTAACACTGCTGGTGCGGTAAAAAGGAACAAAGCGAACCAAAGTAATACTTCCGATTTTATGGAGATCGAAAAGCAGCGTGGTATCTCGGTTGCAACTTCGGTAATGGGTTTCGAATACAGCGGCAAACGCATCAATATTCTGGATACACCTGGTCACAAAGATTTCGCCGAAGATACTTACCGGACTTTATCAGCAGTGGATAGTGTGATTTTAGTGGTCGACTGTGTAAAAGGTGTGGAGGAACAGACTGAGAAACTGATGTCGGTTTGCCGGATGCGTAATACCCCGGTAATTATATTCATCAACAAAATGGACCGTGAGGGTAAAGAAGCTTACGATTTATTGGATGAGATTGAAGAAAAACTGAACATCAGCCTTTGTCCGCTTTCCTGGCCAATTGGTCAGGGGCATACCTTTAAAGGCGTTTATAGCATTTATAATAAACATTTAAATTTATTCAATTCGGATAAAACCAAGGTAACCGATTCGGTTGTGGCGGCAAACGATTTGAATGATCCATCTTTATTAAATTACCTCAAAGAAAACGAGATCAATACCTTAAAAGACGATGTAGAGCTTGTTGATGGCATTTATGGTAAAATAGATAAGGATTTATATACCGATGGTTTGGTTGCGCCTGTATTTTTTGGCAGTGCGATTAATAACTTCGGGATTAAAGAGCTTTTGGATACTTTTATCGATATTGCTCCAAGTCCACGCCATAGAGAAGCCGAAGAACGTGATGTATTGGTTGGAGAGAAAAACTTCAGTGGGTTTGTATTTAAAATCCACGCCAATCTCGATCCGAAACACCGCGATAGAATCGCATTTTTGCGTATTTGTTCAGGTAAATTTGAGCGTAATAAATTTTATTACCATACCCGCCAGGATAAGAAACTGAAATTCTCTAACCCGATGGATTTTATGGCGAACGAAAAAAGCATTGTTGAAGAAGCATGGCCGGGCGATGTGGTGGGTTTGTACGATAGCGGCAACTTTAAAATCGGCGATACCTTAACCGAAGGTGAAAAACTGCAGTTTAAAGGAATCCCGAGTTTCTCTCCGTCTATCTTCAAAGAGGTAGAAAACATGGATCCAATGCGTACAAAACAATTGGAAAAAGGTATTGAGCAGTTAACCGATGAAGGCGTGGCGCAGTTATTCGTGATGCAGCCCGGAAACAGGAAGGTGATTGGTGCCGTGGGCGAACTTCAGTTTGAGGTAATCAATTTCAGGTTAGAGCATGAGTATGGTGCAAAATGTCGTTTCCGTACCTTAAGTTATACCCGTTCGAGCTGGGTAACTTCTACCGACAGAAAAAAACTGGAAGAATTTGTAAAACGTAAGCAGCAGCACATCGGTTTCGATAAAGAAGCCAATCCGGTTTATCTGGCCGATAGCGAATACATGATTAATTTAACCAAACAGGATTATCCTGATATCGAATTCCATAAAACAAGCGAGTTTAAGAGTTAGAATTGAAGGGGAGAATGATTGAATGAGTGAATTTTGAATGAGAGAATAGCCTCATAGCTGCCAACATTCTCTCATTCAATCATTCATTAATGTAATTATTCATACTGGCTAAAAGTTTGCTCTAAACGTTTTTTAATTTTAGAAATCAAGAACCTCGGCGAAAGCACCTTAACGCATTCTCCAAAACCCAGAATTTCCCGTTCGAGTTCATAGTTTAATACGACATCGATCCGGAAAGTGGTTGTTTTATCATTTTTTGTTAAAATTACCTGCGATGAATGCAAAGGTTTGGTTACCACATAAGGTGCATGATCGTTGGTAAATTCAAGAATCACTTTCTGGGCACGATCTTTCTCATTTTTGGTTACACCGATTAAATCTTCGTAATACCGGTCGAAATCTACCCCTTGATAAGGAACAAATTCTTCGTTGGGCAATTCCTGAAATTCTATAATCCGATCCAAAGCTAAATTTAAGATCCCTGGTCGTTTTTTGGGCTTACAGATTAAAAACCATCTGTTTCTATACTCCTTTAATAAATATGGAAAATAAATACCCTGTTGCGATTGCTGCGCTTTAAAAGATTTATACTCAATTAATAACGACCGTTTGTTTAAAACTGCCTGGTACAAGGGTGGAATGCACTCTAAACCCTTAACCAGTTTATTGCTTTCCAGCTGGATATTATTCCCGCTCTGCTTGGTCGATTTGTAGAGGTTATTTTCCAAACGGGCAATCATATCGCTCATTTCGTCGAAATAATTAAAGGCATTAAACTGTTTCAGTACTCCAACAATTTCCTTCATTTTATCTACATCCGCATTGTTGATGGGCGCCTTGGTAATACTGAAATTTGGATCTTCGTAAGCATAAAAGCGTTTATCTTTCACTACTATTGGTGCATTGTAACCCAGTTTATCACTCCGCATCAGCTGAATATCGGCCTGAACGGTGCGTTTGCTCACCCCGGTGGTAATCCCTTCCAATTCGTAAAGCGTTTCCGATACTTTCTCGATAAGATCTTCTAATGTCCATTTCCGGAAACGGTTTCTCAAACAATCGTCTATAGTTTTATACCTGATGAGCGCTAATTTATTTACTGCCATTTTGGAATGGTTTTAGGTTTCTGCAAGATATCAGTTGATTTCATTAGGTATAAATATAGGAAAGTGCTTAACATCTACGCAGTGTAATTGCGCAGATTATGATAAAGAGAAACTTTTTTTAAGTAAAATAAAATTTATTTATCCAATTATCAAATAGTTAACTTATTTATTGTAAAATAATTTTAACTACGCAAATCAGCCGCGTAGAGGTGATGGCATCTTTGTAATGTCGCCAATCGATAAAGTTCTTTGAAAAATATTAATAATAACAATCTGATTTGTAAAATACAGTTTACCGTTTTAAATGATACGCGCTCTCTGTTATGCTGTGCTAGTTATCAGGCTCAGCAAGAAACCCCTGTTCCCGATAGGTGGAACAGGGTTACGTTAATGCAAATCAGATCATATAAAGAAATTCCGATAAATAATCGGAATGGCAATACTAAATAAAAAATTATCCAATGTTGTGGGTTTCTGAACAGCCCCAAAGTATTCGGGCACATTGCGTAGAATATACTGATAACGATTATGATAGATTGTCTGAACACGTTGTGTGCCGTGGGTTCGAATCCCACTTCCGGTTCTGCCGGAATAATTCAGGGGTAGAATAACAACACCAAAATGCAGGTTCGAATCCTGCTTCCAAACACCACTTGGAATCGCATAAGGGTAATGCAATGGATTTAGGTTCCATCTAAAAAGAAGGGCAACTTTTCAAACCGCCCACCAAAACCAGCGTTGCGCAACTGCATTTGGCTTAAAGATTTTTCGGAATCCAAAAAGCAAATCTGTGTTTGCTCTGTAAGGATTAGTGCAGCAGGAAAAGATTTAAAAATCAAATGGGTTAAATCGAAAAGGTAAAATGCTCCAAAGGCTATAAAACCAATAAGAAAAACCACCTTTCATTTTTAAACAAAACCTGATCAACTTTTTCTTCCGCAAAAAACAGATAAATGTTCTTGCGCAGCGCTTTTAAGAGAAAAATTAACATACCTATTTAAGTCCTCCTCTCAAGGGGAGGATTTAGGTAGGGCTAACTCCAAAAAACATGAAAAGAGTAACCATTAACACCAATTATGTTGGATTGGTGTTTAAAAAAGGAAAATTAAAAAACGTTTTAACAGCAGGAACCTACTGGTTAGGTTTTGGCGAAAGCATTGCTTTTTACGATATAGCCAAAGAGTACCATTACTCGGTTGCCGAATTGGACATCTTGCTGGAAAATGCAGATTTTACAGACCTGATCCATTTAGTAAGCGTTGCTGACAACGAATTGGCTCTAGTTTATCAGAACAAAAACTTTAAGTCTGTTTTAACCGCAGGCCGACATGCCATTTGGAAAGGTCTATCGGAATATACTTTTGTTAAAGTAGATATTAGTAATATTAATATTGACGGAACTATTGATAAAAATTTGCTGGAAAAGGTGCCCTTATTGAATTATATCAGGTCTTATAAAGTAGAATCGTTCGAAAAAGGGCTGTTATTTATCGATGGCAAATTCGAAAATGTGGTTGAAGCAGGAAATTATGTTTACTGGAAAAACAGTACCACTATTCAGCTTTTGAAAACCGATGTGAGACAACTGAATATGGAGATTATCGGTCAGGAGATTTTAACTAAAGATAAAGCGCAGTTGAGGGTAAACTTCAGTATCCAGTATAAAGTTGAGGATATTATCAAGGCATTACTGGATAACAAGGAATTCGAAAAACAATTGTACATCACCATGCAATTGGCATTAAGAGAGTGTATTGGCTTAATGACTTTTGACGAATTGATGGAAAGTAAGGAAAAAGTTGCCGAAATGGTAACTACAATTACCTTGGATAAGGTTGAAAACCTTGGCGTAAAACTAACCAATTGTGGTGTTAAAGACATCGTTTTACCAGGCGATGTTAAGGAAATCATGAACCAGGTTTTAGTTGCCGAAAAACGAGCACAGGCCAATATCATTACCCGGAGAGAAGAAACTGCCTCGACCAGAAGTTTGCTTAACACGGCCAAATTGATGGAAGATAACAGCATGTTGTATAAATTGAAAGAGATGGAATACGTAGAGAAAATCGCGGAGAAAATCAACAACATCAGCTTATCGGGCAGCGGACAAATTGTAGATCAATTGAAACAGATCTTCGTAAAATAAATTAAATTTAGAAACCCCTCGGTTAGGTGCATGTTGCCTGCCGGGGATTAAAAGTAAAACAATGAACAACAACATAACAGGTAATAACCTGATCGAAATAGGTTATACCGAAGGAAAAATAGTAGGCCTGGCCTTAAATATCCTGAAAGATAATTTTGCAGATATTGAAGAAAAAGAATTATTGGCCTTATTTAAAAAAGTAAAAGACTATCCCGAAAGTTTTTTGGACGACGAGGTATTGAATACATTGGCAGCAGCCGTGATTGAAGAAGCTAATCCAAAATCAGACGGATCTATCGAACTGATCAACGATGCTAAAAACTATTCTATTTTCGGCGCGGATTATATTGAAGAAGGTGCAAGAAATCAAATGAATATTGCCATGAAACTGCCTGTTTCGGTAGCGGGTGCATTAATGCCCGATGCGCATCAAGGTTATGGTTTGCCAATCGGTGGTGTTTTAGCCACCAGAAATGCAATTATTCCATACGGTGTTGGTGTGGATATCGGTTGCCGTATGGCTTTGAGTATTTTCGATATTCCTGAAAAACATTATTTCGGGAAAGACGCGATGTACAAAAGAGAATTGATTGCATTTACCAAATTCGGTGCAGGTCAGAATTTTAAAGACAATGAAAGGGCCGATCATGAAGTTTTAGAAGATGAAGCGTTTAACTCTACTCCTTTTCTTAAAAACTTACATGGAAAAGCTTGGGCACAATTGGGTACTTCGGGTGGCGGTAACCACTTTGTAGAATGGGGAATTATTGTTTTTGCTGAACGCGATGAGATTTTAAACATCGATAAAGGCCGTTATGTGGCTTTGTTAACCCACTCTGGTTCGCGTGGTTTTGGGGCTACTGTGGCAGATCATTATACCAAACTGGCAAAAGAGATTTGTAAACTCCCTAAAGAGGCTGCAAATCTTGCTTATCTCGATTTGAATAAGGCCGAAGGACAAGAATATTGGATCGCGATGAATTTAGCCGGCGATTATGCTTCGGCTTGCCATGAAGTGATCCATAAAAGATTAACAAAGGCAATCGGTGCAAAAGTTTTAGCTAAAGTAGAAAACCACCATAATTTTGCATGGAAAGAGATGTTTGAAGGTGAAGAAGTAATTGTTCACCGAAAAGGTGCTACCCCAGCAGGCAAAGGTGTAATGGGGATTATTCCGGGAAGTATGACGGCTCCAGGTTTTTTGGTGCGCGGTAAGGGCGAAACAAGCGCCATCAACTCGGCATCGCATGGTGCCGGACGTGCAATGAGCCGCTCCAAAGCCTTTCAATCGATTACGAAATCAGATATGAAAGCGATTTTAAAGGACCATAATGTAACTTTAATCGGTGCAGGTTTAGATGAAGCACCAATGGCTTATAAAGACATTAATAAGGTGATGGCAGCACAAACCGAACTCGTTGACGTAGTGGCTAAATTTGAGCCAAAAATGGTGCGAATGGCCGATGATGGAAGTAGAGAGGATTAGTCCCCGGTCTAAAGTCCTTAGTCTTAAATCTACAGTAAAATCCAATAAAAATGTCGTCATCTCGACTGAAACGCAGTGGAATGGAGAGATCTAATCTCGCAAAAAAGACGCTGAAACAAGTTCAGGGTGACGACTCGCTTTAATAATCGTTATCTCGATTAGAGCAATCTCAGAGCGGAGAGATCTATCTCGAGATAGATTTTGCTTCGCAGAGCCTTCGGGTTCTCGACTGAGTTATACTTCGTTCTAAATAATGATAAAACAAAAATCCTCTTCAATTAATTTTGAAGAGGATTTTTCGTTTTTTGTCTAACCGATCGGAACAAGCTTAACTTAAATAAACCTGATTGATGGGAAAAGCTCCCGATTTTTCATCGGGACTTGTACCAAAAAGCAGGACTGCAATAACCGATGAGCATTACAATTGCTTTCCAAAAAATTTATTAATACGGGCAATAGATAGTTCTATTTCAATTTACTCAAAGCTGTTTTAATCCTTGGCAACATGTCTTTGATATCCTGTAAAGTACAAGCACCAACAGATGCCCTGAACCATGGCATACTGTCTTCGTTCCCGAAAGCAGAGAATGGTACCAAAGCGGCTCCGGCTTCTTTGATCAGGTAGAAATTTACATCTGCACTATCTTTTAAAACTTTACCATCCTCGGTCGTTTTTCCGATATAATCGATTTTAATGGTTAAATAAATGGCACCCATCGGCTCCACGGCATCAACGTTAAAACCTTCGGCTTTTAGTTCGTTAAAACCATTGTATAGTGCATTTAAACTATCCTGGATTTGCGCTTTAAAGCTGGTCAGGAATGTATCAACCTGTGCTTTCTCGTTAAAATAATTAGACATGGCTACCTGCTCGGCTTTTGGTGCCCAGGCGCCCATATGGCCCACCAAAGCTTTCATCCTGTTAATAATATCTTCAGGACCAAAACCCCAGCCTACACGCACACCTGTAGCCGCCAAACACTTGGAGCTGCCATCAACAAAAACAGTAAATTCGCGCATTGCCGGACGTAATGAAACCGGATTGACGTGCTCTTTACCAAAAGTTAGAAGCGAATAAATCTGATCGTACATCATGTACAATGGTTTTTCATCGGCGCCACGCGTAGCATTTTCTTCTAAAACCGCATCGCAGATTTCGGCTAACGAATCTGCATCGAACATCGTTCCGGTTGGATTTAATGGTGAACACAAAGCCAATAAAGTTGCGCCTTTTAAATGCGGTTTCAACTGTGCTGCAGTTGGCATAAAATTATGTTCCGCATCAGTTTCTACTGCAATGGTTTTAGCAGAGGTTAAATGCGAGTAGTGGTTATTGTTCCATGATGGTGCCGGGAAAACCACAGTATCACCCGGATCGATCAAAGCCAGGTAAGTAGCATAAATCAAAGGACGCGAACCACCAGAAACCAAAATACTGTTGGTATTATATTCCAGTCCGAATCGATCTTTCAATAATTCTGAAACGGTTTCCCTTAAAGGCAAAACACCATCTGCAGGTGGATAATTGGTTTGATTTGCGTTATAGGCCTCTACAATCCCTGCTTTTAATTCAGTTGGAATCGGGTAGATGTTGGCATCGAAATCGCCAATGGTTAAATTGGCAATTGAAGCGCCTTTGCGTTTCATTTCGTTAACCTCATTACCAATTTTAATAATTTCTGAACCAATTAATGAACTGGCCAATACTGAAACTTTCATATGTATATATTGAAACTGCTTTTAGCAGATTTATAATGCTTTAATTATTTTTTGAAGTTCTTTTTTATCAATATTACGCTCTTCCGATTTATCATATAGGGTTAGCATACTGATAACGACACTATCCTGCATATTTGAAACCAAATAAGTTATTATTCTAAATCCACCACTTTTACCTTTACCCTTGCTTTTTACTGCTAGTCTGATTTTATATAGCCCTGCACCCAGATCAGTACCCTGTTGCGGATTCTCGAGAAGTTTCTCTTCAAGTTCATAGAGATCTTCAACTAAAGAAAGATATTTCTTTTTGTAGACTTTGGCTTTTTTGATAAAAACATCTGAATAAAGAACTTCATTAGCCATTAAATGTCTTTTAAACTTAAAGGCTTCCGTTTTCCTTGTTGCATTTCCTTAATCTCTTTTAAGGCTTGAGCAATTTCAGAGGTTATCGGGCTTGTTGGTTCAGATTTAACTTTTGCACCAATTTTGCTAAGGAATTCTTTTACAAAACCTGCGTCTTTATCCTTGATTTCTATTGTTAAAGTTGTCATAATTACAAATTTAGCATAATTTATTTAACCAGATGCTCTATTGCTTTATTCACTTTTCCGAAACCAAATTGCGAAAGCACGTCTTGCATTGCTGCACTAATTTGCTCATTACAAAGGTTGCCTATGCTTCCTTCGTGTGTATGATGTATTTGGCCAGATGGAGCAAAAGTACCATTTTCTATCTGTTCGCCAACAATTTTATAAGCCTCTCTAAATGGAACGCCTTGCAGCGCCAGATGGTTCACTACTTCAACGCTAAACAGGTAATCATATTTTTTGTCCTTCAAAATATCATCTTTGATGGTGATGTTCTGAAACATAAAAGTGGCGATTTCCAAACATTCGTTTAAAGAAGTAATCGCCGGAAAAAGGTTTTCTTTTAACAGCTGCAAATCGCGGTGATAACCTGATGGTAAATTGGTAATCATCATTGCAATTTCATTCGGCAGGGCCTGGATTTTATTGCAGCGCGAACGGATCAGTTCAAAAACATCCGGATTTTTTTTATGCGGCATAATGCTCGAACCTGTAGTCAACTCTGCAGGAAAGCTGATGAAACCGAAATTCTGGTTGATGAACAAGCAAACATCCATCGCCATTTTAGCTAAGGTTGCGGCCACTGCGCTCATGGCCTGTGCCAAAATCCTTTCGGTTTTACCACGGCCCATCTGCGCATACACTACATTGTAGTTTAAGCTTTCGAAGCCCAATAATTCGGTTGTTAGAGTCCTGTTTAAAGGAAATGACGAACCATAACCAGCAGCAGAACCCAATGGATTTTTATTGGTGATTTTCCAGGCAGCAAGCATCAGCTCCATATCATCGGCAAGGCTTTCGGCGTAAGCGCCAAACCACAAACCAAATGATGACGGCATGGCAATCTGCAAATGGGTATAACCTGGCATTAATTTGTCTTTATGCGTATTGCTCAGTTCAATTAACTGATTAAACAAAGTTGAAGTCTGATTAACCATATCTTCGATGCAGGCCCTGAAAAACAATTTCAGATCGACCAAAACCTGATCGTTGCGCGACCTACCGCTATGGATTTTTTTACCTGCTTCGCCAATACGCTGGGTTAAGAGCCATTCTACCTGCGAGTGCACATCTTCTACACTGTTTTCGATGGTAAAATTTCCGGCTTCGATTTCAGCATAAATGTTTTTAAGTTCCTGCTGAACGGTTTTTAATTCATCAGCAGTTAGGAGATTAATGGTCTCGAGCATTTGTGTATGTGCCAAAGAGCCCAAAACATCAAATTTTGCCATCTGCAGGTCCAGTTCGCGGTCTTTCCCTACCGTAAAACTTTCTACAAACTGATTAACATCTATATTTTTTTGCCAGATTTTCATTATAGTCTTT
The DNA here is from genome assembly GCF_052045455.1 of Pedobacter sp. 22226. Lineage (NCBI taxonomy): Bacteria > Pseudomonadati > Bacteroidota > Sphingobacteriia > Sphingobacteriales > Sphingobacteriaceae > Pedobacter > Pedobacter sp. 22226. The sequence goes on along the minus strand of NZ_JBQEPB010000007.1, from coordinate 132,922 downwards.
ATTTTTTAACGGCAATGAAGCTTGCTACGCAGGTTTCATATTCCATTATTTACTGAAGTTCTAAACAAGAAAATTCATCCTGTTTAACAAAATCGTTTATTAATTCTTTTTTTTCTATTAAGGTTTTTGCGATTCCAGTGGTGGTATTATTTCCAAAACGAAGCCAGACTATTTTAGGAGGATGCCCATATAAGTTCGAAAATTCGTAAAAATCTGCATCGAAGGTTACAATTACATAGCTGTTCTGACCAGCAAAAGTCCAGATTTCCTTATCTGATTTGTTTTCTAATTTCAACCGTCTTATTTGATCACAAGCTGGAAAATCAGCCTCTAAAAGTTTTGTTATCCTATGTGATATGTTTTGGTCGAACAATAATTTCACTAGGCAACTCTTATATTATGTTCCCTGTCTGCAGAGTAGGCCAGACAGGCTAATACTTCCTCTTCTTTAATTTCAGGAAAATCTTCTAAAATATTCTGAATAGTCATTCCGTTAGATAACCAACTCAAAACATCATAAACAGCAATCCTGGTTCCTTTGATACAAGGTTTACCAAAGCGTTTATTCGAATTGATCTCTATGAAATTAGAATAAGTTTTCATCATGTAAAGATAAACAATATTATAAGAATTTACTCATAGGATACTTTTAAGCCTTTGATTTCGAACCGTTAACCTACAATAACCGGTTTCAGCATATTTACATAACCTGCAACTCCTTCGGCCACTTCGTGTACGTACAAAAACTCATCAGCCATGTGCGATCGACCTGAAAAACCTGGTCCACATTTTACCGACGGAATATCCAGTAAAGCCTGATCAGAGGTAGTTGGCGAGCCATAAGTAGTTTTTCCCAATGCCACACCAGCCTGAACTACCGGATGGTTTTTATCAATTGACGAAGGTTTTAAACGGATAGAACGCGGGGTAACATCACAATCAACATTTGCGCGGATAATTTCCAAAACTTCTTCATTGGTGTAGGCATCGGTAACACGTACATCAACCGTGAAAGTACAATTTGCCGGAACAACATTGTGTTGCGAACCTGCATTAATAATGGTTACCGTCATTTTTAACGGACCAAAAACTTCAGATACTTTAGGAAACTGATAATTTCTGAACCATTCGATATCTTTCAGCGCTTTGTAAATGGCGTTTTCTCCTTCTTCACGGGCGGCATGACCAGCTTTACCGTGAGATACACAATCTAACACCAATAAACCGCGTTCGGCAATGGCTAAATTCATTTCTGTTGGTTCGCCTACAATTCCGAATTCCAGTTCACCTAAATCGGGCAGAACCAGTTCTAAACCGTTATTGCCAGAAATTTCTTCCTCAGCTGTTGCGGCCAGACAGATGTTGTATTTCAGGTTTTCCTGTTCGTAATAATATAAAAACGTACCGATTAACGAAACCAGACATCCACCTGCATCATTGCTGCCCAATCCGAATAATTTGTCACCTTCAATTGCGGCATCATAAGGATCGCGGGTATAACCAGAATTTGGCTTTACCGTATCATGATGCGAATTTAAAAGCAATGTAGGTTTATTTGCATCAAAATGTTTGTTATAAGCCCAAACGTTGTTCATTTTACGCTGAGTCTTAATCCCTCTCTCCTCCAAAAACTGCGCAATTAAATTCGCCGTCCGGTCTTCTTCTTTACTAAAAGACTGGATGCGGATTAACTGTCGCAATAAATCCAGACTTTCTTTTTGTATATTTTCTAGTAACATAGTATCAAGTAGTTAGTATCAGTAGCAAGATAAGTTTTATCTTTAACCTGTTACTTTTAATTTTGGTTAGGTATATCATCCATCTTACCTTAACCATTTTACATCGATTTTAACCTTCTTTGGTATATAAATTCCCCGCTTTTAAAGCCGAGAGTTTAATACCTTTTATCAGTGATGAACTAAAACCGTTGTGCTCCATTTCGTTTAAACCGGCAATGGTACAACCTTTCGGCGAAGTTACTTTATCTATTTCTGATTCCGGGTGTGTTCCATGTAATAAAAGCAAATCGGCGGCACCTTTTGCAGTTTGCACGGCCATTTTTAGCGCCTCATCGGCGTGAAAACCAATTTCTACACCACCTTGCGATGCTGCACGGATTGCCCTTAGAAAAAATGCAATCCCACAGGCGCAAAGTGCAGTAGCCGAAGTCATTAAATCTTCGTTTATTTTAACCACAGATCCAACGGTTTCAAACATCCTGGTCACATTTGCTATGTTTTCCACCGAAGCATTATCACTGGCCATACAAGTCATTGATTGGCCGATGGCGATGGCCGTATTTGGCATTACACGGATTACCTCAACATCAGCTCCCAGTTTTTCCTTCACCGCAGCACAGCTCACACCCGAAATTACCGAAATAACCAAATGTTTAGCAGGAGCTATTGATGATTGAATTTCATCTAAAACTGTATTTAATTGCTGGGGAAGAACCGCTAAAATCACCACATCGGCATCAACAACAGCTTGTTTATTGTTATTACTTACCTTAAAACCGGCTTCTGCATACGATTTTAAATGGTCGATATTTCTACGGGTAAGTGTGATGTCGGCAGCTTGTGCAAAATTGGCTTTTACCAAACCTTTTGCTAAAGATAAACCGATATTTCCACTACCGATTATGGCTATTTTTTTTGTCATGTTTACTAATTTTCCTGCGGGTTGATTACACAGATGATTTGATTACACAGATTTATATTTTCCTTCGGTTTTTGAAAAGCAATTTCAGTAATTCTATTGATGTTCAGTCCTGCTATCCATTACAAGTCCTGATGAAAAATCGGGAGCTTTCCATTACTATCAGGTTTAGTTTGCAAAAGCAGTGGTAAATCGGTTTCTTTTTCCCTCCAAATGCCTATAAAATTTACATTCAGAAAGTTAGCACAACAAAGAATTACAAATGCAACTCGGTGCCTTTGTGTCCTGATTGTTAAAATCTTTTAGCGATGAGTTTATGCATCTCGACAACCCCCTCCGCTTTCTATCTTCCTGCCTTCTACCTCTACTTTAGCATTTTGGTTCCGAAAGTACCTTCGGCAAGTTCAGCCAGTTCATCGGCCTTACCAATATATACTGCTGAAACACCTTTTTTTATGGCTTCGAATGCATTGTGCAGCTTAGGAATCATGCCGCCTTGTACCGTTCCATCTGCTTTTAAACTTTCAAATTCATCAGCTCTGATTTCTCTTACTACCGAAGCATCATCGTTAACATCTTTTAGCACGCCTTTTTTCTCAAAGCAATATACCAAACGCGTTTCATATAATCCCGACATCGCCACTGCAACAGAAGAGGCAATGGTATCGGCATTGGTATTTAAAAGTTGCGTATCACCATCATGTGTAATGGCACATAAAACCGGAACGAAGCCAGCTTTTAACAAACTATCTAAAGTTGTTGAAGAAACAGAATTTTCATCCAGATCGCCAACGAAACCGTAATCGATTACGGCACCAGCCAATGGTCCTGGAGCTGAACCATGTGTTACGGTTTTTAACGGACGCTTGGTTGCTTTGATCACATTTCCATCTGCACCGCTCAATCCGATGGCATTACTTCCTTTAGCCTGCAGTTGCGCCACCATGTTCTTATTAATCAAACCAGCGTAAACCATGGTAACAATCCGCAGGGTTTCAATATCCGTAATCCGCCTACCCTCAACCATTTTGGCTTCAATACCTAATGATTCGCCTAGTTCGGTAGCAATTTTACCACCTCCATGCACCAGGATTTTATCACCGGGCAATGCGGTAAAATCCAGTAAAAACTGGTGCAGGTTTTCTGAATTATCGATTACGTTGCCACCAATTTTTATGATAGTGAGTTGTTTATTCTTCATTTTTATAGAAAATTTCTGAAAGCTGGTGTAGTTTTTCTACAAGTAACTTTTTATCAATGAGTTTAGTTTCATAATCTGCAATTAAGGCTGGCGACAAGTTTCTGGCCAAGGCATATTCCACAACTTCAACATCTTTACCTTTGCACAACAAGACACCAATACTTGGGTTTTCATGAGGCCGTTTAACATCTCTATCCAAAGCTTCGAGATAGAAATTTAATTTTCCCAAAAATTCCGGTTGAAATTCTTCTATCTTCAATTCAAATAGAACCATACACTGCAAATCGCGGTGATAAAATAATAAATCTGTATAGTAATCTTTATTTCCTACCTGCAGTCTGTATTCACTCCCCATATACGTAAAACCCTTTCCCATTTCTAATATGAAATTTTGCAGGTTTTTAATCAATGCCTGCTGCAGGTCATTTTCAGAATGAATTTCGGGTAAAGCTAAAAACTCAAAAACATAAGGGTCTTTAAAAATTCCTTTGGGTAATTGTTTCGTCATTGCTAAACTAAACTTACTACCAAGCATAGTCCGTTCAAAAGTAGCAGAATTTAATTGGCGCTCAAGTTCTCTTACAGATAATTTTTCTTTGATAGAATTATGGATATAAAATAGCTTTTCCTCTATAGTTTTGGTTTTGTTTAAAATGTGTAAATGAGAAGACCAGGGTATTTGTGTCAACACTGTTGTCACAAATTTATTTAACTCATTATCAGCATCTTGAAATTGTGCCATCAGTGTTGACACAATTTCCTTATCACTATAAACTTCATAAAATTGTTTCATTCTATAAAGCCCACGACGATTAAACCCTTTTAAAAAGGGTTGTTTATCTGCAATATAGTTTACTAAATCATTTACAGTCCCATCACCCCATTTCCCATTGGCAACTTTTTCGGAAACAATTTGACCAACACTAAAATATAACATTACTAATTCTGCATTCGCTTTACTGTAAACCCGGTTCCGGGCTTCTGTAATAAGCAAAATAATCTGCTCGAAATCTGTTGTTATATTTTTCATTGGCTTTCCCATCCAACTAATGCTATTTCAATTCCTCCAACATTGCCTTAATTACTGCCTGTGCAGCCCATAAACGGTTTCCAGCTTCGTGGATTACCAATGAGTTTGGCCCATCTAAAATTTCAGATGATAATTCTAAATCACGGCGTACTGGTAAACAATGCATTACTTTGGCATCGTTGGTAAATTTCAACTTTTCGTTGTTCATCATCCAGCCATCGGGGTAGGTTAACACTTTACCGTATTCTTTATAACTGCTCCAGTTTTTTACATACACATAATCTGCCCCGGCTAAAGCTTCCTCTAAATTATACTGAATATTGGCATTAGGCGTAAAATCTTCCGAAAGCTCGTAGCCTTCGGGCTGAGCAATGGTAAAATCGATCATACCTTCTTCCTGTGCTTTACACATCCATTCTGCAAAAGAATTGGGTACTGCCTGAGGCAAAGCCTTTACATGAGGCGCCCAGGCTAAAACTACTTTTGGTTTACGCCCGTCGGGTTGTTTTGTCCAGGTTTCGTGAATGGTAATAATATCAGCAAAACTCTGTAAAGGGTGACGTGTTGCACTCTCTAAACTCACTACAGGTACAGCACAGTATTTCACAAATTTATTGAAGAAATCTTCGCTGTAATCCTCTTCACGGTTGTTCAATTTCGGGAAAGAACGCAGGCCCAAAATATCGCAGTATTGCCCCATAACTGCTGCAGCTTCACGGATATGTTCAACGGTTGTGCCGTTCATTACCACGCCATCCTGTGTTTCTAAAGCCCAGCCTTCTTTGTCCATATTCATCACCATTACATTCATACCCAGATTTAAGGCGGCCTTTTGCGTACTTAACCGGGTACGTAAACTCGGGTTCATAAAAACCAAGCCCAGGGTTTTGTTTTTACCTAAATCCTGGTGGGCATATGGGTTTGCTTTTAACGCAAGCGCATCATTTACAAATTGTTTGATGCTTGGAACATCGTGTACGGAAGTGAACAAGTTCATCTTTTCTATGAGGTTAAAGGTGAGGGCTGAAAGGTTGAAGGTTTGTTCTCCCTCAATCTCGCCATCCCTCAAAATTTATAATTGCGATTAGTATCGCCTGATTTAATTTTTATTTTATAATTCTTAGCCTTTTCGCAGGCCTTCCACCCTGCTACCTTCCTGCCATCTAACTTATTTTACTAATTTTCTAAATGCCGCTAAAAATTCATCAGCGTGCGCTTTAGTCAAGTTTAAAGCAGGCAATAAACGAATTACGTTAGGTTTAGCTTCGCCAGTAAAAATATGGTGTGTAAATAATAGTTCTTTTTTAACATGTGCAAGTTCTTCGGGTAATTCAATCCCGATCATTAATCCGCGACCGCGTACTTCTACCACCTGCTCAAATTTTTTCAATTCAGCAATCAGGTAATTTCCAACTTCTTCGGCATTTTTGATCAGGTTATCTTTTTCCATCACTTCTAAAACCGCCAGTGCAGCAGCGCAGGCCAAATGATTACCGCCAAAAGTTGTACCTAATTCGCCATGCCAAGGTTTAAATTTAGGTGCAATGGAAATCCCGGCAACAGGAAATCCATTCCCCATTCCTTTTGCCATGGTATAAACATCGGCTTCGACACCCGAATAATCGTGTGAGTAAAAAGAGCCGGTGCGTCCGTAGCCACACTGTACGCTATCAGCAATATAAACGGCATTATATTCATCACAAAGTGAACGGATTTTTTGAAGAAAGCTTTTAGAAGCTTCTTTGATCCCACCAACGCCCTGGATTCCTTCGATAATTACTGCTGAAATATCATTGCCCTGTGCTTTAAAAGTTTCTTCTAAAGCAACTTCATTGTTGAAAGGCAAAAAGATTACATTTTCGGTCTGGTTAACCGGAGCCACAATTTTAGGGTTATCGGTTACAGCAACGGCCAAAGAGGTACGTCCGTGGAAAGCGCCTGTAAAGGCAATCACTTTTTTTCTTCCGTTGTAAAATGAAGCCAGTTTTAAAGCATTTTCGTTTGCTTCGGCACCAGAATTACATAAAAACAGCTGAAAATCTTTTTTACCTGATACTTCACCCAATTTTTCGGCAAGCTGAACCTGTAATGGAATTTTAACTGAATTAGAGTAAAAACCAACTTTATTTAACTGATATGTCAAGCGCTGTACATAATGCGGATGGGTGTGGCCAATTGAAATTACAGCATGACCACCATATAAATCTAGGTATTGTTGTTCGTTAGCATCCCAAACATTGCTGCCTGCTGCTTTGGTAATTTCTATATCGTTAAGTGGGTAAACGTCGAATAAGTTCATTTTTTAATAAGTTTAAAGACCAAAGACTAAAGACCAAAGCTTCCTGCAATATTTCATATAGCATCAAGCCTAATCTATTAGTATTCAATCTTGGTTATTGTCTAAGGTGTTTAATTAAGCCAATTAACATTGCTTTAACTTCACCAGCCATTTTATAAATTTCTAAATATTTGCTTTCTTCAAGATATTCTAAATCTTTTGCCAGAAAACAAGCGTATTCCATTTCTTGAACAGAGCCTAGAGCATTATCAAGAAAATGTGCAAAATCTTTTTCGGTCCGCCGCCCTGCCCCTTCAACAATATTTAATGGAACAGAATATGCCGCTCTTTTTACCTGACTTTGCAAATCGTATTTTTCATGAGCAGGAAAATCAGGCAAAATGAATTTATAGATATATAGAACCATCAAATGTGATTTCTTCCAAACATCCAATTTCTGATAATCTCTCATTTTCTAAGCTTAAAGGCAAAAGCAAAAAGACTAAGCTTAATGCGATATTTTAATCATTATTTAATTTATGTTGGCATCATGCTATATTCGCTTTGGTCTTTGGTCTTTCAGCTTTGATCTATAAGCCTTCTACCTAGAAATTAGCGGCCTTTAACTTAAGTCCCGCTGTTTCATCAAAGCCGAACATTAAGTTCATATTCTGAACGGCTTGTCCGCTGGCGCCTTTTAACAGGTTATCTATAATGCTGATGATAAATAATTTACCGCCATGTTTTTCTACATGAACCAGTGCTTTATTGGTATTCACCACTTGCTTTAAATCGATATTATTCCGGCTTACATGCGTAAAAGGATGCGCACTATAATACGCTTCGTAAATATTTTGTACTTCTTCCAAAGTTAAATCAGTTTCAAGGTACATCGCAGCCAAAATCCCCCTGGTAAATGCTCCACGCTGTGGAATAAAGTTTAAAGCATCAGAAAGTGATGGCTGTAACTGCAACAAACTCTCGCTGATTTCGTTCAGGTGCTGATGCTCAAACGCCTTATAAATGGAAAGGTTATTATTTCTCCAGCTGAAATGCGAAGTAGTTGATAAACTCTGTCCGGCACCGGTTGAGCCCGTAGTTGCATTGATGTGAACTTCTTTATTAATCAGGCCTTTTGCAGCCAGGGGCAATAAACCCAACTGAATGCAAGTGGCAAAACAACCTGGATTGGCAATATTTTTGGCCGTTTTAATTTTATCTCGGTTTAATTCCGGTAGTCCGTAAACAAATTCGCGGTTTTCGAATGCCGATTTTTCATGTAACCTGAAATCCTGTGATAAATCGATGATTTTAATGTCTTCGCTGATCGGATTAGCGGCTAAAAACTTTTTCGCATCGCCATGACCAACACAAAGAAAAAGTACATCAATATCCTGTGGAATATCGCTTACAAATTTTAAATCTGTATCGCCGATCAAATCTGTATGTACATCAGAAATCAGGTTTCCGGCGTTACTGGTACTATTTACAAAAGCAATTTCAACATTTGGGTGATTAACCAGGATGCGCAACATTTCGCCCCCTGTGTAACCTGCACCACCAATTATTCCTGCTTTAATTTTATTCATCTCTATGAGTTTAGTGCTATTTTATAAAGAAAAAATTCCTCGTCATTTCCCTGCTTTACAAAACCGATACTTTCGTACAGGTGCTGCGCAGTAAAATTGTTAATAGCGGTTTCTAATTGTACAAATGTAGACCCGTTGTTTCTGGCAAAATCCATGGCGGTTTTAATCAGTTTTTCGCCGATCCCCTGCTTGCGGTAATCTTCAGCAACATATAAATCGTTTAGGATCCAGTTTTTACTTAATTTTACTGAAGAATATTTTGGATATAACTGTGTAAAACCCACGGGCTGCAAACGATCATCATCAATGGCTACAAAAATGACCGATTCGTTGTGCTGTAAACGTTCATTGATAAAAGCACTGGCCATCCCGATATCCGAAAACTGCTTATAAAAAATACGATACTGGTTAAACAGGCCAACTATTAGGTGAGCTTCTGTTAATCCTATCTGTTTTATCGTTATATTATTCACAATCGGTTCTGTCATTTTGGGTTGATGGAGTTGAAAAAAGTATAAATTCTAAATCATCAACGCCAGTGTTCATGATTTTATGTTTATCACCGGCTTTAATCTGTAAACCTTTATTGGCATCAACTGTAAATGTTTCGCCTTCAATTAAAAAGGTTGCCTGTCCTTTCAATATGAAGAAAAATTGTTCTGCATAAGTATGGAAATGTAGTTTTTCTGCTGTTTGAGCCGGCATTAATTCTTGTTTAATTGCCGCCTCCGGCTTGTTCACAAAATTCCATCCATCACAATTATCGCCCCATTTATAGTGACTTAAACAGTTATCTTTTGAAAGGATTTCGTTCATTTATTTAAGGTGTAGGGTTTGAGGCTTAAGGTGTAAGGTTTAAGTTCATTCAGCCTTAAACCTTATACCCTTTACCTTATGCCCTTGATATTATGCTTCGTTATTTACCTTGTGCCAGATCATTACCTGGTTGCCGAATATTTTAGAGAAACCCTTAACATCTTCTCCACTCCAGGCGTTGTTCATTTCGCCGTAGCTACCAAATTTATTGCTCATTAAATCATGGTTAGATTCAATTCCGATAATCTGGAAACGGTATGGCAACAGCTCTACAAATACTTTACCACTCACAAATTTTTGTGTATCGGCTAAAAAGGCTTCGATGTTCCGCATAATCGGATCGTGGAACTGACCTTCGTGCAGCCAGTTACCATAAAAAGATGATAATTGCTCTTTCCAGCTTAACTGCCATTTGGTTAAAGTATGTTTTTCTAAAGTATGGTGTGCTTTAATGATGATGATTGGTCCGGCAGCTTCAAAACCCACACGACCTTTAATACCAATAATGGTATCGCCCACGTGGATATCCCTGCCAATACCGAAAGGTTGTGCAATAGCCTGTAATTTCTGGATTGCCCTTACCGGCGCCAGTTTTTCGCCATCAATGGCAACCAGTTCGCCTTTTTCGAAAGTTAATTCTACTTTACGTGCTGCTGTTTCGGTAACCTGGGTTGGCCATGCACTTTCAGGCAAAGTTTCATGTGATGTTAAAGTCTCTTTTCCACCTACCGAAGTTCCCCATAAACCTTTATTGATCGAGTATCTTGCTTTTTCGGCACTATATTCTACGCCATGCTGCGCCAGATATTCAATTTCTGCTTCGCGTGATAATTTTAAATCCCTGATCGGGGTAATAATTTCCACTCCCGGGATCAGGATATTAAAGATCATATCAAAACGTACCTGATCGTTACCTGCACCGGTACTACCGTGGGCTACATAATCAGCTCCGATTTTTTTAACATAGTTAGCAATAGCAGTGGCCTGACTTACACGTTCTGCACTAACCGATAATGGATAAGTTGCATTTTTTAATACGTTACCAAAAATCAGGTATTTAATACAATCATCATAATAACCCTCTGTTTCATCTACCACAGCATGCGATTTTACGCCCAAAGCATATGCCCTTTTCTCAATTTCCTGCAACTCTTCGTCAGAGAAACCACCGGTATTTACAATTACCGAGTGTACTTCCAATCCGCGGTCTTGTGCCAGGTAAATACAACAAAATGAGGTATCTAATCCTCCGCTAAATGCTAAAACAACTTTTTTCATGCTACTTAAATAAAAAGGTAAATAAAAATAAAAGGGCTTTTAAGCCAGTTTTTGGCTTTGGTTTAACAACTAAACGTTGTTTAATGCGCATAAAACGCTCGTATAATTTGGGTTTTTTCTGTAATTCTTCGGCAAATCTTTTAGCTGCATCGTGTTTTTGCGTAGCCGGATCGTAAAGCATAGCCGTACACATGCAGTTTTTACGTTCCTTCATTTTTAAGATCTCGAAGTTTACACAGCTTTGGCAACCTTTCCAAAATTCTTCATCCTGCGTTAATTCAGAATAGGTAACCGGCTCGTAACCTAAATCAGAATTGATTTTCATTACGGCTAAACCAGTGGTTAATCCGAAAATTTTGGCTTTTGGGTATAAAGTTCTCGAAAGTTCGAAAACTTTTTCCTTAATGGCGTGAGCTAAACCTGCTTTTCTAAATTCAGGAGATACGATTAAACCGGAGTTGGCTACAAACTGCCCGTGGCTCCAGGTTTCGATGTAGCAAAACCCGGCCCATGTGCCATCCTTATGGAAAGCAATTACCGCTTTGCCTTCGGCCATTTTGCCTGCAACATATTCCGGAGAACGCTTTGCGATACCGGTACCGCGTGCTTTAGCAGATTCGGCCATCTCGGTTACAATTTGTTCTGCAAATACACGATGTTCAGGAAGTGCAACCTGCACTATAAATTCGTTAATATCCATTCGTTTTCTAACGAAAAATTATAAGTATTCTTGTTAATTGGGTTTTTAGAGAGGATCAATTCCTCGTTACGTTTAGTTTAGGTACTAAATACGTGGAGTGAAATTTTGCCGGCTTGTGGGGTAATAAAAAACGGGCTGAAAATGATTAATAAACAAACCTTTCCCAGGCACCATTTGTGCTGTAGAAACAGAAAGTTTATGTAAAAATTGTTTAATCATTTCTTGCGTATTAAAACGGCTTTAACTCTATTGAGGTGCAAAGGTTTAAATAAAAATCGAGTTACACAATAATATCATGATTTTTTTATGTTAAGCTTTTGTTTTTTTTAAATTAACCTGACTTTATAAAGGTTTACAGAACTGTTCCCTTTTAATTTTTTTTTAATTTTATCTCTGCTGCCCCAATCAATATTAACATTGTTAAAAAGAAGCTTTAAACTTTAACATCTGCTTAACAACATTTAACATACTGAAACACGGTTAAAACACAATATTTGTATCGCTGTAGCGAATGCTGCCGAACTGTCGTTTTATTAATGTTTCTAAATATTAAATCAAATTTTAAAACTCCATGAAGAATTCTACTCCGTTTTGTTTCAAATCCCTTACTTTAATTTTGCTGATCGCTTTTACAACATTTACCGCTTGCAAAAAGACAGAAACTGCCGATCCGAACATAGCCTACATCAGAGTTGTAAATACCTCACCATCTTTAGCTACGTACAATGCTTATTTTAACAGCACCATGGTTAATACAGCTGCTTTACCTTTTGGTGGTGCAGCTTCTTATACCTCTTACGCAGCAGGATCATACAGTTTAAAATTTACAACGGCCAGCAGTACCGAAAGTTTATTAACCAAAACGGTTGCACTAAGTGCCAGCAATTATTATTCTACTTACTTAATTAACAAACCTGCAGCATTAGATATTTATACCATTGGTGATGACCTTTCTGTACCGGCAGCTGATAAAGCTTATATCCGGTTCATCAATTTATCGCCGGATGCAGCTGCATTCGATTTGGCCAAAACCAGTGCAACTACGGCTTTATTTACCAGTAAGACTTTTAAAAATGCAAGTGGTTTTATCAGCGTAGATGCAGGAACTTACTCACTTGATGCAAAAGAAACCTCGTCAGGTACGGTTAAAGCAACAACAGGTAGCACTACTTTTACCGCTGGTTTCCATTATGATGTGATACTAGGCGGTTTGGTAACACCTGCAAATGATACAGAACGCCCATTGAGCTTACAGGCCATTGTAATTAAATAAAAATATTTTTTTTCTAATTGCCCCAATATTATTGATTTAGTATGGGGCTTTTTTATGTTTAAATTCCTGAAAGATTCCTGTCTTTCAATATTTTTCAAATTCATCCTTCCGCCAATAATTTAACCAGAAATACAGATTTTTAGTATTGAAAATATAAAAAATGCCACGAATGAAAGTCTTTTTTCAATCGTAATACAATTTTAACATTTTATTATTTAGAATAATTCAAAATAATTTGGATAATAACATTTTCTCCCGTTATTTTGCAGCTCTTTAGAATTAATCCAAATAAATCTTATCATGTTTAAAATCAAACTTTTCAGTTTAACTTTTCTATTAACTTTTCTCAGCTTACTCTCCTTTGCCCAGCAGTTTTCTACCATCAGCGGTACCGTAACCACATCAGATGGAAAACCAGCAGCTTATGTTTCAGTAGGTTTAAAAGGAAAAGGCTTAGGAAATGTAACCAACGATAAAGGTGTTTTTGAAATTCAACGCGTTAAACCAGGCTCATACACTTTAAGGGTTTCGGCAGTTGGTGTACAATCAGTAGAAAAGCCCATTGTAATTACTGCCGGCGAAAATAAAACTGTCGATTTTGTAATCAGCCAAAATTCAAACCAGCTTAGCGAGGTAAATATCAATAAAGGCAGGGCCAATAAATATGGCGCACAAAAGAGTGATTATGTGTCAAAAATGCCGATTACCAATTTAGAAAACCCACAGGTTTATACCACCATTACCAAAGAAACATTTAACGATCAATTGATATTCTCGGTTGACGATGCAACACGTAATGCTGTCGGGATTCAAAAAATGTGGGAATCAACTGGTCGTGGCGGAGATGGTGGTGCATACTACGCATCAAGAGGCTTTATTGTTCAATCCAAACTCAGAAACGGCATTGCAGGTAATGTAACCAGCCGTAATGATGCTGCAAACATCGAAAGTGTTGAAGTAATTAAAGGCCCATCTGCTACCCTATTCGGTAGTACTTTAACGTCGTACGGAGGTTTAATTAACCGCGTTACAAAAAAACCTTTCGAAGGTATGGGCGGAGAAGTAACCTATTCGGCAGGTAGTTATGATTTAAACAGGGTAAGTACCGATTTCAATTTCCCTGTTGATAAAGCCAACCACATTTATGCACGTATTAATGCTTCTTATAACTACAAAGGATCTTTTCAGCAAAATGTATTCGACAGGGGCTTCTTTGTTGCTCCGAGTTTAGCTTATAAGGTAAACGATAAACTGGATTTTACTTTTGATGCCGAAATTGCCAATGGTAAAAACACGTTAAAACCATTCGTTTTCTTCTATTTCCCGGTAAAAGACCTGGGTTTTGACAGGGCAGATCAATCAGGCATACCTTACGACAAATCGTTTACCGGTGATGAGATGAAACAAAAGTATAACAGTACAAATTTCTTTGGTCAGGCAAATTATAAATTTAACGACAACTGGTCATCACACACCAGTTTCTCCTCCAGCTATAGTTTTTCTAACGGCCGTGGAACATATTTGTTTCTGGTTCCCAACAATTATCCCCCACTGGGTAACCTCACAGCTGGCCCAGGTGCTGATATGATATCCAGAGCCGATCAATCAACCGATAATAGCAAACTTTACAATTACGAAGTTCAACAAAACTTTAACGGTACTTTTAATTTAGGATCCATTAAAAACAGGGTTGTTCTGGGCTTAGATTATTTACGCCAGAATTCTGATCAATTGTTTTATTCGATCGATACTTTCGATTTAACCAACAAAAACGGAAATGGTGCTAACTATAACGATTTTACTGAGGTTAACCTGGCTGCATTTTACGCTTCGCACCCTTATTCTAAATACCTGTCTAACTTTAAATCCAATACCTACAGTGCTTATGCATCGGATGTAATTAATTTAACCGACAGGTTAATTGCTTTAGCCGCTTTAAGGGTAGATCGTTTTGATAACAAAGGAAATTCAGACCGTTCGGGTTCTGCACCGGTTGGCGCTTATAAACAAACGGCCTTCTCACCAAAATTCGGTCTGGTATTCCAACCCATTAAAGATCAGTTGTCGTTATTTGCCAATTACCAAAACGGTTTTAACAACGTTAACGGTATAGATTATAAAGGTGATGCATTTAAGCCGGAGCAGGCTAACCAGGTAGAGGGTGGTGTTAAAAGCAACCTGTTTAATGGTAAGCTAACCGGATCGGTATCTTACTATTATATTAAAGTGAAAGACATGGTTAGGGGCTATAACCAGGACCCATCGAACCCAAATGCACAGATCCAGGATGGTAACAAAATCAGTAAAGGTATAGAGGCAGAAATTGTTGCCAACCCTGTTAACGGTTTAAACATTATTGCAGGTTTTGCTTATAATGATAACTACCTGCAAAATGCTTCACCTGATGTTGAAGGACGCCGTGATGCTTATTCAGCTTCACCTTACTCTGCAAACTTATGGATCAGTTACAAATTTGCTGCAGGTTCGTTAAGAGGTTTTGGATTAGGTGCCGGCGGGAATTATGCCAGTGATAACAGAATCGTGAATAACTTAATCATCACGCCAACATCTACCACTGAAAACGTGTTTATACTTCCTGCTTACAAAGTTTTCAACGCATCGGTATTCTACGATCATCCAAAATTCAGGATCGGTGCTAAAGTAGATAATTTCACCAACCAAAAATACTGGACAGGTTACAGCACCATGAATGCTCAGGATTTAAGAACTTTTACCGGCAGTGTTACTTATAAATTTTAATTAAATCAATCGTGAGCAATTGGATCAGATCAATTGCTCACGGTTTTAAAAACCGAAAACATGAAAACTAAAATCTCTTTATTAGTATTATTCCTTGCGTTTAGCATTTCGAGCGCATTTGCACATGCTTTGTGGATAGAAACATCAGCAACGGGTAAAAAAGGACAGCCACAGGACGTAAAAGTTTTTTTTGGTGAGTATGAACACAATGAACCTGATACGGCAGCAAAATGGTTCAGCAACCTGAAAGATTTCAAATTGGTTTTAACCGCTCCCAATGGCACTACCAAAGTTTTAACAACTTCGCCGGATGTGCTTTTTTACAAAGCCAGTTTTACACCAGATCAGGATGGAACATACAAAATTTCTGTGGTACATGAGGTAGCAGCAGTTTACGAGAAAGCAAAAATTGAATATTATGCATTTGCAGATGTTGCAGTGGGTGCTTCAAAAATTAACACGGTTTTTCCTGCCGATGCTGCTTTAACCATCAGACCGGATAAACATGCTTTAAAGGTGGGAGAAACGGCTGTTCATGAAGTTATTTATAACAATACGCCTTTTGCAAACCAAAAATTAACAGTTGTTGGTCCTGATAAAAAAGGCCAGCCTACCGAAACCGATGCACAGGGTAAATTCACCTTTAAACCAGCAACAAAAGGAAGTTATTTCCTTGAAGCTTTTACAGAAGATAAAACACCGGGAAAACTGAACGGCAAAGACTACGAAAAAATCTGGCATTTGGTAACTTACACTACAGAAGTTAAATAACCAGATTAACTCAATTTTTACAACCAATTGGCAGCCAGATTGTCAATTGGTTCTTTTATTAAATAAAGCTTTAATGGCGCTTACAAAACCTATACAGAAAAAACCAAAGAAATCGCGGATAAGAAGAATCAGCGATTGGCTACACCTTTGGCTGGGCATCGCATCAGGTCTGGTGGTTTTTCATCTGGGTGTTACGGGTTGCATTTTTGCTTTCCAGACAGAAATTACCGAGTTTATCCATAGAAAAGAGTTTTTTGTTGAGGTACCGGCAAATAAAAAAACCATTCCTTTAAGTACATTAACGGCTACTGCAGAAAAAGCTTTAGGCGGAAAAAAGAAAGTAACTTTTCTGTCAGTTTATAGCAGGCCAGACAGGGCCTGGGAATTTATGACCTATAAACCCGGCGATCCTAAAGCTTTCTGGTATTTCGATTCGATAGATTATTACGATATCGTTCTTATCAACCCATACACAGGTAAGGTTACATTGGTTTCTGATTATAAGTATGAATTCTTTGGCATCATTAAAATGTTGCACTGGAGCTTTCTTATTAACCATCCCATCGGCCAGCAGATTATCGGTTGGAGCACCATCATTTTTGTTTTTCTGCTAATCTCCGGTATGGTGATGTGGTGGCCTAAAAATCTCAAAAAATCGAATTTCGATAAAAGTTTCAAAATCAAATGGAAGGCGAAATTTAAACGCATCAATTACGATATGCACAATGTACTGGGTTTTTATGTGATGACGATTTGCCTGATGCTGGCTTTAACCGGTCTGGTTTGGGCCTTTCAATGGTTTCAGGCAACAGTTTATGTTGTTGCATCAGGTAGTGTTAGCCCACCAAAAGAAGTAACAGCCAAATCAGATTCGACCAAAACCATCAAAGCCATTCCTTTCGATGTAGCCTTTGAAACGGCAAAAAAGACTTTTACAAATGCAGAACGCATTGGGATGTCACCCGCTGGTGGAGGTACAGCCCCCATTTATGCAACGGGCTACAAAGGAGAAGAAACCTTTTGGAATTTCGATGTTTTGCTATTCGATCAGTACACAGGCAAATTATTGGCACGTAAAAACCAAAGCGACAAAAATGGCGGCGAAGCACTTATTGGCATGAATTACGATATCCATGTAGGCGCTATTTTGGGCCTGCCTGGAAAAATTATGGCATTTTTTGCAAGCCTTATTGCAGCAAGTTTGCCCATTACCGGATTTATCATCTGGTGGGGTAAAAAGAAAAAGAAGAAAAATCCCGCAGTTGCGGAAAACTAAGCACACCCTAATTAATCATAAAAATGAAGTTTTTAAACCTGATTTTAGTATTAACCGGTTTGATCGCCCTTAATGCTAATGCACAAACGAAAGCAGATTCTCCGGAAGAAAAATTGGAAAAAGATAGAAAAGCCATTAAATCTTTAGCAGGCTTTTACGAAGTGAATTTCAATTACGGCGAAGTAACCGCTCCGGATCCAAATTACAAATTCAGCAAGCCTTACGAAAGCCATGGTAACGAATGGGCCGAAATTATTGTTGATGAGCCTAAAAGGATCGTGATCCAGCACATGCTGGCCATTAATGATACTACTGTAATTAAACACTGGCGCCAGGACTGGACGTATGAAGATACCGACATTATGCTTTACACCGAAGCTAATGCATGGAAAAAAGGCAACTTAACTCCTGCCGATGTAAAAGGAAAATGGACGCAAAAAGTTTATCAGGTAGATGATAGTCCACGTTATCAGGGTTACGGAACCTGGAGCCACGTAGGCGGACATGATGCTTGGCAAAGCGAAACCGACTCTCCACTGCCAAGAAGAGAATCGACCGTGCGTAAAGATTATAATGTATTAAACCGTGGCAGCAGGATTACCATCACTAAAGATGGCTGGATGTTCGAGCAAGATAATAAAAAGATTGTACGCTCGGCCAGTGGCGATAAATTATTAGCAGTTGAAAAAGGTTATGAAGAATTTACTAAAATAGATCCTAAAACTTTCGCCAATGCACAAAAATGGTGGGCCAGCCAAAAATCCTACTGGGCAGATGTTCGTGGCGTTTGGGCTGATATTATCGGATCTCAAAACACTTTTAAAGTACAAACCATGGCAAACGGTAAATTGCTTTACGAAACACTTTTTAGCTTAGGCGATCAGTCTATCAAAGAAAAATGGACTGCAGCTCAGAACAAAGAAAAAATTAAAACTGCTTTACAGCCTTATCTGGTAAAGTAAAATAGGCTCACTTATATGAAAAGGTTGGTGATTAATAGCATGGCTGTTAACATCAACCTTTTTTATGTTTAAACATGAAAATGTTTGCGCTCGTTTCCAAACGAGTGCATAAATAGCTATACGATTCTATCGTTTGTAAACGATAAATTATTCAACGCTCGTTAGAAATGAGCGTTAGCAGAAGATTGATGAGTAATGGCTATGCTGTTACTCGTCAACCTTTTTTTGAAATGTTAGTCGGGATTTGCAATCCCGACTTTATGAACTGTGGATTTGTAATCCACTAAAAGGATTAAAAATCCTTAGTACCAGGGTCGGGATTACAAATCCCGACCAACAGTTACTTTATTTTACTAAATTCAGGCATGAAAAAATCTGGCTTAATCTTCTTTCTATTTCTGACCATTAACAGTTTTGCTCAAGATTCTGTTTATACCCGTAACGTAATAAATACGCTTACATCAAAAGTATTTTGGGGCAGGGGTTATACCAAAGATGGCATGAAAAAAGCGGCCGACTATATTGCAGATGCTTACCAGCAAATGGGACTTTTACCTATGGGTAACAATTACAAACAGGATTTTTCTTTTCCAGTAAATACCTTCCCCGGAAAAATGATGGTTAGCATTAATGGCCAGAAACTTATTCCCGGTAAAGATTTCATTATTAATAACGAAAGCCCCGGCATCAAGCAACAAGCGAATTTAACCCCGCTGGACAGCCTTAATTACCAGGCTACGCCTTCGTTAACCGTTTCGTTAAAAGATAAACTCACCTGGTCTGTTGCAACCGAAGTCGGAGAAAAAACAATCATTCATGTTAATAAAAAATATTTTACATCCATACCAAAAGAAATCAGTGTTGATATCGAAAATAAATTCGTTCCCGATTTTCAGGCAGCAAATGTTTGTGCTTTTGTTAAGGGAACCAGATTTCCTGATTCACTTTTAATGATCACTGCACACTACGATCATTTGGGCGGAATGGGTGCCGATACCTATTTCCCCGGAGCCAACGATAATGCCGCCGGTGTGGCCACATTATTAAGTCTGGCAAAATATTATGCTGCCCATCCACAGCCCTACTCTATCGGTTTCATCTGTTTTGCGGGTGAAGAAGCCGGGCTATTAGGTTCGAGGTATTTTGTAGAAAATCCGCTCATTCTTTTAAATAAAATTAAATTTCTCCTTAACCTTGATCTTGTTGGAACAGGCGAGGCCGGAATGACGGTTGTTAATGCTTCAGTTTATCCAAAAGCATTTGCATTGCTTAATCATATTAACAATCAACACCGCTATATTTCAAAAATTAATTCGAGGGGAAAAGCGGCAAACAGCGATCATTATTTCTTTACAGAAAGAGGCGTTCCTGCATTTTTTATCTACACCCAGGGCGGCCCCTCAGCTTATCATGATGTATTTGATCAACCCGAAACTTTACCGCTTACCGAGTATAGAGATCTCTTTAAACTGATTGTTGGTTTTAACGAAAAACTAATGGAATAGGTTCTTTTTCAGGACCAAACCCTGAAACCACTATCCAAACCTTTTAATTCCCGTTTTACCGGATTGGGATAATATAATAAGCCTTTGGGATAATTAAATATAGCAGGCAAGTGCGTATGCTCATCTTTGAATCAACAAAAAACGAAACAAGATTCATTATGAAAATTATACAAAAACTTAGCCTGGCATTTTTACTATTAACCGCGATTGCGTTTAAATCGAATGCCCAAAACCAGCTCGAAATTGTTATAGTAGGCTCAGCCCACGATAATTCTAAATCGGCACAAAATTTTCAGGCCATCATCGATAAACTGAAAAACTTTAAACCTGATATGGTTTTTGGGGAATATTTACCGGAAAGCGATTATGCAAAGCTTGAACAAAGCAACTGGGCAGTGAAAGTCTTTAAAAAAGCCCACGATTATGTTGAAAAACTAAACCCTGAACCGGTAAAAAATATTGCTGCACAAATTAAAAAAGAACAGAAAGCACTTTCATCTTTTGCTTACTATCATAAAACCCGTATGGATTTAGCCGTTAATTATGCTAAAAACCGGGACAGGGCAAATGCGGAATACCAGATTTTTATACTCGAAAATTACATGAAAGATAAGTTTGGTAAAGAAGAGCAGGCACAGTATGTAAAAATGTTTGGCAGTGTAGATTCTTTAAAAAAGGCTGCCTTGTACAGGCCAGGAAGCGAATACAGCAAAATTTATTTTCCGCTTATTTATCAATTAGGTCAGGATCAGGTTTATAAAATGGATTGCCAGACTTATGATAAACCCTGGAACGAAGCCTGGGCCAAAACAGATTCGTTGTATAAAATCATGATCACCAAAGCCAAAGCTGATAGTACATCTGCCGAAGCAGCAACGGTTAAAGCCATCGAAACTTATTGGAGTTATAGTGATGAGGAATCTAAAGTTTTCAAGGCCGATCAATATGCCGGCATGAATACCGTAAAATATGGCGTATTAGATGAAGCCTGGAATTTTTATGGAGGATCTCATTTTTATGGTTATGCGGGTTTCCCTGCCGAATCGGTAAAAGCAATGATTGCCCAATGGATGTTAAGAAATGAGGGCATGTGCAAAAACATTATTGAGCAAGCGAGGGCACAAAAAGCAAAACGGGTTGTAGTGGGCGTTGGCGCTTCGCACCGTAAATGGATGGAAGAAATTCTGGCCAAAAATCCGGAGGTAAAAATTATCAATTATAACGATCTGCACTAATTGCCAGAATTTGTGTCTTCACAAACCGCTAATTTATAATGTTCATGGTCTGCGCGGGGCACAAACCATGAACATTTTTATTGAAAAATCTCAGCGAGCAATTCGTAGGATCTTATCCGGTCTTCAAAATGCTCGGTAATGGTAACGGCCATTAATTCATTTACGTCATAATCAGTAGCTAATTGGGTTAATCGTTCTCTAATTACAGCGGGTGTACCATAAATCATCCGCTGCTTATTGGCCTTAATCCGTTCCTGTTCAGCAGCATTGTAACTTACATCCTTAATATCGGCCCAGCCAACGGCAGGCAGTCCCTTCCCTTTTTCCAGTTGTAAAAACCGGTAATTCATTAAAGCTTCCTGCTGTTTTACCTTTTCTTCATCTTGTGAACAGAAAACATGGAGCGCTACATTTTCGACCGGCTTGGCCAGATCTACCGAAGGTTTAAAATGTTCCCGGTAATACTGAACCGCTTGTGCACCGCCTACCGGATTAATGAAATGCGCAAAAGAAAAACCCATCCCGAAATGTGCTGAAAACAAAGCGCTTTGTCCGCTGCTGCTTAACAACCACTGTTGCGGAACGGTTTCAGAAACTGGTATCGCTTTTATTTTTGCCTGTATGCCGCCATCAGAAGTATCATGTAAATAATGCTGCAGTTCGCGCAGTTGCTCTACAAAATCCTGTTCGCTCCAGTTGTTTGATGGATTGAGCATTGAGGCCGTAATCCGGTCGGTTCCTGGCGCACGCCCCATCCCTAAATCGATCCTGTTAGGGTGCATTACTTCCAATAAACGGAAACTCTCAGCAACCTTCAAAGCACTGTGGTTGGGCAGCATAATGCCTCCGGAACCTATTCTTAAAGTTTTGGTATGATTTGCCAAATGTGCAATTAAAACTTCTGGAGTAGAACCCGCCAGGCTGGTGGTATTATGATGTTCTGAAACCCAAAAACGGTGATAACCTAATTTTTCAGCTTCTTGTGCAAGTATAGTGGTTTCTTCAATGGCGCGACGGGCGGTAACACCTTTTCGTACCGGCGACTGATCTAAAACACTGAGTTTAATTTTTGTATTGCCCATAATCGTATTAAACAAATTTATGAGCCTGTTGATTTAAATCGACACGACAAAAAGCTTTATGACTTTTAGATTATTGGGCTAAAGTCAATTTGACCAAATACTGATCTTCTCCATCATCAAAAATCAGTTCAGCATCCCATCCTGTTTCTTTTGCAGTGCTTTTAATGGTTTCTTCATCTATATAAATCCAGTTGAACCAATTGCCTTTTTCCCCTTTATATTCGTACTGGTAAGATACTTCACCATAATATTGATTTTCCGGTTTTGGCATATCTTCGTATAAATAAGCGATATCCGAAGAATCGAAAATTACCTGCCCGTTGGGATTAATGAGATCTTTCAATCTGATTAGAAAATCTTTGAATCCGGGCAATGTTCCCGTCAGGCCAATACCGTTCATGAGCATAATAATGGTATCAAATTTCTCCTGATAGGTGAAAATATCCTGTACAAATGCTTTTTTAACGCCGCGATCTTTCATGATATTTACCGCAGCCTCAGAAATGTCGATAGCCGTAACATCAATGTTAAAAGCTTGTAAAAGCAGGGCATGACTGCCAACGCCGGCACCGATATCCAATACCTTACCACTGCACATCTGCAAAGCCTGCAATTCTAAAACCGGCATGTCTTCATCATCACGGAAGAAAAACTCTAAAGGCATTTCTTCAGGTTCGCCGTACGAATTATGCAGCCAAAGGGTATCTGCCTCGCCTGTTCTGTAAATATCTGTTAGCGCTTTACCAAAAACATCCATGGGGGCAAAGATAGGGAAAAAGGATGATGGACGATGTAAGATGGATGAGGTGTGGTGGACGGGGCAAGGAATAGTTAGTCGGGATTTGTAATCCCGACTTGAGAACTAAGGATTTTCAATCCTTACAAAAACAGATTAAAAATCTGGAGTACATGGGTCCGGATTACAAATCCGGACCAACGCTTAGTTTATATTACTCCAGCTCAAATACCTGATGATACTCGGGAATAGCAACATGTTTAAAACCTGTATTTTTTAACCTTGTAGCGAAATGCTGCTGCACCTCGTATTCACCATGAACCAAAAACAACTGTTTCACCTTTGCCGGATCCTGACAAGATAAAAAATGCAGTAAATCTTCATAATCGCCATGTGCACTCATCGATTTTATAGAACGCACCTCCGCTTTTACTTCATATTCATCGCGGAAAATTTCAACTACTTTTTGTCCGGCAATTAATTTACCGCCAAGCGAATTTGGTTCGCAATAACCCACCATTAAAATCGTATTTTTCTGGTTGCTGATGTTATTTCTGATGTGGTGTTTCACCCGGCCAGCCTCTGCCATACCCGATGCCGAAATAATTACACATGGCCTTGGATCTTCATTTAAAGCTTTCGATTCTTCTACACTTTCAATAAAACGCAGCCCTTTAAAAGCAAAAATGTCATGATCAACTTTTAAAATTTCCTTAACACCATTATTGTACACTTCAGGGTGGTTTTTAAGAATTTCGGTCGCTTTTGATGATAGCGGACTATCTACGTAATAAGGCACATCAGGCAATTTGCCTTTGAGTTCCAATCCGTTTAAAGCATAAAGCAATTCCTGTGTGCGGCCAACGGCAAAAGCGGGAATAATTACTTTGCCTTTTTTTACTTTACAGGTATTGGTGATGATCTCCAACAGCAAATTTTCAATCGGATCGAGGTCTTTATGCAACGAATCACCATAGGTAGATTCCATTAAAATATAATCGGCCTGATCAAACTGTTGCGGGCTTTTTAAAAGCAGGTCGCCATAACGGCCCACATCACCAGAAAAAGTAATACGTGTTGGTTTCCCATCTTCGGTGATGGTAAGATGAACCGCAGCGCTGCCCAAAATGTGGCCGGCATCGGTAAATTTCAAATGTATATCAGGTTCAATTTCAAAGTTTTCTTCATACTCCACAATCTTCATCAAACTTAATGTTCTGGTAACATCTTCTTCCGTATAAAGCGCTTCTTCCATTTCCTCTCCATGGCGGAGGTGGCGGTTAGCGTATTCGGTATCCTGCATCTGGATTTTTGCCGAATCCATCATCAGTATCCGGGCAAGGTCCATCGTGGCCGAAGTACAAAAAATTTTGCCTTCAAAACCTTCTGCAACCAGTTTGGGCAATAAACCACAATGATCAATATGCGCGTGGGATAGAACGAGGTAGGTAACTTTTTTGGCATCGAAACCAAAATAATCGTTTAATTTATCGGTAACGCGGCCCATCCCCTGGAATAATCCGCAATCTAATAATATTTGGGTACCGTTTTTTAAGGTAATAAGGTGCTTACTCCCCGTAACTGTACGGGCGGCTCCATGAAAAGCAATGTTCATCTAGAAATGTTGGTTAGAAAATATTTAGAATAAAAATGCCAGATATTTCCGGCACTTCCAATTCTTTAAGCATTTATTTCTGATGCTTTATCTTTAACCTTATCCACAACACTGGTGGCTTTCTCGGCCAATCCTGCTAATTTATCTTTCGAGGCATCTAAAAGATCAGCAAAAAAGTCTGTTACCTTACTTTTAAGATCGCTGGTAGAATCTGATGATAATGCCAATGCGATGGTTGCACCAAGTGCTGCTCCGGCTAATACGCCTACTATAATTTTTGTCTCTTTTTTCATGATCTTAGTGATTTACTTATTAAACATATTTAATCCACAGGTGTTTTATTTTTTTCATCTTACAAAAACCAATCCACAATGAAAAGTATATTTTTTATTGATCTCGACAATACCATTTATTTTACAAAGCCGAACGAAGAACAGTTAATGGGTGAATTATATCGCTTTTTAGAAAGTCTGGATTTAGGAATCAGTAACGAAGACTTTCAGCTCGCCAAACAGGATATGCTAAGAACCCCTTTTTTAAAAGTGGCTAAAAAATATGGTTTTAGGGAAGAAGTAATGCCCGAAGTGCTTTCTTACCTTGAAAACCGCGAAGTAAGCAAGCCTTTGAAACCCAGTGATGATTACCATTATATCAAAAGCCTGAAGGGGCGGAAATTTATTGTAACAGCAGGCTTTCAAAAACAACAGGTATCGAAAGTTAAAATGCTGGGCATTGCCGGTGATTTTGAGGAGGTGTGTGTTGTGGATGTTTCTGTTAATAATAAGAAAGACGTTTTTGAAGAGTTGATCGATCAGCACAATCTTAACGTTAACGACATTTTAATTATTGGCGATGATGCTGATTCAGAAATTAGGTACGGACTGGAACTGGGAATCAGCACTTTTTTACTCGATCCAGGAAATTTGCACCCAAATGCAGAAAGTACATTTAGAGGGAATGATTTGAGTAATTTACATGCAGCGGTGGGTCAGTAATTTAAACCATATTTTTCATAGACTGTCACTCCAAGCGAAGTCGAAGGTTAACATATCAGGATGAAAAATTAAATCACCTATCGCTAATTCCTATTATTAAGCAACAATATTTGTAGTTTTTTGGAGAGCAATTTTCTGCAACTATCTAAGCCTCTCCCGCTTTCCGTTTTACTTATCCCAGTGAAAAACTGGGATTACGTGTTCA
The DNA here is from genome assembly GCF_052045455.1 of Pedobacter sp. 22226. Lineage (NCBI taxonomy): Bacteria > Pseudomonadati > Bacteroidota > Sphingobacteriia > Sphingobacteriales > Sphingobacteriaceae > Pedobacter > Pedobacter sp. 22226. Next base: position 106,957 of record NZ_JBQEPB010000007.1, on the reverse strand, counting down.
CTCCAACCGGGTCTGGTTGGCTCGTCAGGCGGTGCTATTTTTGGCTGGGTACTTATCTGCACAACCCTTTGTTTCTAAACCCGGTAGCAGCGGCAGCCTCCGATCCTTTATCGGAGCTATAGCGAATAACGGGATTGCCGTTTCAGAAGTACTACTGATCCTTAATTTACAAACTCAAAGATTTAATAACTCCATACATCCTTGCTGTTAAGCGATAAGATCTTTTAAACAAAAAAGTCCCGATTTTCATCGGGACTTTTCCATCTATCCTCTACCACCTCTTGATGGTCTTCCGCTTTCACCACCACCTCTTTGTTGAGGCGGAGCTTCCGATCTTCTTTGTTCTTGTCTCTGTTGTTGTTGCTGCTGTTGCTGAGCCCTCTGTTGTTGAGCCTGAGCATCACGCTGCGCTCTTTCCTGTTGCTGTTGTTGTGCCTGTTGTGCACGTTGTTGTTGCATTTGCTCATTACGTTGTTGCTGAGCCTGCGCATCGCGTTGTGCCCTTTCCTGCTGCTGTTGCTGTGCCTGTTGTGCACGTTGCTGCTGCATTTGCTCATTACGTTGTTGCTGTGCCTGCGCATCGCGTTGTGCCCTTTCCTGCTGTTGCTGCTGCGCCTGTTGTGCACGTTGCTGTTGCATCTGCTCATTACGTTGTTGCTGTGCCTGTACATCGCGCTGAGCCCTTTCTTGTTGCTGCTGCTGGGCTTGTTGTGAACGTTGTTGTTGAATCTGTTCGTTACGCTGGGCTCTCTGTTGCTCCATTTGAGCCGCACGTTGTTGATCATCTGCACCTCGTTGTGGCTGAACATCACGTTGCGTACGTTGCTGATCCTGGCTCATGCGATCCTGATTGCGCTGCTGCCTCATCTGCTCTAAACGTTGCTGATCCTGACCGCGGTTGGCATTATCCTGTCTGTTGCCATTATCAATACCATTGGTTCCTCCACGGCTAACACGTCCGTTTGCATCCCTGTTGTAAGCTTCGCCCCTGTTATTTGGCTGGTTGTTATCTCTGCCATTATTTCTATCAGGTTGTGTAGCATTGCGGTTATCCCTTGATCCGAAACGGTTATCGTTATTGCCTGGATTACCACCTCTCTGATCGCGGTTGGTATAACCTTCATTTCTTCCACTTCTGCTGAAACCCGCATTGCCCTGCTCAAATCTTTTAGGTGCAGCACTGCGGTTATCCACATTACGCTCTGGTCTTGGTCTGTAAATAGAAACCTCTCTTCCTCCAACCCTGCTTGCGCCAGGTCTTGAACTCTGAGCATACCTATAAACAGTTACATCCCTGTTGGTTGCACGTCTGATATCTTCAACCCGTGGTCCGCCATAATAAGTTCTTCTGTTATACACATAAGTATTATTGATGATGGTTGTGTTACGGATATACACATTGTTGCGGCCATAATCATATCGTGGGAAAGTATTGATATAAATATTACGCTGCGGAATAAAATTCCAGCAGAATTCCGGCACTACATAACGGCGGCCAAAGCTTAAATTAATACTGATGCTTGGTGCCATTGGTGCCCAGCCGTAATAACCATCGCCACTTCTCCAGTCAACCCATGCCGGTCCCCAATTGGTATCAGGCAACCAGATCCATTGTCTGTAACTGTTAATTACCCAACGGCCGTAGTGGAAAGGTGCCCAGCCCCAATCGTAATTGGAAACCCAGGTATTGCCATATTCTGTCATGGCCCAACGTCCGTTTGTATAGTATGGACGGAAATCACTTTGATCTACATCCGGACGCCAAACGTAGCCATATTGCGGATCCTGAATCCAGGTTCCATAAGGCGAAAGTTCGTCGTAAAAAGTTTGTAAAGAAACATTGCCAGTGCTGTAACCATCATCCTGGTAATCGTTTTGATAGTCTTGTGCCCTGACAAGGGTTGTGGTTCCGGCAAGGAGCGCAAAGAGCCCCAGCACAAGTGCCGTAGATTTCAGTGTTTTCATTTGTGTGTTTTATTTTTAATAACCTAATGTGTGTGTATCAATTAGAGAACCAAAAATGCAGATGGTTTAATATGCAAGCATAGTTTTTTGCGTTTTCCTTTAAATATTGCCCCGGAAGGCATATTTAACTAATATTTAACGTTTTAAGTACGTTTTAATTGTGCAGAAAATTAGTCAGTTAGAAATAAAATTTGCTACACCTTTACTTATAAAAGAGATTATATTGCCAGTACCCTAAAGTTTAGAACTTAAATTCTATTTATTGTGAGTATTTTTGTAACATGCAAAAAGGCACTTTATACCTCGTTCCCGTACCATTGGCAGAAGAGGTAGCACACAAAACATTTACTCCTTACCTGGTTGATACCATTAACCAGATTGATACCTACATAGTAGAAAACAGTAAAACTGCACGCCGGTTTTTAAAGGAGGCGGGATTAAAAACCCCTCAAAAAGATCTGATCGTACATGATTACGGCAAACATAACCGTACCGATTTGGGTCAGTTTTTTGTTGAGCTTAATGCCGGGAAAGATGTAGGTTTAATGAGCGAGGCAGGCTGCCCGGGCATTGCCGATCCGGGTGCAGATATTGTAGCTGAAGCACATAAACGCGGTATTAAAGTGGTTCCATTGGTAGGCCCAAGTTCAATTTTGCTTGCTTTAATGGCATCGGGTTTTAACGGACAGAGTTTTGCTTTCTGGGGATATTTACCTATCGACAAGGAGCAGCGTACCAAAAGAATTAAAGACCTGGATTTATCGGCAAGCCGTTATAAACAAACTCAGATTTTTATCGAAACCCCTTTCCGTAATAACCAGCTTTTCGAAGAGGTATTAAAAAGCTGCAAACCCAACACGCAGGTTTGTGTAGCCAGTAACCTCACAGCAGAAAATGAATTTATTAAAACCCAGAGCGTTTATAACTGGCGCAAAGAGGAGATAGACCTGCACAAACAGCCAACTATATTTTTGTTGTATTAAGGGGTTCATTCGTTTACTTGTCATTAGTTCATTGGTGGTTAACTGTTTAAATTGGTTAACTGGTTTTGCAACTTCCACGCTTCCGTCATCTCGACTGGAGCGAAGCGGAACGGAGAGATCTATTTCAGATAGATTTTATTTGACTACCACAACTTTCAAAAAATCAAAACATATCCAACATCACGTTGGTTGTTAATACAGCGCTCTGCAATATTATTCACCTAAATTTTACAGTTATGAAAAATACAGGCACACCAAAAAACAATCCAACGGTTCAGGGCAGTTCAATAGCAGATCGTGCAAATCATGATGTTAAAACGGATAAAAAAATCCAGGGTATAACCAATGGCGGCGGGCAACGGTCTGACCAGACTTCTAATAAAGACAATCAAAGGAAACAAGACAATAAGAAATAATAAAAAAAGGTGGTGATCGCGTGATCATCACCTTTTTTGTTAATCATAAATTACTAATCCGAAGGATGTCCGGGATAAACACCTTCTGTAGCAATGATATATATTGCACCTTCTACTGACGGAAGTTTAGGCAAGGCAAAGTTCGACATGCCATCGCCACCATACCTTGTTTTGAGGATAGAAAACAACTTTATATTTTTAGTAACGGACAGCAGCGAGCCATCACATTTAGCAAATCCTACCGGTGCATAATCACCGGCAAAAAGGGTTATAGCACCCAGCATTAAATCCATAGCGTTTTATTTAGTGTTTAATACTACTAAATAAGCAAATAATTCTTATTTCGCCATTACATTATAGAAATTATAATCCGTCATAGGTGCTCCTGTAATGCCTAAATTATGGCACATAGTGATGATCTGACCACGGTGATAAGTACTATGGTTAAAAACATGCAATACATATTCAAAATTCTGGAAATCGGATGTAAACCACGGACTCTGAATTTCTGTTTTCTCATTAAACTTATCTTCTCCAATAGCAGTAACATAAACAGCCAAATTTTCTGACTGCTTCAATAATGAATTAAAAACATCAGCTAAACTTCCATATTCCTGAAACTCAAACTCGGTTTTGGCAAGGATAGAATACCAATATTCCTGTGTTTGTAAAATATGCGCAAGGGTTAACTTTACACTTTTAAAACTCGACGGCACTTCTTGTTCCAGTAACTGCTGCGGATGTTTTTTTAACCAGTTTATCAAGGTCAAATTTGCCCAGAAATTGTAGTTAGCATAATTTTTCATCAAATAAACAAGGGAGGTTTCGTCCGTTGTTTCTGCGAATAATTGTTCTTGTACCATATCTTTTTTGTTTTAGTTATACAAAGAAAACACCGGGCACTGACAACCCTATGGCAGCGTAAAACCAGATTAAAAAATATTTTTTGCCCACTGTTTACTTCTTTTATTAAGGCAAAAAATGCATTGCAAAACTCTTTTTTAACAAAAAAATTATCCTGAAATACGATAGTTGACGTAAATTTTTAAATACAAATAAGATTTTAAATAATTACAACACATACTAATTAAGTTTTCGTGTAAAATTCTGATATAGGCCAAAATTTATGTAACACGTTCTGTTACATTTGTTTCATCAGCACTTAAGGATTAACTAACCTAAACAAAACATGAAAAAAAATCTAAAAAGAATCGCTATCGTTGCGATGGTTGCAATGGTAATTGCAGCCTGTAAAAAAAACCAGGAATCGGCACAAACAGTACCACAGGAAACTGTAAAAAATGCCGACAAAGTTTTGCAGTATATTAAAGATCTGGGCTTCCCTGCATCGAGTATCGTAGATAACGGAAGTGAATTTGTTGTAGAAGAAGATATTTTGTTTCCTAAAAACATGCAAATACCTGCTGATGGTGTTGGTACAAAAATCGAACAATATTATACCGGTAGTATTGTAAACGCAACAAAAAAACTGAACATCAGGATTTTTGTAGATCCATCTATGACATCTATGAGCAGCGAGATCAATAGTGCAATTGCTCAATGGAATGGTGTACCAAATTCTACCTTGCGTTTTAGTATTGTAACCACAGCCCCTTACGATATTTTAATTAAAGACGAAGCTTTAGCTGCATCTCCGGGATTCGTAACCTGCGGACAGGCACAATTTCCATCGGGAGGTAGTGCAGGAGCACTTGTACGCATTAATAAATCGGCTATAGCAGGTAATTCTTTTGCCCAACGTGCACGAACCATTTGCCACGAATTTGGTCACTGTATTTCTTTCAGACATACCAACTGGTCTGCCCAAGGCGAATCTACAGCAACAAATGTACCTGGCGTTCCCGGAACTGATGCCTCATCATTGATGAATGGTGGTCAATGCAATTCGGGTGCTACAGTATTATCGCAAAAAGATAAAGACGCAACAGCTGCCTTATATTAAACCCAAAATAATCAATTAACCTAAACCAAATCCTTAACCAGTTGAAGATGAGCTCGGGTATCTACACGATACCTGAGCTTATTCTTTAGCTAAAGCAATGATGTCTTTCCCTTCCAAAACACGTTTTTCATCGTTATGGCTTAAGGTGTTAATCATTGCCTGCCCCAGCTCGGCCATGGTACAGAAACCACCAGGGTAAATGGCCCTGCCAACCGGAAATAACCAGTTAATATACTTATAGAATTTATGTGCATATTTCTGCCCTGGCAATGGTTTAATAAAACCCGGGCGGAAATTAAAAACCTGCTCAAAAGGTAATTTTGTTAAATCGCTTTCGGTTTTGCCTTTTACCTGTGCCCATTTCAAACGGCCGTTTTCATTGGTTCCTCCGCCAGAAACATAACAAAAAGTCATATCATTATTGAGCTTACTTAATGTTTGCGCTACATGCATGGTGAGGGTATAGGTCATTTTGTAGTAGGTATTGTTATCAACGCCTACTGAAGTTATCCCTAAGCAAAAAAAACAGGCATTATAGCCGGTTAGCTCACTTTCTATTTTCGAAAAATCGAAAAAATCAGAATGAATAATTTCTTTGAGTTTTGGATGAACATAACCACATGGTTTGCGGTTAATGACTAATACGCTGTTAATTTCGGGACTATTCAGGCATTTCATCAATACGCCTTCGCCAACCATCCCGGTAGCACCGGTGATGATAACGTTATTCTGATCTCTGGTTTTTCCCATGATAATTATTTAAAAAATAAACCGACAGGAACGGGCATTGTTTACTATAATATAAAAAAAGAGCAACCGGTTAAAGCTGCTCTTAGAAATTATCTTGATGTTGGACTTTTCATCTGGTAATCTTTTGGAGGTTCTGCCCCTAAAAGGTTTTGGACAAAATAATCCCAGCGGCGACGCATCATGTAAGGTGAGTAAGCACCATAACCATGGGCACTGTTTGGAAAAATAACCAGGTCGAATGATTTATTGGCTTTTTCAAGCGCCTCCACTACCAATAGTGTATTATATGGCGGCACGTTGTCATCCATTAAACCATGCACCAGCATCAGTTTTCCTTTAAGGTTTTTAGCATAATTTTGATTCGCCTGAGCTTCATAATCTGAATTTTCTACCAGGCCGTTATAGCGTTCGCCCCAATCGTCCTCGTAGTTTCTGTTATCGTGGTTTCCTGATTCGGAGATACCTACTTTAAAGAAATCGGGATAACGGAACATGGCCGCAGCAGTAGCAAAACCACCACCAGAATGCCCCCAGATGCCAACTTTTGTAGTATCAATAGGATATTTTGCCGAAAGCTGTCTGATGGCAGCAATCTGATCTGGCAAAGTATTTTCGGCCATATTGCCATAGCTCATATCGTGGAAGCTTTTAGAACGGTCAGGATTGCTGGTTCCCTCTATCACCACTACAATAAAGCCGAGTTCGGCCAAAGCCTGGTTATCGCCACGCGATGCGGCAAATGCCCAGCTACCCACACTACCACCCTGCGGACCAGGATAGATATAATCGATAACCGGATATTTTTGACTGGCATCCATTTTTGTTGGCGTAAAAACCAAACCATAAATATCAGTTTTACCATCTTTAGCTTTAAGTGAAACCGGGGTTGGTGCTTTCCAGCCTGTAGCGGTTAATCTCGAAACATCTGTTTTTTCTAGCGTGTTGATCAGTTTTCCATCGATGCTCCTTAATACGGTAACAGGCGGCACATCTGGTTGTGAGTAACTATCTACAAAATACCTGAAAGACGGAGAAAATACCACCTGATGATTTCCGGCTTCTGGTGTTAAAAGGGTTAAATTTTTACCGTCGAAGCCAATTTTATACAGGTAACTGAAATAAGGATTACCTTTTTCGCGGTCATTGGCGAAAAAATATAGAGTTCTGGATTTTTCGTCCACTTTAACCAAACGCGAAACCACAAAATCACCTTTGGTAATCTGGTTTTTCAATTTTCCACTACCGGAATCGTACAAATAAAGATGCCCCCAGTTATCTCTTTCCGAGTACCAGATGATTTCTTTCGATGCCGGAAGATAGCGCCAGTTAATCGCGCCCTGACCCGACTCGAACTGTGTTTTTACGGTTTCTTCGAAAACTTCTCTGACCGCACCTGTGGTGGCATTGGCAATACGGAATTTTTCGTTTTTATGATCGCGGGAGGTGGACAAAAAGGCCACTTCTGAGCCGTCGGCTTTCCAATCGATATCATCAAAAGTACCGCTGCTCGAAATATCATCGCTTAACGTTGCGCGGTGCGGATCGGCAGGAATATTCAGTGAAATTACTTTTGGATTTTCTACATCAATGATTACCCTTCTGATGGTCGCGATTTGTTTATCACCCGGCAAAGGATATTTCCAGGCTTTTAATACCGGCGCGCCCACATTCGTGGTTACCAGGTACATATCTTTTGAATTGCGTTGATCTTGCTGAAAAGTGGCTATCTTTTTCGAATCAGGCGACCAGCGTAAAATTGGCGCATCGCTGTGTTTCCAGCCTGCGTTATCGGTGGCGTAACCGTAATCTTTAATGCCATCGGTAGTGAGTTGTGTTAATTTGCCGGAGGCCACATCTTTCATAAAAAGATTGTAATCTTTAATTAAAATGGCTTTTTTGCCATCGGGAGATAAAACCTCATTGCGGCCTCCCATGCGTCGTGATGGCATTTCGCCGCCTTTATAATCGGTAGTTGGGATTTTGGTTTTCTTTACCGGATCTACCAAAAAAGTTTGTTCGGTGCCATTGTTTTTGATACTGTACCAAAATTTATCACCTTCAAGCCAGTTGGGCTGCCCGCTGGCATTGTCAATGTACTTTGCGGTATTATAGCTCATAAAACTTTCTGCTCTTTCGTAATCGTTTACGGTTAAAGCTTTTTGCTGAGCATTTGCTGTAATGGCTAAAGTACAAGCCGTTACAGTAAGCCAATATTTATTTATCATGTTAGTTAATCTTGCGATAAAAATAATACTGTTTTGGCAAATGATTGGTATTAATCGTGATACAAAATTGGAGCGGAGAGCGTGGGGCGTTGAGCGAAGGGCGATTCTATTTGCGTCATAACTTAAGACTTTCGAACATCTGACCTCCGACTGATTTACTTTCCATTTTTACCGCAAAGGACACAGAGAGAATCCATAGAGGGTGCAAAGCTGGGCGGCTACTTAAGATACAACCAAACTTCGGACTTTCGGACATCTGACATCTGAATATTAACACAAGTAAGAAACAAACTTTAAACGTTTATCGCCAAACGCCCACGCTTTTTCAATTAAATTTACTACTTTAGCATAAACAACAGACATGAACAGAAAGAGCTGTCTTCCTCCTCCAACACCTTAATAAATAGCATTGCTATGTAATGGCATGGTGCTGGTTTATTACCGGTACTTAAACTTTGCCTAAACAATTTATTTATTAATTTATGCCCTACTGGGGACGACAGCTAGTTTTTTATGAAAAAATCATATCTGGTATTACACTTTGCGGTAATACTTGCAGGTTTTACCGGCATCTTCGGTAAACTTATTTCCCTTAACGAAGGTCTTTTGGTTTGGTATAGGGTATTCTTCTCGGCTATTATTTTATTGCTGGTTTTAAAACTGTTTAAGGTTGCAACCAATATTAAGTTCAAAGAAAAGTTTCATATCACTAAAATCGGGATGTTTATTACTGTACACTGGGTGTTTTTTTACGCCAGTATCAAATACTCGAATATTTCGGTTGGTGTGGTGTGTTATTGTTTAACCAGTTTTTTCACTGCAGTTTTTTCACCATTAATTAACAGGCAAAAATTTAACCTATCCGAACTTTTATTGAGTTTGCTCACCCTTTTCGGCATAGCCCTGATTTTTCATTTCGATTCTTCTTTTCAACTGGGAATTGGTTTAGGCGTGATATCATCAGCATTTGCTGCGCTTTATACAATTTATAACGAAAGATTGGTTAAGGTGTACGATAGCAGGCTGATCAACTATTACCAGATGCTTGGCGGAACAATTGGTTTAGGTATTTTACTTCCGGTTTATCTGCATTTCTTTCCGGTTGAAAGCATCATTCCAAATTGGAAAGATACAGCTTACCTGATTTTACTGGCTTCTTTTTGCACCGTTGGCCTGTACATTCTGTTTGCCGAATCTTTGAAAAGGATTTCTGCATTTACAGTAAACCTGAGTTTCAACCTCGAACCTGTATATTCCATTATACTGGCTTTTTTATTTTTTAACGAGGGCAAAGAGCTGAATTTATCTTTTTATATCGGTTTAGCTTTTGTAATGACATCTGTTATTTTACAAACGTTTATTTCGATCAGAAAATAGTTAGAATCTAATACCCAAAAGTGCTGATTGCGCTTTTGGGTATATTGAAAGTTAAAGGAGTTCGATATAACCCTCCGCACCATTTACCCTGATCTGTTGCCCATCTTTAATCAGTTTGGTTGCATTTTCTACACCAACAACTGCCGGTAAGCCATACTCACGTGCAATAACGGCACCATGAGTCATCAGGCCGCCAACTTCAGTAATCAGGCCTTTAATGGCTACAAATAATGGCGTCCAGCTTGGGTCGGTAAAGGTGGTTACCAATATATCTCCTTCTTCCAGGTCAGCATCTTCTATGTTTAAAATTACACGTGCCCGTCCTTCTGTTACACCAGATGATACCGCCAAACCTACAATGGCATTATCCGGAAGATTTTCATGGTGATATCTGCCTGAAATAATTTCACCATCAGAAGTGATTACACGTGGTGGATTAAGTTTTTCAAACAACAAATGTTCTTCTTTTCGCTGTACAATAAGATTTTCATCGAGTTTATGGGTAACGACAACTTCCTTTAATTCCTCGAAAGTGAGGTAATAAATATCAGATTTTTCGTTAATTACCCCGGCTTGTAAAAGCTTTTCGGCTTCTTTCATCAAGGCTTCTTTATAAATATAAAAACGACTAACGATTCCGTATTTTGGATATTCGCGATAACCGGCAAAATTGCGGAGCAGGCTGATCATTTCTTTGGTTTCACTGATTTTTTGTTCACTTTCTGGTAATAACGCGAGCCTGTCCAATAATTCTTTTTCTTTTTCCAAAGCCTGTGCTCTTCCCTGATTAAATTTCAGCTTACCGGCATCTGGCTCAAAATTTTTGATATTACTGAGGATAACCGGAATCAATATAGATGGTTTTTCTCTCCAACGCGTGTTTGTAATATCAATTTCGCCCGCACACCGCATGCCATACTTATCCAGGTAATCATCAATAGCATTTTTAACTATTTTTCCGCCCTGAAAGTGTAGCAGTTTATCCAAAAAATGATCGTCTTTAATATCTTGTAAATAACCGATGATTTCAGGATAAGGACGAACTACATCAGCTACATCCAATAGTGCCAAACCCATTTCGGAAGTGATATTATTTGATACGGATTGAGAAAGTACATCTGCTACGTTTTTTTCACCTAACCATTCGCCCATTTTTTCATTAATCCAGGATGCAGCGTTCATAGCGGCGATGATCACACTGATATGTTTCGAATCAAATGTCATCTTTTTTGATAGCCCGATGTCTTCAAGAATAAAATCAAATAGCTCCTGTCCTGATTTTGTACGGATATTTTGTTTTAACATTTCTATCGATGCTTCACTATGTTTAATCAGTTCAAAAACAATTGCCGGGTTATTGCCCACCTGTGCTAAAATATCAGGAGCTGATAATCCTTTGGTGCTTTTAACAAGCACAGGCTCTTTTCCATCATCCGGCAACAATTTTATAAAATCTTTGCGTTCAGTAATGGTAATCAGTGCATCTTTAATCAACGGATCGTGCTGCGCCATGGCCTCCAGTAAGCCATCCTTTCCTGCAGGGGTTTTCAGGTTATCTGTAACATCTACAAATAATCTTCCGCCCGCTTTAAACATGGGCCTGGCGGCTCTTAACTGCCATAAAGATAAACCGAGTGGCCTCATTGGGTCGGTCATCATTTGCTGATGACCAACAGAAATATAAACATGATTCTCCTCATTGCCTGCCTCAGGCACCGGATATAAAGTTGTGATTGGCCTGCTCTGAACGATATAAAACAGGCCATCGGCCAAACACCATTCGATATCTTGTGGCCGGCCGAAATGTGCTTCAATTTTTCTTCCTATACCTTCGAGTTTCAAAACCTGTTCAGCTGTAAGCGCTTTTTGATCTTGTTGTTCAGCTTCGATTTCTTTTGAAATGGTACCTCCCCCTTTTATGGCCTGAATGGCCAATTTTTTGAAAGATATTTTCTCACCAACAATTTTGCCATCATTAATCTGGTAACTATCGGCATTTACCAAACCCGAAACCATGGCCTCACCTAAGCCAAAACCGGCATCGATAGACGATACTTTCCGGTTACCGGTAATGGGATCGGCAGTAAACATAATTCCGGCTACATCAGCAAACACCATTTTCTGTATTACAACGCAAAGCCGGACTTTATGGTGAGCAAAGCCATTATGGATGCGGTAAATGATGGCCCGATCGGTAAATAAAGAGGCCCAGCACTTGCTGATATGTTTTAGGATAGCCGTTTTCCCAACAATGTTCAGATAACTATCCTGCTGACCCGCAAATGATGCTGCAGGCAAATCTTCTGCAGTAGCACTAGATCGCACTGCAAAAGCATCATTTTCATTAAATTTTTTGAGGAAAGCTTCAATTTCATCAGTTATATCTTTTGAAACCGGTATGTTTTCGATAATTGTCCTGATTTTTTTACTGATTTCGCTAATTACATTCAGATTTTCTGCCTCAAGCCCTTCCAATTCATCTAATAAGTTTTTTAGCTCCTCATTGTTTCCAATTATTTTTTTATAAGCTTCGGTGGTGATGCAAAAGCCATCAGGTACAGTTATGCCTTGAATTTTTGATAGTTCGCCCAGGTTAGCACCTTTCCCTCCTGTTGTTAAAAGATCTGACCTGCTGATTCCCTGAAAACCAATTATGTAATTACTCATATGTTTCTTTTTTTATCTGGTCGAAATTTCAATCCTCCTGATCACAGCAAGAAAAAACGCTGTATTTCAACACTTTAAACTATTAATCAGGAAGAAGAAAGGTCAAAAGTATAGGGTTAAAACTGCGAAAACAACGTTTTTTAACTATATTTTTCCAACCGCAATAAGGGTAGCCGTATCTACGTTATCCTTACAACAAACAGACAATATTTAATATCAATTCTCTTCAAAATATTCCTTGATTCTGAAAAATGATTTAGATGTTAGGCTCGATAAAATCCAGCCAATTTATCTGCAATTTTTAAAACGAAGACGTATTTCTCACCAGTGGAATTAAGGCAGTGGTTTAATGAGCAGTTCGTGTAACTACATTTTGTCAAAATAAGTGTTAACAAAACCGTTTATTTTGACATTTTTGTTAAATCAAATCGGACAGGGAAATTTTCTGGCAGTTATCTTTCTACAATTAGAATCCAGCCCGGTGATTGATTATTAGCTAAAATTGCAATTTTTACAACCTTAGATGAGAACCGACCTGAATAATGAGCTGGCCACCAAACCCCACTACCCCATACTAGACGGCCTTCGCGGTATTGCTGCCATAATCGTTGTTACCTTTCACCTTACCGAGCCTTTAGGAACAGGACACTTAGACATTCTGGTTAACCATGGTTACCTGGCAGTAGACTTTTTCTTTTTATTATCGGGTTTTGTAATGGGCTACGCTTACGACGACAGGTGGAATAAAATGACGGCCGGCAATTTTTTTAAACGCCGTATCCAGCGCCTTCAGCCTATGGTAGTTTTAGGAATGACCCTTGGCGCGATCGGATTCTATTTTACGGATTCTACCATATGGCCACTCATCCATACCATTCCTGTCTGGAAAATGCTGCTGGTAATGTTGATCGGTTATACGATCCTTCCCGTACCCTTATCGCTTGATATACGTGGCTGGGAAGAGATGCATCCTTTAAATAGCGTAGGATGGTCATTGTTTTTTGAATACATTGCTAACATTCTGTATGCCATCTGGATCAGGAAATTTTCCAAAACGGCTTTAAGTATTTTAGTTGTTATTGCGGCTATTGCACTTGCACACCTGGCCATCACAAACGGTGATGTAAGCGGTGGCTGGACATTGAATGTGGAACAGGTACGCATTGGGTTAACCCGTACCATGTACCCTTTCTTTGCCGGTTTATTACTCTCACGCATAGCGAAGCCTACCCAAATTAAAAATGCATTTTTATGGTGCAGCCTTTTGGTAGCCATTGTACTCTATATGCCGCGTATTGGAGGTGCAGAGCATCTCTGGATGAACGGGCTTTATGAATCTGTTTGTATTATCATCGTCTTCCCGCTGATAGTGTACCTTGGCGCGTGTGGGGTAATCCAAAGCCAGAGAGAAAACAGGATTTGCAAATTTTTGGGTGATATATCTTATCCGCTTTACCTGGTGCACTATCCGCTGGTTTATTTTTATGTTGCCTGGATCAGCAACCATAAAGGTATAACAATTGTTGAGGCCTGGCCTTATGCGCTACTCATTTTAACCAGTGCGATTGTTTTGGCCTATGCCGCATTAAAATGGTATGATGAGCCTGTTCGAAGATGGTTGCGAAAAAAGCTTGTTTAAAATGAGAAATGATAGCCTAAAAGTAACTATGGTTGTTTAAAGCGGAGAGGGCGGGATTCGAACCCGCGGTACCTTGCAGTACACACGCTTTCCAAGCGTGCTCGATCGACCACTCTGACACCTCTCCTTGTGGGTTGCAAAAATATATTTTTTATTGGTAAAAAAAATGCTCCCGATATAAAACCGGAAGCATTTTCTGAAATATCTGTCAGAAATTAATCTATAACTGTAATTTTCAACATATTGGTTTTACCTTTTGCTTCGATTGGAATAGCAGCAGTATTGATTACGATATCGCCCTGTTTAACCAGTTTTTTGCTTTTTAAGAACTCATTTACCTCAATAATGGTATTATCGGTACTTTCCCACTTATCATAGTAGAAACCTCTAACGCCCCAAAGTAAACTTACTGCATTTAATAAAGCCCTGTTGCTGGTAAAAATAAAGGTTAAAGCTTCCGGACGGTGGCTCGAGATTTCGAAAGCCGTGTAACCGCTTAAAGTCATTGATACAATACCTACCGCGTTGGTTTGTTTCGCCAAGAAACAGGCCGAATCGCAAATTGCATCACTTAAGAAAGACGGGGATTTTGGTTTTAAAAACTTATCAGGATTGAAAGGATAGTTGTTCTGTTCAATGTTCTGGATAATTTTTTGCATGGTTTCGATTACGATCAATGGAAATTCTCCAACTGAAGTTTCGCCACTCAACATCACCGCATCAGCACCATCCAAAACGGAGTTTGCAACGTCGTTCACCTCTGCACGTGTTGGACGAGGCGTAGTAATCATGCTCTCCAACATCTGTGTAGCTACGATTACCGGCTTAGATGCTGCCCTACATTTGGCAACAATCATTTTCTGTAACAATGGCACCTCTTCCATCGGACACTCAACACCCAAATCGCCACGGGCAACCATAATACCGTCAGTTACCGCAATAATCTCATCGATATTTGCAATGGCTTCTGGTTTTTCAATTTTTGCAATTACGCGTGCAGTTTTACCACGCTCTGCAATAATTTTTTTAAGCTCGATAATATCTTCAGCCTTACGTACGAAAGATAAACCGATCCATTCTACATCATTTTCTAAAACAAATTCTAAATTTTCGCGGTCTTCAGGAGTTAAAGAAGGGATAGAAACTTTAGTATTTGGAAGGTTTACACCTTTTCTGGAAGTTAAAATACCTCCGTGAACAATCTCGCAAACTACCTCATCTTTTAAATTGGTAGAAATTACTTTCATTTGCAGTTTTCCATCATCCAAAAGGATAATTTCGCCAGCCTGAACATCCTGAGGGAAGTTTTGGTAAGTAATATAAATACGTTCTTCGTTACCAACACATTCGTTGGTTGTAATTACGGTAGTTTTACCATTGATGAGGTTAATGCCACCTTCTTTTACCAAACCAATACGGATTTTAGGGCCTTGTAAATCGGCAAGGATACCTACATTATAATCGTATTTTTTGTTTAAATCGCGGATGGTATCCAAAACCGCCTGGTGATCTGCCTGCGATCCGTGTGAAAAATTTAACCGGCAAACATCCAGCCCTGCATTAAACATACTATATAATACTTCTGGTTTTGCTGATGCGGGCCCAAGCGTGGCAACAATTTTAGTTCTCGAATGAAAAGGTTTCATTTAATTTAATTGATTTTTAGCAATGCAGTTTAAGAAAGCACTAATTATTATCTAAAATAATCAAACTGCATTAAATTTTATATATTTTGTTCTTTTGTTCTTCGTTTGTAACCGTCAAATATAGTGTATTTAATACACCAAGTATATAATTTTTATATTACCAAATTCTCCCTGTTCTTCAACTTGGTCGGATCTATCTTTGCAGCTACCTGTATATCAGGCAGTTTATTCAGGCCATTGATCAGATACTCAAGATCTTCCTTATCAATAAATTCTTTAATGATAATAAAAAAATCAACCTTATTCATCTCCGGAATCAGGAAACCATCACTGCTTTTATTGCAGATTAAGTAGTATTCTACCTCGCCCTGCTCTACAAAAAAATAATATTTAGAGAAACTCCATGCCGGTTCATCAATATTAAAAAATATTTCATGATCCTCTATTTTTTCAAATTGTGTGTTTAACCGGGTATTAATTTTGTGGCAAAGCACATAGTCTTTTAGGGGTGCTGTGATCGCAATTAGTATAAAATCAAGGTCTAAGGTAAGTTTTAGGTAAGTCTTATTCAAAGCGAAATAAATTATTTACAGAACGAAATTAAAAAACTAATTCTATATTCGCTGTGTTATTGAGATACCAAAATTACGTATCGAAATAAAAACATTTGAAAATTGTAAGAATTTATTTTTCTTTGCACAGAATTATTTAACCATTAAATTATAAAATTATGTCTGATATTGCTTCAAGAGTTAAGGCTATTATCGTAGAAAAACTAGGTGTTGACGAAAGCGAAGTTACGCCAGAGGCTTCATTCACCAACGATTTAGGTGCAGATTCTTTAGATACCGTAGAGTTGATTATGGAATTTGAAAAAGAATTCAATGTAGCTATTCCTGATGATCAGGCTGAAACCATCGGTACAGTTGGTCAGGCGATTGCTTATTTGGAAAAAAACGTTAAATAGAATTACGCTTTTTCAGTATAAATGGAATTAAAAAGAGTAGTAGTAACAGGGTTGGGTGCGCTCACTCCTATAGGCAATAATGTTCCCGATTTTTGGGAAGGATTGACTAACGGGGTGAGTGGCGCTGCTCCTATTAAGGGTTTTAACACTGAAAAGTTTAAAACTAAATTCGCTTGCGAGGTAAAAAACTTTAATCCGGAAGATTTTTTGGATAAAAAAGAAGCCCGTAAATTAGATCCGTTTGTACAATATGCTCTTGTATCAACAGAGGAAGCGGTGAAGGACGGTGGTTTTGATTTCGAAAAATTAGATACCAACCGGATCGGCGTAATCTGGGGTGCGGGCATAGGTGGATTAAAGACTTTCCTTGATGAAATTTCAAATTTCGCCAAAGGAGATGGTACCCCAAGGTACAATCCATTTTTTATTCCTAAGATGATTGTAGATATTGCTCCAGGGCATATTTCGATCAAATACGGCTTACGTGGGCCAAATTTTGCAACTGTTTCGGCATGTGCTTCTTCTACAAACGCCATGATTGATGCATTTAACTATATCCGTTTGGGTATGGCCGATGTTATTATCAGCGGAGGTTCTGAAGCCATCATTAACGAAGCGGGTATGGGTGGTTTTAACGCCATGCATGCATTATCTACACGTAACGATGATCCGGCAACAGCTTCGCGTCCTTTTGATAAAGACCGTGATGGATTTGTAGCTGGTGAAGGTGCAGGAACCATTATTTTAGAAGAACTTGAACATGCAAAGGCAAGGGGTGCAAAAATTTATGCAGAACTTGTTGGCGGTGGAATGAGTGCAGATGCTAATCACATCACAGCACCACATCCTGAAGGTTTAGGTGCCAGAATGGTAATGACAAATGCACTAAAAGATGCTGGTTTAACAACTGCTGATATAGATTATATCAATGTGCATGGTACTTCTACCCCATTGGGTGATATTAGTGAAACCAAAGCCATTGGTACATTATTTGGTGAAGATGCTTACCGTTTAAACATCAGCTCAACCAAATCAATGACGGGTCACCTTTTGGGTGCAGCCGGTGCTATTGAAGCTATTGCAGCAATCCTTTCTGTTAAAAATGATATTGTTCCACCAACAATCAATCACTTTACAGATGATCCTGCATTTGACCCTAAGCTGAATTTTACTTTTAACAAAGCGCAAAAACGTACCGTTAGGGCTGCTTTAAGTAATACATTCGGTTTTGGAGGCCATAACGCTTCTGTAATTTTCAAGAAATACGAAGATTAATTTAAAACAGCGCTACTATATAATTTGTATGCTAATTAAAAATAGATAACTTAGTTAAATATGCTAATTAGCCGTTAATTGTGTTATTTATTTAATGCCGATCTTAAAATTATATAAACTTTATCTCTCTCCCGAAAAGGAGTTTGTTAAAAAGCTGAAAAATATCTTAGGCTTTGTTCCTGGCAATGTTACGCTTTATAAAATGGCGTTCAGGCACCGTTCTGTAGCAAAAGTTTTAAAAAACGGAAGCAGAAGCAGTAATGAACGTTTGGAGTTTCTTGGAGATGCTGTGCTGGGATCGGTAATAGCCGAACTGCTTTTTAAGCATTATCCATATAAAGAAGAAGGTTTCTTAACCGAAATGCGGTCTAAAATTGTAAACCGGGCTAATTTAAACCAGTTGGCAAAGAAAATTGGTTTCGATAAGCTTATTCAGTTCGATCAGCGTTCGGTAAGTATCCAAACCAAGCACAATTCGATGCTGGGTGATGCTTTTGAAGCCATTGTAGGTGCCATTTACATGGATAAGGGCTATAACTTTACCAAAGAGTTTTTATTGCGCAGAATTGTAAAACCGCATATCGATATCCACACCCTAGAACTTACGGAAACAAATTTTAAAAGTAAACTGATTGAATGGTGCCAACGCCATGGTAAGGACGTTATGTTCGAACTGGCAGAAAATGGCGAAGGTGAAAGCACTAAACTATTTACCATCAGCGCCGTAGTAGAAGGCGAAAAAGTAGGTACCGGAAGAGATTACAACAAGAAAAACGCAGAAAAATTAGCGGCAGAGAAGGCTTGTGAAGCGTTGAGTATCTAGAGATTGGTTAATCGTATAAATTGTTTAAATCGGTTAATTGTTCAATAGTCATTAGTTTATTGGGGATTTGGTTAACTGTATAAACTGGTTAAATGGTTAATTGTGCAAGCGTGTTAAAACCTATTGCTGAACTCCACACGCCAAGCTTATTGTTAGATGACAGGATATAAGGATATAAAGGCAGCTAAGACTTATAACTCCATACGCCCCACACTACCCCCCCACTCACAATTAATCACTTCAGACCTCCGACCCCGGACTTCGGACTTATTTATACACCCAAAACTCACCTCTCCAAACGCCCAACTCCAAACTACTTTCCTTTCCCAAGCGTATCTGTAAACTTTTTCGATGATTCTTTAATGTATTTAATGTAATCGTAACTGTTCCAATACTGGGCTTTATCAAATTCCGGGCGACAGTTGAGCATGTATTTTTCTAAAGTATCGCCCCTTAATTCAGTATTGCTTTTAATAATACTCTGGTTAAAATACACATCAATCTGCGATTGCTTGATTTCATTGTCGGCATAGCGGCCAAACCTCCGTGCATTTTTCGGATCGGTACCAAATAAATTATACAAAGCATTTAACGGGCTAAATATTGCCGATAGAACGGTTGTTTTACCGTCATTGTACACACCTTTGTTTTTAAATTCACGCTTAATATCGTCAAGATCCTGCTTCTTTGTATTTCCTACAATGGTTACGTCAGCCAGTGTGGTGCTTCCTCTCACCAGATAGATTACCAGGTCTTTTTCGCTGTTTACCACCACACGCTGATCAATCAAATCTCTCTTGATCACCAAAAGTGTATCGCCAATTTTAGCTTTAAGCTGGAACATCCCTATATCATTACTGCCCACGCCTATTCCGGTACGCAGATTGGTGATTTCTGATAAGGCAATCCTGATATTCGAACCTTTTTCGATCACCACACCTCTGATAATGAATTCCTGAGCCTGCGAAATGAAACCGATTGAGGTAAGAACGAGGAGTATAATGGCAAATTTAAAGTTTTTCATTGTAGTTAATTTGTGTGTTTCAAGGTATCGGTGTATTGCTTAGCCGATTCCCTGATGTATTTAACAGCATCGTAATTGTTCCAGTTGCTTACCATGCTGCGGGTGGGGTAATAATCGAGCAAAAATTTGTCGAGGTCTTTCCCTGTTAATGTGGTATTATTTGAAACCAGGTTTTTATTAAAAAATTTATCTACTTCAATTAAGCCTAATTCCTTTTTATAATAACGGTTAAAGTTACGTGCCCTGGCCGGTGTTTTTCCAAATAATTCGTAGAAAAACGTTAACGGGCTGCCACCGAAGGGATTTAATAAGATTAACGGAGGCTTACCTTCAAAAAATGATCCATTTCTTTTAAAGTCTCTTTTAATCGCTTCCATCTCCTGCTTTTTGGTTTGGCCTTTAACCGTAACCTCTTCAAGCGTGGTGCTTCCCCTGATGAGGTACACCACCAGGTCATCATCAGTATTGATCACCACTTTCTGATCGGTTAAATTTTTCTTCGTAACCAATAAAGTATCGCCAATACGGGCCTTTAACTGAAACATCCCGATATCATTACTGCTAGCGCCCATTTTACTGCGTAAATTAATTATCGCAGCTAAGGCAACACGCACATTAGAACCTTTTTCAATCACCACACCTTTCAGCACGAAATCCTGAGCTTTAATTTTTAAACCCTGCATTAGGATGATAAGTAACAGAAAAGCTTTGAAAGGTTTCATTTTATTATAATGAGCTGTTTAAAGTATCTAAATACTGTTTTGCCGATTTTTTAATGTAATCAGCGGCATCATAAGTATTCCAGTTCTTAATTTGTTTATATTTCGGTCTATAATCTAACATAAACTTATTCATTTGCTTCCCGGTTAAACCTGTATTATTTTTAACCATGCCAACATTGAAAAACCGGTCTATTTCCAACTCTTTTGTCTCGTTATCATAATAACGGTCAAAGCGTTTTGCATTTTTCCGTTCTGCGCTAAACAGCTCCATTATTGCGGCCAACGGGTAACGCATATAATAAAGCGGGTTTCTCTTTTTACCATAAAAATAAGTTTTCTTATGGTGCTCTAACCTAACAGCCGATAGGTTTTGTTGTTTGTTTTCTGCCTTAATTGTTACATCATCAAGCAGCATATCGGCCCTAACCAGGTTTATAACCAAATCCTCATTGTTCGGAACAACTACAAAAATTTTATTAAAATGCTTTTTGGTAATCAGTAAAGTATCACCAGGTTTAGCTTTAACCTGAAAGAACCCCATATCGTTACTTCCTACCGCCTGTTTATTATTGATATTGGTTACCACAGCCAGCGCAATGCGGATCTGCGTTCCTTTTTCTAAAATAACTCCTTTGACTGATGTAATTTGAGCGAGCGTTTTTTTAGGTAAAATGAACAATAGCAATGAAAGTGATAACGTGATCAAAAATGCTTTCATATCTATAAGATATTTTTTGTAAAATTAACATTTGTTAACCTTGCAAACTGTTAAAGAAACGTTAATCCCTATGAGAAAACTGTTTGGCGGATTTTATTTATTGTATTCGGCAATCGTGTTTTTCCTGCTTATGCTTATCGTTTGCCCTTTCATCATCGTTAGCATGGCCATATTTAATGAAAAAACGGGCAGAAAAATTTCGTTTTGTTTTTTAAAATGCTGGGCCTGGGGTTTTAGCTTGCTAACCTGCCTTTGGTTTTCGGCAGGAGGAGCAAAGATCGATACCACCAGATCGTATATTTATGTGGGTAACCACAATTCTTTTTTAGATGCCGTGGCCATTGTAATCTGCATCCCACAGGCTTTTAGTCCGCTGGGAAAAATCGAAATGCTTAAAATACCCGTATTTGGGTGGATTTATAAACGTTTGGTAGTAATGATCGACAGAAGCAGCAGGGAAAGCCGCGACCATTCTGTTGCCGAACTCAGAAAAGATCTGGCCGATGGACAATCGATCCTGATTTTTCCGGAAGGAACGATGAATAAATCGGAACTGCCCTTAAATCCTTTTTACGATGGGGCTTTCCGCCTGGCCATAGAAACACAAACGCCAGTTTTACCTTTTGCCATATTAAACAGCAGGGCGCATTTACCGAGAACAGATCCGCTTTTGCTAAACCCGGGACTGATTAGAACCGTATTCGGCGAAGCCATTGAGGTAAAAGGTTTGGTAGCAGAAGATTTGGAAGAATTAAAGCAAAAAACATTTAAGGCTGTTTTAGGGATGCTGGAATAATTGTCAAGTAGACAATAATTATAAGTTTCAAGAAATAATTTTTGAAATATTATTGTTACATTCGAGCCTAACTATTAATTAAAACATGCTGAAAGGAACAATTCAAAGTGGCTTAAATGCCGCTAAAAGACTTAATTCGTCCAAAAAAAAGGCACTGATTGCCACAACTTTACTCTTATCAATTTTTACATCTTGTAAAAAAGACGAATTAGAAACACTCACAAAAGAGGACGCTTTAAAAATTCCTCAGAAATTAGCGGTTATTACCACTAATACCAATTCTAGTTTAAACAAACCAATTACACTTGGTTATTATCCGAGCTGGAATGAAGGATGGTTAAATGACGATGGAATTAGTCCATTCACCTCCCTGCCATCAAGTGTAACCCATATATTTTTTGCATTCGCCAAACCAAATCTAACTTACATTAAAGGCTCTTATAATATTGCCACCTCAAATACTGGCTTAGAATGCTACTCAACACCTGATCCTAAAGATGGTGGTTTAATGCTTAAACGTGCAGTGGCCATCCTTAAACAAAAAGGTATAAGCGTAATATTATCGATAGGTGGCGAAACTTATTGGAATACAGAAGAAAATTTTAATGATGTCAATTACCAGCAAATTAAAGATTTGGTTGACGATATTGGTTTTGCAGGAATAGACTGGGATTTTGAGCCTAATGCTAGCTTTAGTGATGCTGGTAATGCCTTAAATGTTAGCCGTCTAACTAAATACATTACAGAATCCAGAAAATTGATGCCTAAAACTTCTGGTTATTTGATTACCACTGCTCCTTCCGGCGTGGGAGCTTTAGGCGGATTAAACAATGATGACCCTAGCTCACCATTTGCATATAATAAACGAAACGCCTTAACAAACGAAACTGATGCATTTTTATATAATTTTATTGATCCAACCAAAAGCATTGGCTTGTTTGGCTTTTCTTCTACAGGAGCGATGATACCAGTAATAAAAGCTGTTGGAGATCAACTAGATATCATTGCCTACCAGGCTTACAATACAGGGGCAGCACCTAACCGGAAATTGATGTATGATTCTTATGCTTATTACGCCAATCAATATGGCTTTAAACTAGCGCATGGAACACATGTACCTAGCGAACCTTGGGGACCATATTTTGAACATACGCCAGATGTTGTTGCAGATTTAGCAAAATATATTCACGACGGGGGTTCACAAAATAGAGCAGGAAAGAATGATGGGATTATGATTTGGAATTTAGCTTTATTATCAAACAAAAACACAAACTATACTGGGGTTACTTATCTAAATGTGGCCAATAAAATTTTAAACGGTCAAACTAAAGAAGCTGCACTAGCAAACGCCTTTGATTATAAAAATGAAACGACTAACCCTACCATTCCACCAGTTACACCACCTACCAATCCACCAACAAACCCGCCTGTTACAGGTACAGGAGGCTGTGGGATAGCAGCTTATGATGCAACAAGATCATACCCAATTGCAGGAACAAAAGTTTACTTTAAAGGTAAAATTTACAAAAACAAATGGTACGTAAACACTAACCAGGTGCCAGAAAGTGAAGAATGGGGGCCATGGGAATTTGTAGAAAATTGCGACCTGAACACTACTCCACCTACAACCACACCACCTACAACTCCACCAGTAGTACCGCCAGGAACATCGGGCAATGGCTGTGGAGTTGCAGTTTATGATACTACCAAAGCTTATCCGAATCCTGGAACAGAAGTATTTTATAAAGGAAAAATTTACAAAAACAAGTGGTATGCTAACGCTAATCAGGTACCAGAGGGAGAACAATGGGGACCTTGGGAATTTGTTAGAGTGTGTAGCTAAGTCTCAAGGTCATTACTTAAGCCATTGGCACAGGTAAAATAATTTATCCACTACTTGTACCGATTTTCGGTAGATAAAAAAGATGCACTGATATGAAAATCCGTATTTATCAGTGTGCATATGTGGTTAAAAGTCTTAATTTAATGACATTGAGTTAAGTCTGAAAGCATATTGAATAATCCGAGATAGGGAAACCATCTCGGATTATTTTTTTAGCGGGTTCTTATTTTTATTTGATAAAAAAACACTAAACCATCATTCAATAACTCCTCATTAATTTTTCTTACCTTTGCGCATGATAAAATCCATGACAGGATACGGCTTAGCAACAGCCGATTATGCAAATGCAAAGTATAGTGTCGAAATCAAATCGCTCAACAGTAAATTCCTGGAGCTGAATTTAAAATATCCTAAAGCTTTTTCTGATAAAGAACTGATCTTGCGCAACATCTGCAGCAAAGACATTGAACGCGGAAAGGTAAGTTTAAGCATCAATGTAGAACGTACCAACGGTGAAGTTACAGGTGCAACCATTAATACGGCCTTATTAAGCCACTATTACAAGCAACTTATTGCCGTTAATAACGAATTAGGCGCTGAGAGCAGCAACTTATTGCAAACGGCATTAACTTTTCCTGATGTAATCAGTTATAAGGAAGAAAGTGTGAGTGAGGATGAGTGGAATCATTTATTCCAGATTTTTACCTCGGCTTTGGCTAATTTTAATAAATTCAGGGAAGACGAAGGTGCAGTTTTAAAGGCTGATTTGGAGCTGAGGATAAAAAACATTCTTTCCTACTTTAAATCTGTTGAGGAACTGGAACCTAAAAGGATTTCGGCTATCCGCGATAAATTTACCCAGTTTTTGGATGATGCCGTGGGTAAAGTAAACATCGATCAGAACCGTTTTGAACAGGAATTGATCTATTATATTGATAAAATAGACATCACTGAAGAAAAAACACGTTTAAAAAGCCATTGTGATTATTTTTTGCAAACCTTGGCCAGCAAAGAGGCAAATGGTAAAAAAATGGGTTTCATTTCTCAGGAAATCGGACGGGAAATTAATACCATGGGTGCCAAAGCAAATGATGCCCAGATGCAACAGTTTGTTGTGGGTATGAAAGAAGAATTAGAAAAAATAAAAGAACAGTTATTGAACGTGTTGTAAGGTTGAAATGTTGTAAAGTTGCAATGTTACATGCAACCGTCCAACCTTTAACTTTTCAACCTTCCAACATTTTTAAAGCATGCAAGGCAAATTAATCATATTTTCGGCACCATCAGGAGCAGGTAAAACCACTATAGTACACCATTTATTAACAAAATTTCCTGAGCTGAGCTTTTCTATTTCTGCGACAACCCGCGAATTGAGAGGCGCTGAGACACATGAAAACGATTACTATTTTATTAGTAAAGAAGAGTTTTTACACAAAGTTGCCCGTCAGGAATTTGTGGAGTTTGAAGAAGTGTACAACGGAACTTTTTATGGCACTTTACGTTCAGAAATCGAACGAATCTGGAACGATGGCAAACATGTAATTTTCGATATTGATGTAGAAGGCGGTATCCGCTTGAAAAGAAAATACGAAGATGATGCACTGGCTATTTTCGTTCAGCCACCTTCTTTGGAGGTATTGAAAGAACGCTTAAGCGGTCGTGGAACGGATAGTCCTGAAAAATTACAGGAACGTTTTATCAAAGCAGAAAAAGAATTGCTTTACGCAGATAAGTTTGATGTGATTTTAAAAAATTATGACCTGGCTACGGCCTGTGCAGAGGCGGAGCAGTTGGTAGGGGATTTCTTAAGGAAATAGTTTTCGAAAAAAGACAGAAATGTTTATATTTGATTGATGACTGATATTCAATTATATAGCCAAATATCTTCATTGCCTTCAGACCTGGAGAAGCAAGTGTCTGATTTTGTCTCATCCTTAAAGAAAAAGCCGAAAGCCGGTAAAAAACTAAAAGAAAGACAATTTGGTTATGCTAAAGATTTCTTTAAAATGTCTCACGATTTTGATGAACCATTAGAATTCATTTAATTAAATAAATCCGTCATTGCGAACCGACGCGGCGGGAAAAGAGCAAAAGGGTGAAGCAATCTTTTTTGACGGATTAGATTGCTTCGGCTCCCTCGGTCCGGCCTCGCAATGACGACTAATAGATACTGAAAACGACAACATGAAAACCGGTCTTTTCTTCGGTTCGTATAACCCAATCCATACCGGGCATTTAATTATTGCCAATTATATGGCCAACCATACGGCACTTGATGAAGTATGGCTGGTAGTTTCTCCACATAATCCATTAAAAGATAAAAGTGGCTTAACCAACATGTATGATCGGTTGGAAATGGCAAAACTGGCTACCGAAAACGCAGAACATATCCGGGTGAGCGACATTGAATTTGCATTGCCGCAACCCTCTTATACCATCGATACGCTTACCTATCTCCACGAAAAATATCCTGAAAAAGAATTTGTGCTCATAATGGGTGCTGATAATCTGGTGTCCTTCAAAAAATGGAAAAACTACGAGGTACTGTTAAAAAACTACCAGATTTATGTGTATCCACGCCCGGGTGCAGATGTGAGCGAGTGGGAAAACCATCCTGCAATTACTTTTACCCATACCCCGTTAATGGAAATCTCTTCAACCTTTATCCGTAAGGCTGTTAAAGAGAAGAAAAATGTACAGTTTTTTCTGCCTGATAAAGTTGTCGATTTTATCGAAGGTAAGGGCATGTACAGGTAAAGATTCACAACATATTGTATTAAATCAATTACTTGGATTGGTTTTTGTTTTATTAAGCCTTAGATGATTAATTTAGCAGCTGATACAACAAAACACGTGAGAAAAAATTTACTTATCCTTATTGCCCTCTGTGGCACTGCATTTTCTGTAAGTGCACAACAAAAAACCTATTTAGAATTACTGGCCAATCAACCGAAATGGGTAGATTCGGTTTTTAACAGACTTAACCGTAGAGAACGAATTGCACAGTTATTTTTCGTTCGGGCACACACCAACCTCGGTAAAAAATATACCGATTCAGTTGGTCAGGTGATAAAAAAAGAGCAACTGGGCGGGGTAATCTTTTTTCAGGGAGGACCGGGCCGGCAGGTTTTAGCCACTAACGCCTATCAGAAATTAAGTCGTGTGCCACTTATCGTAGCAAACGACGGAGAATGGGGCTTGGGTATGCGTTTGGATAGTACCATTTCTTATCCATATCAAATGACGTTGGGTGCCATCCAGAACAAAGAGCTATTGTACAAAATGGGCCTGGAAGTGGCCAAAGATTATAAGCGCATGGGCATGCAGATGAATTTAGCCCCCGATGCAGATATCAATAACAACCCTAAAAATCCCGTAATCAATTACCGGTCTTTCGGTGAAAACAAATACAATGTTGCTACCAAAGTTGCCGCTTACATGAAAGGCATGCAGGATGGCGGTTTGTTAACTACGCTTAAACATTTTCCTGGTCATGGCGATACTGATGTAGACTCGCATTACGATTTACCCCAGCTTACTTTCTCAGCTACACGTTTGGATACGTTAGAGATGTATCCTTTTAAAGAGCTGATTAAACAAGGTGCCGCCGGGGTAATGATTGCCCACATGAATATCCCTTCATTAGATGCAACACCAAATCTGCCTTCTACCTTATCAAAACCTATCGTTACGGGCATTTTAAAGCAGAAATTAGGCTTTAAAGGTTTAATTATTTCTGACGCGATGGATATGAAAGGCGTAGTAAAATACTTCAAAGATGGCGAAGCCGATTTAATGGGCATCATCGCTGGTAACGACATTATAGAACTTTCGGAAAATAGCGACAGGGCGATTAAACTGGTACGTAAAGCGGTAAGGCAGGATCGAGTAAGTATGGCCGAAATTGATCAAAGTGTGCGTAAAATATTAACTGCTAAATATTGGGCTGGCTTAGCTAAACGCGACACGGTTGTAACCCAGGGTGTTGTTGCAGGTGTAAACCGCAATTCGAGTAACGCTTTGGTACAGGAGCTCGCCAACGCATCGGTAACGTTGTTAAAAGGTAAGGATTATATTAAACGTTTAATCCCGATCAGGAGAACGGCTATTATCAGCATTGGTGTTCCTTCGGTTACCACTTTCCAGAAAGAGGTTTCGAAAGGATATTACAACTCTGTTTATTATGTGCTGGATAAAGATGCAAGCGCTGCACAGATTTCGAACATTGCCCGCGAAATTGGTGCCTTTGATCAGGTGATTGTGGGTATTCACGATAGCAGATCACGTCCTGCAAATGGCATTCTTTTAAATGCGGGCGTAAAAAACTTTATTAAAGAGCTATCAGCTAAAAATGCGGTTTTTGCTTTATTCGCAAACCCTTATAATCTCGCTGGTTTATCCGGGTTAGAAAACAGTAAAGGTTTGGTTGTGGCTTATCAGAAAGAAGATTTTATGCAGATTTCTGCAGCTGCCGTGATTAACAACAGGTTGGTGCCAACTGGTAAATTACCGGTAAGTGTAGCCCCTTTTTATAAATTTGGGGAGGGGCTATAGTCCCTCCCAACCCTCCCCTAAAAGGGAGGGCTTAACGTTTTTTCATTCTGAGCGCAACTTGTACCGATTTTTATCGGTAGCAAATAATCTTTTGAAAAATAGCTACGCTAGCCACGGAGACTCAGATTTACACGGAATACACCTTTCTTTGGTCTTTCTCCTTTAGTCTTTCAGCTTTTTCCCAAAACAATTCTGCCTTCAAAACGATTATCTAATTATAAAATCTCAAAGTTATGATAGATCCAGAAGACGACAATTATTCAAATGATCCGAACGATGCTTTACGCAGAGAAGACGATGTAGAAAATATCAATGAAATTAGTGGCGATGACACCAGCATTGAACATGATAAAGATCTGCTGGAGCAAGCCGATGAAGCTTCAAGGGCCTCTTACGAGTTAAACCTTGACGACGATAGCGACGAAGACGAACTAGACGATTAACAAAAAAGCCGTTCCGATGTAAAATCAGAACGGCTTTTTTATTTTTTTAAGACTATCTGGTTTTCACCTTAAACTCTAGACCTTCTACCTTATTTAGCTTTCGCTTTATAAGTTTCAGGATTTACCGCTGTGGTAGTCCAGCCTTTTAAAAATGAAGTTATTTTTTTAACATCATGTCCAACTTTCTTTTTACCATTGGCTGCAATTTCATCTGTTTCCAGATAAGAAGAGTTTTCGATATGCAGTACTTTTCCTTTGCCGTCTAAAATTAAAAATACCGGGAAACCGAAACGTTGAGGATATCCTAAGCTGGCCAAAACGCTTTCGTTTTTATTTTCGGGACTGTAATTAACTAAAACGGTTTCAAAATTATCGTTAATGTATTTTTTCAATGTCGCAGTGCTGTCGACCAGATTATGAAACGCAATGCACCAGGTACACCAATTTCCACCAACCTGCAATAAAACATGCTTATTTTCTTTAGCAGCTTTGGCAACCGCAGCGGCAATTTCCGCCTTAGCATCAGCTTGTGGGTTATAGATATGAACACCTTCTTTTTTCGCCTGACTAAAAGCCGCAGTCGATATTAATACTGCCGTGAACAGAATGATTAATCTTTTCATGATTTTTTAGAATAATAATAAACAAATGTAATAAAGTCTAGTAATGTTATAGATGATTAGCAAATTCTTTACAGAGCGGAAACATTGGTCATTGGTCATTGGTCATTGGTCATTGGTCATTGGTCATTGGTCATTGGTCATTGGTCATTAATGGATTTGCACCTGGGAGTAAGGTTTAATTGATCGCAGTTTATTTTTCCATCATCCATCTTACATCCCACATCATCCATCATATATCTACATCATCCACCAAAACATTATCTTTGTTAATCAATGGATTTTCTAGATATACATACCCATAAAGTTGCCACCCAACCTGGGGTAATCAGCATTCAAAGCCTGTCGTTAACCAGCGATATCTTTTTGGCGATGCCTAAAACAAAGCCGATTTCTGTGGGACTGCATCCATGGTTTGCCAAAATCGATCACTTGGAACTGCAGATGAAGTATTTAAGCGTAGTGGCCAATCAAACCAATGTAAAACAGATCGGCGAGTGTGGTTTAGATCGCTTAAGGGGCGAAAATTTAGAAAATCAACTCATTATTTTAGAAAAACAGATCGAATTGGCAGAAAAAATCAATAAACCACTGATTTTACATTGTGTAAAATACTTTTCGGAGTTAATAGCGATAAAAGATCGGTTAAAAGTTAAAGTACCAATGATTATCCATGGTTTCAACAAAAATGAGGCGCTTGGTCAACAGCTCTTGGATAAAGGTTTTCTTCTTTCATTTGGAACAACTGTTTTAAAGGAAAATTCGGGTGCAGCAAAGTTAATTCAAAGTACGGATCGCTTTTTCCTGGAAACGGACGATGCAGATGTTTCCATACAGGATATTTATAAAGCAGCAGCCATTTTAAAAAAATGTACGGTAGATGAACTCAAAGCTCGTATTTTTGCCGACTGGAACAACTTAAAAAGTTAACCACCGAGACAGAACCATGGGAAAAATATTTCCGTGTTAATTCGTGTCTCCGTGGCCAAAATATAGTAAAAAACTAACCACAGATTAGCGCAGATACACACAGATAAATAAACATCTGTGTTCATCCTTTTATCCGTGGTAAATAAAAATAGATATGTCTGACGTTAGCTGGCTTTCGCGATCTGCCCTTCTTGTAGGAAATGATGGAATAGATAAACTCCAATCGAAACATGTTTTAGTAATCGGTTTGGGCGGTGTGGGCTCTTTTGCTGCCGAATTTATCTGCCGCTCTGGTATTGGCGAAATGACCATTGTTGATGGCGACGTGGTTGATCCGACCAACCGGAACAGGCAATTGCCTGCTTTGGCTACCAACCACGGCGTAAGCAAGGCTGCTATTATGCAGGATCGTTTATTAGCCATTAACCCAGAATTAAAGCTCCACGTGGTGAATACTTTTCTTACGCCCGAAAAATGCAGGGAAATTTTGGAATCAAAATTTGACTACATTATGGATTGTATTGATAGCGTAATGCCAAAAATCACATTACTATCTACCGCCCTGGAAAAAAATATCCCGATTGTAAGTTCGATGGGTGCGGGTGGTAAAATGGACCCAACACGATTACGGATTACACTTCTTCCTGACACTTACCAGTGCGTTTTTGCCAGCTATGTGCGCAAAAGGCTGAATAAACTCCCCAATGCAGCAAAAATAAAAGCCGTTTTTTCTACTGAAGAAATGGACAAAAATTCGATGATCATGACCGATGGAAGCAATTTCAAGCGTTCTGCTTATGGTACAGTTTCTTACTTGCCAGCAGCATTTGGTGGTGCATGTGCATCAGTGGTGATTCGTGATCTGCTAGGCCTTCCCATCGAAATGGCCGAACGCCCTGCGAGAATAAGCCATAAAACACTCAATAAAAAGAAGATGAAAAAACCGTAAACCGGATGGAATGTTGATATCATGATTTCGGGAAGATTTTAAATTGTTGTAAGTTTAAATTTCCGAGAAATATCACACTATGCCCCAACCCCTCAAAATTCTTCAGGCCTCTGCAGGTTCCGGTAAAACGTTCAGTCTTACTGCGCATTACCTCACATTGCTTTTTAGTGGCGACAATAAATACCGCGAAATTTTAGCGGTAACCTTTACCAATAAGGCCACAGAAGAAATGAAAACAAGGATTTTGGAGGTGCTGTTAGGCCTGGCAAAAGGCAATCCATCAAAAAAAATCGATGACTATCGGAAACTCATTTTACAAGCCTATCCGACATTAAGCGCGCAGGAATTACAACTTAAAGCGGATAAGATTTACCGGAAGATTTTGCACGATTACAGTCGCTTTTCTGTAAGTACCATTGATGGTTTTGTGCAGAAAGTAATCCGCGGTTTTGCTTTCGAGCTTGGACTTAATGCCGATTATAATTTAGAAATGAATTATGATAAGGTGAAAGATGATCTTGTAAACAAACTAGACGAAGCTTTAGACCATAATAAACAGCTTTTGCAATGGATAATCGACCTGGCCATCGAACGCATCAGCGATAATAAAAGCTGGAATTATAAGTTCGAGCTATATAACCTGATCGGTGAAATTTTCTCTGAGCGTTTCCAGATTTTTGAAGATGCAGTAAGTGCTTTAGGTTTAGAAAATATCGACGAATTATTCAAAAAATACATTAGTGTTACCAAGGCAGAAATCAAAAATTTTGAAGAGGAACTGATTTCCCTGGCAACTGAAGCCAATGAAGCGCTTAATGTAATCGGCGTAGAAACCGAACACCTAAAGGGAAAATCACGTAGTCCGTTGGCTAAAATTATTTTAGTCGCCAGAGGTGATTTTTCTAAAATCGAACCGCTTTTCAATTTAATCGACGAACCGGATGAGTGGTTTCAAAAAAATGCGAATTTCCCTGAGGCTTACGAAACAGTTAACCCAATTCTTCAAAAGTTAAAAACACATTATTTAACCCATCTTCCAAATTACAGTTTGGCTATCGCCTTTAATAAAAACCTTTATTATTTAAGGTTAATGCAGGAAATCGCAGTTCTTTTAAAAGAATACAGGGCCGAAAACGATAACCTGCTCATCAGCGATGCACAAAAACTGATTTCAGGAATTACTGAAGATGCCGGCGATAACCCTTCATTTATCTGGGAAAAAGTTGGCAACCGTTACCGCAATTTCCTGTTTGATGAATTTCAGGATACCTCCACCAGTCAGTGGGGAAGTTTCAAATCGCTATTGACAAACGCCATGGCTACGCCAAGCGAAGAACTGATCGATCATTTAATAGTAGGCGACACCAAACAATCCATTTACCGCTGGCGCAATGGCGACTGGAACATTTTGCATAAACATGCTAAGCTTGATGTTGGTGCAGAAAATGTTTTAGAAGAAAGTTTGGAAGAAAACTACCGGAGTGCCGAAAACATCATCACTTTTAATAATTTTCTTTACAAAGCGATTCCACTTACGCTGCAGAACGAGCTAAATGAAAACCTGGCTACCAAGCCCGAAAGTATCTCAAAATGGTGGCAGGAACAGCATTATCAACAGATTATAACCGATATTTATGGTGGATCGACTCAAAACTTCGCAACTAATACGCTAAAGGGTGGAACCATAAAGATCAAAAAGTTTGGTAAAGATCATGCCCCCAACGAAGCTCGTTTTACCGAAACCGTTTTTAGGGATATTGCCCTGGATGATATTGTTGCAGAAATAAATCACCTCAAAAATGAGCAGCAATATGCGCTAAAAGATATTGCCATTTTAGTAAGATCGAACAGTGAAGCATTATTAACTGTTAAAAAATTAATGGAGCATAAATTACCTGTTTTATCAGGCGATGCTTTATTGATTTCGAACAACTCGGCTATACAACTCATCATCAACACCTTAAAGATACTGATCGGTTTAGAAACCCAAACTGCCCTTTACAAAGCCAATTGTATTGCACTTTATCACTCTTTGCACGAAAAGGAAATTGATGCCAATTATTACCTTAACCTCACGAATAAACCTTTAAGCACGCTTACCGCGGTCTTACCCGTTGCTTTGTGCGAAAACTGGCAAAGCTGGCTGCAGCTTCCCCTACCGGAATTAGTGGAGATTTTAATTGAAAGCTATGGACTAAAAAATCTGACAGCCAACTTACCCTACCTGTTGGCCTTTAGGGATCTCACGGCTTCTGCCGGAAAACTGGGGGAAAAAGGCATTATTTCCTTTCTAACCTGGTGGGAAGAAGATGGCGTTAAAAAATCATTACCCTCGCCGGAAGGTGCCGATGCCATACAGATTATTACTATCCATAAATCAAAAGGTTTGGCCTTCAGGGCTGTTTTTGTCCCTTTTTGTAATTGGGAAATCAAAGGCAAACCCAATGGCACTTTCTGGGTATCTTCAGAAGAAACGGTTTATAAGGAGCTTAAAGGGATTCCATTAAAATATAATGAGGCCCTGGCCGATTCTGCAATTGCAAAAGCTTATTACGAAGAGCTGCTCTACAACAATATGGATGCCCTTAATATGCTTTATGTGGCCACAACACGTGCTAAAGATTACCTGTACATCGCTACAATGGCTAAAAAAGAATTGAAATTATCCAACATGGGCGATGTAATCAATTTCACTTTTGATGAGCAGTTTGATGAAAATGGTGTGTATGAAATTGTTGAAAATATAATTATTGAAAGTAAAACAGAAGAATCTGGTTTCATTAACCTAAATAGTTACCCAACTACAACCCGTTTGTCAGAACTCTATGTTCCTTCAGCAGAAAAACATTTAAAACACCTGGTTAACATTGAAAAATCAGGCAGAAAAGGCTCTTTATTACACGATATCCTGGCCAGCGCCACTAATACAAAAGAAGTAGAAGATTATACGATAAACCTGGTGTTGCAGGGCATTATCAAAGAAGAAGAAAAACAACAATTAATCAATTCTACACTTGAAGTGTTGAACAACCCGG
Source organism: Pedobacter sp. 22226 (assembly GCF_052045455.1). Taxonomy (NCBI): domain Bacteria; kingdom Pseudomonadati; phylum Bacteroidota; class Sphingobacteriia; order Sphingobacteriales; family Sphingobacteriaceae; genus Pedobacter; species Pedobacter sp. 22226. The sequence goes on along the minus strand of NZ_JBQEPB010000007.1, from coordinate 72,627 downwards.
AGCTTAAAGAAATTTTAGAAGAGGCAAGCGAAAGCATAGTAGAGAAAAACATCATCGATGCCAATGGAAAACTGCACCGCCCCGATCGGGTGTTGATCAATGCCGATGAAGTAATTATCCTCGATTATAAATTTACGTTAGAAGAAAGCGACAAACACATCGAACAGGTAAATAATTACAGGATTTTACTCACTGAAATGGGTTATCAGAACATTAAAACCTATCTTTTCTACGCAGTTAAAGGCAAACTGAAATTAGTATAATATGCAAGTGAAACCATTTTTACAGGAAGTTGCCGAAGATTTAGTTGCCCGGTTTGGAAATCAGCTGGAGAACTGTGCCATTGTTTTTAACAACAAACGTCCATCCGCTTATTTGCAAAAACATTTTGCCGATATTATTGGCAAACCATTTTTCAGCCCATCATTTTTTACCATACAGGAATTTTTTGCCAGTTGTACCAGTTATAAAATAGCCGATTTTTACTTACAGTTTTTCACCCTTCACAGGATTTACAACCAGTTACTTGCAGAAGAAAAGCTCGAAAATATATCCAGCCACAAGTTTTTCCCTTTGGCCAAGATCATTTTGAGCGATTTTAATCAGATTGATGCTGACCTGGTTGATGCAGAAAAATTATATCGTGACCTCGAAGATATTTCTGTAATTAATAAAGATTTTGATTATTTAAGTGCCGAGCAATACGAATTTCTTGCGCAATTCTGGACATCCTACTCTGAAGGAAAGCATAAAAAACAGCAGGAACTTTTCATTAAAATGTGGCGTAGAATGCCCAAGCTTTACCATAAGTACCATGCTACGCTTAAAGAGCAAGGCTATTTAACCAATGGTTCTGTTTATCGCTATCTGGCTGATGACATTACCAACCATCAGGAATTTATCTCCAATTTTGATAAGGGCAAAATCATTTTTGTTGGTTTTAATGCTTTGAGCAGTGCTGAAGCTAAAATATTTACCCAGCTCCAGGAAGCCGGCAAAGCATTGTTTTATTTCGATGCCGATACCTATTATTTAGACGATGTTTCGCAGGAAGCAGGTTTATTTTTACGTAAAAACATTAACCAGCTTGGTTTGATAAATGAATTTGCCAATCAGGCAAGTTTAATGAAATCTGCCCCTCACCATGTAAACGTTTATAAGGTTCAGGGACAATCTGCGCAGGCTAAAATCCTGAATAATATTTTAGCAGAAGATTACACCTCAGCAGAAACCGTCGGTAAAACAGTAGTGGTTTTGGCCGATGAAAGTTTGTTGATCCCTACTTTGCAAACCATCCCAACTACGCTAAATGGAAAAGAAATCGACCTGAACGTAACGATGGGTTTTGCCCTTTCCACCTCAAGTATTTTTGGTTTGGTTGATTTATGGTTAACCAGTCAGCTGGAGATTTTACAGCGCGATAAAGTAAGTTATAAAAATGTAGAGGCTTTTTTAACTCATCCGTTAACAGGCCTTACCCAGAAAATGCGCGATAAAATTTTAACTGCATTACTGGAAGAAAATCAGGTAGAGATTGATCATAAACGTTTAATACGTCAAAGTGGATTGTTTGAAACTTTCTATAAAAAAATCGACGATCCGCAGCATGTGGTAACCAATTTACTAGATGTGCTTGATTATGTGTTAACACGATTATCGAATGCAAAAACGCTCAAAAAAATCGATGCAGAGCTTTTTGTAAAAACCATACAGGAATTAAACAGGCTGCACGATACTTTTAGCAATCACATTGGGAAAGAGGAAATTCCTTTTGTGATCTATCTCGTTCAAAAATCGCTTCAGGCCATTGCAGTACCACTTTCAGGCGATCCGCTCAACGGCATACAGGTAATGGGATTACTCGAAACCCGGAACCTTAATTTCGATAAAGTGGTGATTTTAGGTTTCAACGAAGGCATTATTCCGAAATCATCTATTGGCAATAGTTTTATTCCAGATTCCATCCGCCGTGTTTATGGATTACCTGTATTAGAAAACCTGGATGCTATTTCATCTTACATGGTGTACCGTCTATTACAGCGGGCAAACAATATCAATTTTGTCTATAATAGCTTAACAGATGAATCTACTTCTGGCGAAGCCAGCAGAATTTTAAAACAGCTTGAGTACGAAAGCGGTTTCAATTTCAACTATAACGAACTTAATCTCGAAGTAAAAACTGAAGCTTTTAAAGAAGTCAAAATCGAAAAAACCAATAATGCCTTTATTCAGGAAACACTTCAAAAATACCTTGATAAAAAGAAGATACTTTCGCCATCAGCATTAACTCAATATATCTCCAACCCGATCGATTTCTTTTTCAATTACATTGCAGGCATTAAAGAACCTAAAGAAATCAGTGCAGTGGTAGAAGCCAATGAAATTGGTTCCATATTGCACAAAGTGATGGAGTATTTTTATGAGGATTTAAGGTCGGGTGAAATTACGGCAGAACGGATCAAAGAGAAGCGGAAACAGATTCCTGCTTTGATACAGAGAGGTTTTAATGCGGTGATGTTTAAAAATCCAGATACCGTGATGGAGTACAAAGGTATGCAAAAGGTAATTTTATCGATTGTAGATGCTTATGTAAACATTATTTTAAATCAGGACGAAGCCCAAACGCCATTCCATATCATCAGTCTCGAACAAAAGGTAGAGGCCGAAATCAGTTTCCCGCTCAGGGGAAAAGAAGCCAGCGTTAAAATATTTGGTTTTATCGACCGTGTTGATGTAAAAGATGGGGTGACCAAAATTATCGATTACAAAACCGGAAGTGACAAGTTAACCTTCAAGGATATACCTGAATTATTTAACTCAGACGGAAAACACATCAACAAAGCTTTAATCCAAACTTTATTATACACCTATGCTTACGAGCAATTCTCGGGTAAAACTTTTGTAGAGCCCAACCTGTACGTAGTAAAAACCATGAGCGTAGATGGCGTTTGGTTTAAATCGGGCCGACAAAATTTATCAGGGGCCTACTTAGAAGAAATTAAACCAGAATTTCTTTCCGAATTAAGAAAAAAACTAACCGAACTTTTCGAAGCCCCATATTTTGTAGCCAGCGCGGTTGAGGATAACTACAAATATTCTATTTATAAAACGCTGTTTGGGAAATAAGAAATAAATTCATAGCCGTTGGCTAAAGCCAACAGCTATGAATAGCGAGATGCTAAATAGGTTAAATAGGTATTTTCCATTTCTTGGCAGCCTGCTTCAGCTGGCTGCCTTAATAAATTCGATATAATGGCTTTAGCCAAAATAACCTTTAACACAAAGGGCTATTGGCTAAAGCCAACACCAAGCGAGATGTTAAATAAGCATTTCCATTTCTTTGCAGCTGCTTCAGCTGGCTGCCCTAATAAATCCAAGATAATGGATTTAGTAAAAATTTCTTATATTAGGTTAATCAATCTATTAAATATGTCGTATGTAAGAATTTGGGTTCACTTGGTGTTCTCAACTAAAAACCGACATCCCTATTTAACTAAAAACATCCGCTATAAAGTTCAAAAGCACATTATGGAAAATTGTAGAGAAAAAGCTATTTTTCTACAAGCTATTAATGGGTACACAGAACACATGCATTGTCTTATATCTCTAGGAAGAGAACAAACAATTTCTAAAATAGCTCAGCTCATAAAAGGTGAATCATCATTTTGGATCAATAAAAATATGCTAACAAAAATTCCCTTTATGTGGCAAGACGACTATTTTGCAGTATCAGTTAGCGAATCCGGCTTGCAAGCTGTTACCAATTACATCAAAAATCAGGAGATTCATCATGCAAAAAAATCATTTGATTTTGAGGTAAAAGAATTTGTAGATAAATATGGTTTTACATTGGAAAAAGAAGATATTTAAAAATGCTAACCTTAAATTTCACAAACTTCCCCGTACTCGAAACAGAACGTTTAATTCTCCGTGAACACGATCTTGCCGATGCTGATGCACTTTTCGCCATGCGCACCAACGAAATGGTGATGAAATACATCGACAGGGAAAGGCCAAAAGATATTTTCGAGATTAAAGATTTCATCTCCCGTTTCAGGAACGGTTACGAAAATGGCGATAATCTGGCCTGGGTAATTGCCTTAAAAGAAAACCCCAAACAAATGATTGGCTCTGTAGGTTACTGGCGCACTGACTTTGCCAACCACCGTGCAGAAATCGGTTATATGCTTCACCCTGATTATTGGCGACAGGGAATTATTTCCGAAGCACTAAAAAAATCAATTGATTTTGGTTTTAATGAGGTTAACCTGCACACCATAAGCGCAAACATTAATGTAGGAAATGATGCTTCGAGGCAAATGCTGATCAAACATGGCTTTAAAAAGGAAGCACATTTTAAACAGGATTATTATTTTAGAGGCCAGTTTTTGGATAGTGAGATTTATGGATTATTGAATCCAAATCATTAAATCAAGCTAAACATTTTTTATATTTGGGTATGTACCGTTTAGATAGAACTGCATTTAGTGCACAAGCAGCAAAAGAAGCTAGTAAAGCTGATCGGATTTATTATAAAAATCTGTCCTGGCAAGAACGTTTAAAGATTGCTAACTATTTAAATAGTGTTGCCTATAATTATCCTGAAAATGCTCCCCCCAGGATCGACAAATCAGTATTTTCTGTCAGAAGTAGAAAATAATGGGAAATATTTTCAACGAGGACTTCCGTGAATTTATTCACGCTTTAAATAATCAAAGCGTGAAATACATTCTAGTGGGAGGATATTCTGTAATCCTTCACGGATATTCACGAACAACTGGGGATATGGATATTTGGGTTGAGAGAACTGAAGATAATTATAAAAGGATATTTAATGCTTTTTTTCAATTTGGAATGCCTGTATTTGATATGACCAAAGAAAATTTCCTTCATCACCCAGATTGGGAGGTATTTAGCTTCGGACGGCCACCTATATCAATTGATTTGATGATTATTGTAAAAGGATTAAATTTTGATGAATGTTATTCAAACTCAATTTTTTTTGAAGAAGATGGGTTAAAGATCAGAACAATAAATTATAATGACCTTTTAGTTGCTAAAAAATCTGCTGCACGGGCAAAGGATATTAATGATTTAGAGAATCTATAAGAATGATTAAAACTACAATACTTATTCTTGTTTCAATAAACGGAAAGTTAAATAGATATTTACAGTGCATCAGATTTCTATTTTAAATAATAACGGTAATAATATTTGTTTTAACGAATATATTTCGAAAAAACACCCAGCTTTAGTACAAAAAGCTTAACAAAAACCCAATTACACAATAATATTTCTTCGTTAAACACATTACCAGAAATCACTCCTTAAAAAACGCCAAATAATTAAACAAAACACCTATAATTATTACAAAACATAGGCATTTTAGCCTTTGGTTTCAAAGCGATTAATAATTATATTTGCCACCGTTATTAAAATTTACAATGAGAGAAATCCAATTTAGAGAAGCACTACGCGAAGCCATGAGCGAAGAAATGCGTAAAGATGACCGCGTTTTTTTATTAGGTGAAGAAGTAGCAGAATATAACGGAGCGTACAAGGTAAGTCAGGGTATGCTTGACGAGTTTGGTGCGAAACGTATTATCGATACCCCGATTGCCGAATTAGGTTTCGCAGGTATTGCAACTGGTGCCGCAACAGCAGGCCTTATTCCAATTGTGGAATTTATGACCTTTAACTTCTCATTAGTAGCTATTGATCAGATTATCAATGGTGCTGCTAAAATTTTATCAATGAGTGGTGGTCAGTTCTCATGCCCTATGGTTTTCCGCGGTCCAACAGGTAACGCAGGCCAGTTAGGTGCACAACACTCTCAAAACTTCGAAAACTGGTTTGCAAACACGCCAGGTTTAAAGGTTGTTGTTCCTTCAACGCCTTACGATGCAAAAGGATTATTAAAACAAGCTATCATCGATCCGGATCCGGTTATTTTCATGGAATCTGAAGTAATGTATGGCGATAAAGGCGATGTTCCTGCAGAAGAATACTATATCGAATTTGGTAAAGCCAATGTAACCAAACAAGGTACTGATGTAACCATCGTAACTTTTGGTAAAATGTTAACACGCGTGGTTAACCCAGCCGTAGAAGAATTAACCAAAGAAGGAATCAACGTTGAGGTAATCGATTTACGTACTGTACGTCCTATCGATTATGATACCATTATCGCTTCAGTTAAGAAAACAAACCGTTTGGTTGTTGTAGAAGAAGCCTGGCCTTTGGCCTCTCTTTCTGGAGAGATTGCTTTTATGGTACAAAAACATGCATTTGATTATTTAGATGCTCCGGTTTTACGTATCACTTGTGCCGATGTTCCACTTCCATATTCACCAACTTTAATCGCAGCAAGCTTGCCAAATGCCGAGCGTGTTGTTAAAGCGGTAAAAGAAGTAATGTACGTTAAAAAATAAGTGTCAGTCTGAGCGTAGTCGAAGACCAAAAACATATAATCCTCCGGAGTAATTCGGGGGATTTTTTTATTCCTCTTTTCCGTGTCCTCTGTGTTTCCGTGGCAAATATTCGAAAATTTATGTTCAGTAATCCTTCGGTTTCGTCAGCCCCGCCATTCATTACAATCTTTTTGGATAATCTTGTTATGCTGAGGCACGAAGCATCTACCGCTTATGAAACAGATGCTTCGTGCCTCAGCATGACAGCATATTCATGGTTGCTGCAACCAAAAAGTATTTCCATTTCTGTCTGGTTTAGTTAACCCCTGTCTGTATAAGAAACACAATTCAGTTTCCTGCTCAAGCCAAAAAAACACACTAAATTTTTATATTCGTCGTAAAATAAATTCCTTACATGCCCGACAATTACATAGCCGACCAAACATTCGAAAAAGCAGATTTTACCTTACGCTCACTCCCAAAGGCTGAATACGAAAACTGTAAATTTATCAACTGCGATTTTTCCGGTTCAGATTTAAGCGGGGTTAAATTTTTAGACTGCGAATTTATTTCCTGTAATTTAAGTTTGGCTACCTTAACCAAAACCTCCTTTATTGATATCAGTTTTCAAGGCTGCAAAATGCTGGGATTAAGATTTGAAAATTGTAACGATTTTGGCTTGGCGTTCAGCTTTAACAACTGCAAGCTGGATCATTCTTCCTTTTATAAATTAAAACTGAAGAAAACCATTTTTAAAACTTCACAATTACATGAAGTCGATTTTTCGGAGAGCGATTTAGCCAATGCAACGTTCGACAACTGCGATCTGTTAAATGCTACTTTCGACCGGACAAATCTCGAAAAAGCAGATTTCAAAACAGCTTACAATTATTCGATAGATCCCGATAACAACAGGATTAAAAAAGCAAGGTTTTCTAAATCCGGACTTGCAGGACTGTTGCATAAATACGATATCCAGATCAGTGAATAGTTTTTGAGAAATTTTGTAAATTCAGCTTACAAAATCATCAGCTATGGAACAGCCAAAACCCGAAAACATTGATCAATATATTGCCAATTTCCCTGCTGAAACACAAAAACTTTTGCAACAGGTTCGCGAAACCATTCACCAGGCAGTACCAAAAGCTAAAGAGGTAATCAGTTATGGTATGCCGGCTTTTAAACAAAATACTGTGCTGGTATATTTTGCAGGTTACGCCAAACACATTGGTTTTTACCCAACCAGCTCGGGTATCGAGGCATTTAAAAATGAATTTGCTGATTATAAATGGAGTAAGGGCGCAGTTCAGTTTCCTTTGGATAAGCCTTTGCCATTAGAACTGATTACGAGAATCACAAAATTTAAAGCAGAACGGGATGTAGAGAAAGCAGCAAAGAAAAAAAACTAGGCAATCCAAACCTGGTCTTCTCTATCAAAAACCCATTGGCCATTTATTTTCTTTGCATAAATATAGGTACCCATTCCCCATCCACGATATTCGGAAATCATAATTGATTGTTCGAAATAGTACTTTGCCCTATTTCGTGCCTTGTTAAAAATAACCCGGCTGAAAGTGAGATTTCCATTATAATTAAGATCTGACTTCACAGTACCTATATTTGTATTTATAATTTCAAATCCATCGCTACTTATGCTTTTGAATGGCTTCAACCGGAAAGCCACTGTATTTTTAACATATTTCCCGTGCTTTTCGTAAGCAAGAGATTTAAATTGGTTTACTGAAAATAAAGAATCGGTAACTGAATATTTTCGTCTCCTCTTTACTTCCTTGTGTGGAAGATTCTTCGCTTCAGGATACATATCTTTAAAATCGTTTTTTGAAACCCATACAATCCCTTTTTCAAAAGTATTCAAGATCACCGTAACCTCTTCATTTACGTTTTCTTCTTTCTCAGGCTTTCCGTTTTGGCAACCAAAGCAAAATATTAAAGTTATAATAATAAAAGCGCTCTTCATTTTTTAAAGATGATGTGTTATTTGTTTTTCCATAAAAACCCGCATGTCCAAAAACTTACTCACAAATTTCGGTGGAAAACTTCATTTTAAAAATCCTTAATTCCCGCAAATCCTCATTAGCTTTGCTTCCTTTAATTTTACCCTTTAGGATATGCTAAGCCACCATAAAATAATTGCAGCCGAATTAAAAGTTGCAGAAAAACAAGTAACCGCAACCGTAAATTTGTTAGATGAAGGTGCAACTGTACCATTTATCTCCCGTTACCGTAAAGAGGCAACCGGCAGTTTAGATGAGGTTGAGGTAGCTGCAATCCGCGATCGGGTTTTGCAATTACGCGACCTTGACAAACGCCGCGAAGCGATTTTAAAATCGATGACAGAGCTAGGTAAATTAACACCAGAGCTTGAAAAACAGATTAACGAAGCAGAAACCATTTCGCTTCTCGAAGATATTTACCTGCCTTACAAACCCAAACGCAAAACACGTGCATCGGTTGCAAAAGAAAAAGGTCTGGAACCTTTGGCACTTCAGATCTTTGAACAAAATAGCTTCGACCTGGATACCGAAGCAGATAAATTTATCAATACCGAAAAAGGAGTAAACTCCCTTGATGAAGCTTTGGCCGGTGCCAGGGATATCATTGCCGAAATGATTTCTGAAAATGCTGAAGCCCGTACCAAAATGCGCACTTATTTTCAGGAAAAATCAGCTTTTAAATCAGAAGTGATCAAAGGAAAAGAAGAAGAAGGGATTAAATACAAAGATTACTTTGAATGGAGTGAGCCGGTTAAAACGGCAGCATCGCACCGGGTTTTGGCCATGCGCCGTGGCGAAAAAGAACTGATTTTAAGGTTAGATGCACTTCCTCCAGCAGAAGATGCACTTGCCATTTTAGAAAACCAGTTCATTTTAGGCAATAACGCAGCTTCAAAACAGGTACAGCAAGCTTTAGAAGATGGTTATAAACGTTTGTTGGAACCTGCAATGGAAACTGAGCTACGTGTATTAACCAAGCAGAAGGCCGATGAAGAAGCGATCCGTGTTTTTGCCGAAAATGCACGTCAGTTATTATTGGCTGCACCGATGGGGCAAAAAAATGTACTGGCCATCGATCCTGGTTTCCGCACAGGCTGTAAAGTGGTTTGTTTAGATAAACAAGGTCAGTTGTTAGAAAACACTGCAATTTACCCTCATACCGGACAAGGCAATGTAAAAAATGCCGAATTCACCATCCAACAGCTTTGTGAAAAATACGAAATTGAAGCCATTGCCATTGGTAACGGTACTGCGGGAAGAGAAACCGAGGCTTTTGTCCGTGCGCTAAATTTACCGCATATCACCATTGTAATGGTTAACGAAAGTGGTGCATCTATCTATTCGGCTTCGGAGGTGGCAAGAGAAGAATTTCCAACGCAGGATATTACTGTTCGCGGTGCCGTTTCAATCGGTCGCCGTTTAATGGATCCTTTGGCTGAGTTGGTTAAAATCGATCCAAAATCCATCGGTGTAGGTCAATATCAGCACGATGTTGATCAGAATAAATTACAGGCAAGTTTAGATGATACCGTAATCAGTGCCGTAAATGCCGTTGGCGTAGAGTTGAATACAGCTTCAAAACAAATTTTGGCGTATGTTTCAGGTCTCGGACCAACCCTGGCACAGAATATTGTTGATTACAGAAATACCCACGGTGCGTTTAAAAACAGAGAAAGCCTTAAAAAAGTACCACGTTTAGGCGACAAGGCTTATGAGCAGGCTGCAGGTTTCTTACGCATCCGCAATGCAGAAAATGTTTTAGATACCAGCGGTGTTCACCCTGAGCGTTATGCCGTGGTAGATAAAATGGCGAAAGATCTTGGCACTACCGTTTCGGCCCTGATGAAAGATACACAGTTGCAAAAACAGATCAAGCCGCAACAGTACGTTACCGACGAAATCGGTTTACCGACTTTAAACGATATTTTAAAAGAACTAGCAAAGCCCGGCCGCGACCCGCGTGAGCAGTTTGAAGCATTTAGCTTTACCGATGGCGTAAACGAAATTGCTGATTTAAGAACGGGTATGAAATTACCGGGAATTGTAACCAACATTACCAATTTCGGTGCATTTGTTGATATCGGCGTTCACCAGGATGGTTTAGTACATACCAGCCAACTGGCAAACCGTTTTGTGGCCAACCCAAATGATGTGGTAAAAGTGCATCAAAAAGTAGAAGTTACCGTAATGGAAGTTGATGTGGCCCGTAAAAGGATTTCGCTATCAATGAAAACTGAGGTTGGTCCGAAGTCAGAAGTCCGCAGTCAGAAGCCCAGAGAGCAAAAACCAAAACAAGATTACAAGCCGAATAATAAGCAAAACTTCAAACCGCGCAATGAGCCTAAAGATGCCGATGGTGATTTACAGGAAAAACTGGCAAAGCTAAAAGGGATGTTTAAATAAAAAAATCGTCATTTCGACTGAAGTTCAACGAAATGGAGAAATCTTTGAGTACATTCGAAATAGATTTCTCCACTACGGTCGAAATGACGATTTATCTATATCCCTAAACTCCAATCTTTTCTTCGGCAAGCTTTCCGGATAATGGTTTTGGATAAACGAAATCATGGCCTCCCTTACATAACACCTCAAATCGAAAGCCCTTGATGAGTTAGAAGCACTCATTAAAAAACGTACTTCTATGGCGCCATCTTTTGTACTATCCGTAACCTGCACTACATTTACACGCTTATCCCACAAAGGATTTAACGTTAATAACCTTGTCATTTCCTGTCGCATGGGTTCAATCGGAATGGTATAATCGAGGTATAAAAAAACAGTTCCCAACAGATCTGCCGAAACACGCGTCCAGTTTTGAAAAGGTTTTTCAATAAAATAGGTAATCGGTAAAATCAGCCTGCGTTGATCCCAGATATTCACCACCACGTAGGTTAAAGTTATTTCCTCCACCTTTCCCCATTCGCCTTCCACAATTAAAACATCATCAATCCTGATGGGCTGTGTAAAAGCAATCTGAAAACCTGCCAGTAAATTCCCCAGCGATTTCTGCGCCGCAAAACCAATAATAATTCCACCAATCCCCACTCCGGTAAGTAATCCGGCCCCTATTTTTCGCATGCTCTCAAAACTCAGCAAAATAATAGCAGCTGTAATTAAAATGATAAGCGAGACAATAAATTTCCTTACAAACTGTAATTGCGTACGGATTTTACGCTCCTTCAGGTTATTTTCTTTATTCAGATCGTATTTCAGGTAGAAATAATCTTCTAACACATTAATTAAACGCACTAATATTAAGGCAAAAGTGATGGTTAAAGCAATTTCCAGTGCTTTTGCAATAGGAAGTCTGAATTCTGGCTCCATCACCATTATTGTAAGCGAGAAATTCAATAACAGTAGCGGAATAAAAACTGCAACAGGCCTTCTTAAATGTTTAATGGTTGATTTTATAATAATGAAATCCCACCAACGAGAAAGCAGGATAAAAGTTTTGTGGATAATGAATTTGATTAAAATACCAAGTAACACTGCTGCTAAACCAATAATCAGGTTTTTAAAAAACAAAGGAATTGGATAACCGAAAATCTGGTCGATATACTGCATACACGAAATTTGCTGGTTAATAAATACGGCGATAAGCCAATAGATATTCTTATAACAGCTATATTTTTGGATTGTTTGCCAACTGAAAATCAATAGCCGCAAATAAATTATTTACATTAGCATTTTGTATATCTTCAAAATAAAAAGATGGATTTTTTTGATGCCCACAGTATATTTTTCGCGGTTCTTGGCTATAAAATGAGCTATCTGGAATTCTTTGCCGTAATTACCGGGGTTATTTCAGTTATTCTCTCCGCAAAAGCAAGTGTCTGGAGCTGGCCAGCTGGTATCGTTAACGTATTCTTGTCGGCCTTTTTATATTACCAAAGCCAGCTTTACCCTGATATGTTTCTAATGGTTTTCTTTTTTGTAACCAATATTATGGGCTGGTGGCGGTGGACAAACCCAAAACCCGGGGAAGAAGATAAAAATAAGGAACTCAAAATCAGTTTTATGTCGTTAAAGCAGTTTTTGATTTTATTGGTTGCAGGCATTTTGGGTACATTATTAATGGGTATTTTGGCTAGTCAGCTGCACAACTGGCTCCCTCTGCTGTTCAATTTACCGAGTGCCTATCCTTTTGTCGATTCGTTTATTTTCGTAATGAGTGTAATCACCACTTTTCTAATGATCCAGAAAAGAGTTGAGTGTTGGATTATCTGGCTGATTATCGATGTTGTGGCCACTTACCTGTACTTTTTAAAAGGTATTAAGTTTATGGGTATAGAATATTTCATTTTTACTATCATAGCTGCCTTTGCTTTATGGCATTGGATAAAAGAATACAGAAGTTACGCTAAAACGGTATGAAAAGAGGATTGGTAATCGGCAAGTTTATGCCAATCCATAAAGGGCATATTGCCTTGATTAATTTCGCTGCTACATATTGTGATGAGCTGATTGTATCGATGAGTTTTACACCTGAAGATAAAATTGACCCCGCTTTGCGTTTTGAATGGCTTAAGGAGATTTTTAAAGATCAGCCAAACATTAAACCAGCAATTATTCCTGATGATTTTGATGACGAAAGCTTGCCCTTAAATGAACGGACAAATATCTGGGCCGTCAGGATGCGGGAGGTTTACCCAAAAATCGATGTTTTATTTAGTTCTGAATTTTACGGGCCACCGTTCGCACTTAATTTACAGGCAGAACATATCTTGTTTGATGAACCAAGAAAATTCATTCCGGTTTCTGCTACTTTAATCAGAAATAATCCTTTTCAATACTGGGAATTTATTCCTGAAGTAGTGCGACCTTATTTTGTAAAGAAGATTTGTTTCTACGGACCAGAAAGTACCGGAAAATCGACCATGGCCGAAAAAATGGCTTTACATTATCATATTGTTTTTGTTCCCGAAGTTGCACGCGAAATAATCAGCACTAACGATATTACTGTTGACGACATTATCAAAATCGGGAAAGCACAAACACAAAGGGTGAAAGAAAAAACAGGCATTGCCAATAAAATCGTTTTTTGTGATACCGATTTAATTACCACAAAAATATATTCAAAATACTATTTAAAAGAGGTTCCGGATATTCTTAACGATCTTGAAAATGAAATTAAATACGATTTATATTTCTTATTGGATATTGATGTAGAATGGGTGGCCGATCACCTCCGCGATTTTGGCGACAGACGTTTGGAAATGTTTAATCTGTTTAAAAGTGAACTCGAAAAACGGGGCATTAACTATATCCATATCAGTGGAAATTATAACGAACGCGAAGAAAAAATCAAAAAAATTATAGATTCTATTCTGCTATAAATAATTCTATTTTTTGTATATTCAGCTCAAATCCAAAATGATATGACAGCTAAATAAGCGCTTCCTATCATCCCTGACAATACTGTAGTTAATAAAATTTACCAGCTAAGAGGACTAAAGGTGATGCTCGATAGCGACCTGGCCGAACTTTATGGTGTCGATACTAAGGTTTTAAATCAAAGTATTAGTCGAAACATTGAGCGTTTCCCGGATGATTTCATGTTCCAGCTAAGCACCGAGGAATGGGAATCCTTGAGGTCACAAATTGTGACCTCAAAAAAAGGGAGGGGTGGAAGAACCTATTTACCCAATGTTTTTACCGAACATGGCATATTAATGCTTTCGAGTGTATTAAACAGCAAACAAGCCATTCAGGTGAATATCCAGATTGTTCGGATTTTCTCTCGTATCCGTCAGTTTATTCTAGATAGCGGCGAACTTAAACTCGAAATTGAGGAGATTAAACAAAAGGTAAGCAACCAGGATAAAAACATCGAACTGGTTTTCACTTATCTGGATAAACTGATCGATAAGAAAATCGGGCCAAGGAAAAGAATTGGCTATATGCCCGATGATCTTTGATTATGAATGCATAAAAAAAATTGAAGTCGCAAATTGCGACCTCAAAATAAATAAGCTACAAAGTACTTCGTTTCGGATATCAAAATCAGTCACATTTATATTCAAAATTATAAATCGAATCCCAACTTCCTCTAATATAATTTGGTACCCCGGGACTAATATCTAAATGTGTGTTACTCAGTTTCATAGAAATGATTCTTCCTTCTGAATCTTTTGTATATAGAAAAGAATATAAAAGAGAATATCCATTACCAGAATTTGTTTGTAAACTGGTTTGTTTTACGCCACTTAACTGATTTTTACTTGTTTTACCAAAGAAACCGGGTATAACTTCAATAATATCAAGGTAATAAAGTGGGTTTGCATTACTTGTTAAATCAACAGCAATGTCATTGCTGTAAGTATATTCCAAAGTTTCACTATGTAACCCCAAAGAACTAATACCGGTTACCTTAACCAAATTTTCATTGCTATAGTTGAAAGTATATATAGTTTGACTGTTTGAGTAAGTATCAATCTTTGTCAATGTTGAAATATACCCTTCAGTATTATAATTTAAATTAGCCTTGATACTTCCATTATAAAACTCTACATAAATAACCCTACCCAGCCCATCAAGCTTGTAAATCCAGTCACCGTTATATTTTGTTTTTAGCGTTAACTGTGTTGGAGTAGCTATAACAGAAAAACTTGTAAAAGCACTATCCTGAGTACTTATGATATTTTTAATATTATTCTTTTCATCATAATTTACAACTGCCGATCCTCTATAATATGCTACATCTGCTTTTTTACCGGGATTAAAAACCATATTGGCAGAAACGATTTTACATTTTTTATTCGGAGTCTCTGTTTCCTGGAGATTTTCTTTATTACAAGATGATAATACTAAACACGCAAATAATAGAGTATAGATAAGTTTCATTTTAGAGCATTAAGATTTAAATTGATGGCTAAAATATTATTTTATTTAAAATTTACTACCATATAGATTCATTATTTTAGATTAAAGTGCTAATAGTATTAAATCCTCGAGCTACAAATTGCGACCTCAAAAACCGACTTAGAAAATCGGCTATTAACCATCAATAGTACTATACTACCTTCGTTTAATAAACGGGATTGCAGCGATATCCTTTTTTGTTTTTTGCTTTGACAAATTAATAGCACTCTAGCAAGAAATTTGTCAAAGCAAAAAACAAAAAAGATTTAGCGTAAAGCCCGACTGAACCAACCGAAGAACTGCAGGTTCTGCTTTACAAAAAATCATGAAGCAGGTTACCACATCGCTGCGCACTAAGCAATGACAATAATTTTATATCAAAAATTTTCTATTCAACTATTTGATAATAAAAGTTTTCTATCTATCTTTGCAGTCCCAAATTTAATGGGAATAATAAATTGTTTAATAAATTAAATACAAGCAAGTGAATACGTTAAGTTACAAAACTGTCTCGGCCAATGCGAAAACTGTTAACAAACAGTGGATTGTTGTTGATGCGCAAGGCGAGATTTTGGGGCGCTTGTCATCGAAGATCGCTATGATCATCCGTGGTAAAAACAAGCCTGAGTACACCCCACACGTAGACTGCGGTGATAATGTAATTGTTATCAATGCAGACAAGGTTAAATTGACAGGAAACAAATTCAGCGAAAAGCAATATGTTTCTTATACTGGTTATCCAGGTGGTCAGCGTTTTATTTCTCCTAAGGAGTTAATGGCGAAACACCCTCAACGTGTAATCGAGAAAGCGGTACGTGGTATGTTACCGAAAACTAAATTGGGTAAAAAACTTTACACCAATCTTTTTGTGTATGCAGGTGAAAACCACCCTCATGCAGCTCAATCTCCAAAAACCATTAAACTTTAAGAAATGTCAGTTACTAACACTTCAGGAAGAAGAAAAACAGCTGTTGCACGTATCTACTTAAAAGATGGTGCTGGCGCAATTACCGTTAACGGTAAAGATCACAAAGTATATTTCCCAACTTTACCTTTGCAATATATCGTAAACCAAAGTTTAGAAGTTTCTGAACTTACCGGCCGTTACG
This sequence comes from Pedobacter sp. 22226, assembly GCF_052045455.1. Classification (NCBI taxonomy): domain Bacteria; kingdom Pseudomonadati; phylum Bacteroidota; class Sphingobacteriia; order Sphingobacteriales; family Sphingobacteriaceae; genus Pedobacter; species Pedobacter sp. 22226. The sequence continues at coordinate 56,232 of NZ_JBQEPB010000007.1, read as the reverse complement.
ATATCACTGTAAATGTACAAGGTGGCGGAGTAAAAGGACAAGCAGAAGCTGTTCGTTTAGCTATTGCTAAGGCGATTGTTGAACTAGATGCGGAGAAAAAACCTGCTTTACGTGCTAAAGGTTTAATGACACGTGATAACCGTATGGTTGAGCGTAAAAAACCAGGACGTGCTAAAGCCCGTAAGAAATTCCAATTCAGTAAACGTTAATCACAGGAGGCAAACACAATGGCAAGAACAACTTATCAAGACTTATTGGATGCAGGTGTACACTTTGGTCACCTTACCCGTAAATGGAATCCAAAAATGGCTCCTTACATTTTCATGGAGCGTAATGGAATTCACATTATAGATTTAAATAAAACTTTAACTAAAACTGAAGAAGCTGCGGCTGCGATTAAACAAATCGTAAAATCAGGACGTAAAGTATTATTCGTTTCTACAAAGAAACAAGCAAAAGGAATCGTAGCTGAACAAGCTAAAAAAGTAAACATGCCTTTCGTAACCGAGCGTTGGTTAGGTGGTATGTTAACCAACTTTGCTACTGTTCGCAAGTCAATTAAAAAGATGTCTAACATCGATAAAATGACTAAAGACGGTACTTATGCGATCTTATCTAAAAAAGAGCGTTTAATGATTCAGCGTGAGCGTATTAAATTAGAATCACTTTTAGGTGGTATTGCTGATTTAAACCGTTTACCTGCAGCTTTATTCTTAATTGATGTTAAGAAAGAGCACATCGCAGTAACTGAAGCGTTAAAATTGAACATCCCAACTTTTGCGATGGTTGATACAAACTCTGATCCTTCTAACATCGATTTCCCGATCCCGGCGAATGATGATGCTACAAAATCTATCTCTTTAATTACTGATGTAATTATCAAAGCGATTGAAGAAGGTTTAGATGAGCGTAAACGCGAAAAAGATGATGAGGCTGAAAAAGAAGCAGTAGCTGCTAAAGCTGCGGCTGATGCTCCGGAAGCAAAAGAGCCAAGACGTAAAAAAGCTGCTGAGGCAGAAGTTGAAGCGTCAGCATCAGAAGAAACTAAAACAGAAGAATAGTAATATTTTTTAATTGCAGGTTACTGGTTTCAGGTTTTAAGTTGGCTTAACATGAGTTTAACTTGGCGCTTGTAACTTGTAACCTGTAATTGTTATAACAAGATTGTAAAATTTAAAAAAGAAATAAGATGTCTACAGTACAAATTTCTGCAGCAGATGTGAACAAATTGCGTCAACAAACTGGCGCTGGTATGATGGATTGCAAAAAAGCTTTAGTTGAAGCTAACGGTGATTTCGAAGCTGCTGTTGATTTATTGCGCAAAAAAGGTCAAAAAGTATCTGCCGCCCGTTCTGGTAATGCTACTTCTGAAGGTTTGGTATCAATCAATGTTTCAGCAGATGGTACAAATGGTAAATTAGTTGCTTTAGCTTGCGAAACTGAACCAGTTTCTAAAGTTGAAGATTTCCGTAACCTGGCTCAGGCTGTTTTAGCTGCAGCAGTTGCCAACAATCCTGCTACTGCTGAAGAATTATCAGCAATTACTTTGGAAGATGGACGTACAGTTGCTGAAACCATAACTGAATTAACCGGTAAAATCGGAGAGAAAATCGTTATTCAGGAATATGCAAATATATCTGGCGAAAAAATCGTTTCTTATATCCACTCTAATGGTAAAATGGGTGTTTTAGTAGTATTTGAAGGCGCTAATGGTGCAGATATTACTGAAGCTGGTAAAGATGTTGCAATGCAAATTGCTGCAATGAACCCAATTGCTGTTGATAAAGACGGTGTTGATCCTGCTACTATTGAGCGTGAAATTGAGATTGCTAAAGACGTTATCCGTCAGGAAGGCAAACCAGAAGAAATGGTTGAGAAAATTGCTGCCGGTAAATTGAACAAGTTCTACAAAGATAGTACTTTATTAAACCAGGAGTTTGTTAAAGACAGTTCTATCGATGTTCGTAAATTTTTAGATAACACTTCTAAAGGTTTGACAGTATCTGCTTTCAAACGTGTACAATTAGGTGCATAAGCATTAAAAACATATTTAAAAAGCTCCAGGAAACTGGGGCTTTTTTTATGCGCTTTACTTCAATTATATCCATCATCTCTCCATTCCATTCACTTCAATAAAAGACGTCGTCATCTCGACTGAAGCACAGCGAAATGCCCACCTGTATCGGGCAGGGAGAGATCTAAATCAAAAACACGCTCGAAATAGATTTAGCTTCGCAGAGCATGTGGGTTCTCAGCTTCTTTGCACTCCGCTACTTATTGACAGACCTAAATAAAGCAACGTCATCTCGACCGGAGCATGGCGGAGCGGAGAGATCTTTCCTGAGACAGATTTCTCGGCTCCGCTGCACTGCGCTCGAAATGACGATATGAGGGGAACCTTGCTATCAATGGACGACCGCTTGAGGTTTTCCTACTTCCTCAAAGCAGTATATTTCCCAACTTCCTTCCCAGAATCATCGAGCATACTCACTACTACTTTATTTTTATCTGCATTTATTTTTGTAATGGTTCTTGTACCGGTTTTAGGTCCGCCACCGATAATTAAAGGATAATGATTTAAGTTTTTATCAGGCTGATGAACCATGTATTTGTGTGTATGGCCACTTAATACCAGATCAATCTTTCCCTGATTCAATAGTGGTTCGAACAATTCGGTACAGTGTTTGGGTCCATGGGCATCTCCAGAGAAACGTGGTGGAATATGCATCATTACAATCCTGAACGGCGCTTTTTTAAATTCTTTGGAGTTGATCTCCGATCTAAACCATTCTGCCTGCTGAACGCGGTAATCATCAAAATTTACAATGCCGGCATAAACCGGATGCGCATCTTCCTTATCCTCACCGGTATCTAAAATCACAAAGCGCACCGGCCCTAATGTAAAAGCAGTATGGCCAACATGCATGTAATACTGAGGAAATTGGCGGGCAAACTTACCCCGGGTTTCATGATTGCCCCGTACATAAATAAAGGGCGTGTTCTTAGCAAAATTATCTGCACAGGGTTGAAGCATGTGCTCAATAATCTGTTTTTCATCCGTCTGGTAATCGAAGATATCGCCATTGAAGAAGATAAAATCCTGTTTTTGATCGGGAACAAGGCCTAACAAATGTGGAATAGATTCAGGCCTGTCATGCGTATCGTTCAACATTAAAAATGAAACTTCCGCTTTATTCACATCAGCATTAACAAATTCGTCAACCGGACTACTCACTGTTTCCCCATAAGTTAATTTATAAGGCTGAAAATCTTTAATCTCTTTCGAAACGATTTTATAATAGTATTTAACCCCGGGTTTTAAGTGACGAAGGTTAACGGCATTAAGCTTACTATTGGCCTGCATCAGTCCCAATTCTGCTTTTCCGTAAGCCTTTTGATTCAACTGATCAGCCTGTTCGCCATATTCTACCCAACCAGCAGCATTTTTATTGGTTAACCAAAGAATGGTCATTTCGTTATTGAAATTCGTTTGGAGATAAGGACCAACTGCAATCCTGAATGCATCTTCTCTTTCAGTTGCATCAGCAATTGCCATTGTTGGCGCCACCAATGTAGCTGCACTTAAAGTTAGGCTGGCCTTTAAAAAACTTCTTCTATTGGGCTGATTTTCATTCATTTGGTTATTTTATCTTATTACCCAAATATATAGCCACAATATTTAACTTTGACCGTGTAAGATTAAATTTACTCAAACGTTTGATATGCCTAAAGTAATTTCCAATACCTCCTATTTTCAGGGCAACGATTTAAAGCACAATCAAGATCTGATTATTGATGGTGATGTCATTTCTAATATTAGTGACAGCAACAATAAAGAAAATAATCATACCCTTGTTGTTCCAGGCTTTATAGATCTACAGATATATGGCGCCGGTGACAGGCTATTTTCTGCCGATCCAAGTGTAGAATCTTTGACTATAATGGAAGAAGATCTGTTAAAAAAAGGAACTACAGGCTTTCTGGCTTGTATGGCAACAAATTCTCCGGAAGTTTTTAACGAATGTATTAAAGTTGCTAAGGAGCACCGCTCAGCCGCTAAAAATTGCCTGGGTTTACATTTAGAAGGGCCGTTTTTAAACCCTAAACGTTTGGGTGCACACGTACCTGCATTTGTACGAAAAGCCTCTTTAGATGAAATTAAAAAACTGATCGATTTTGGTGATGGCGTAATCAAAATGATGACTATTGCCCCTGAACTTCAGGATGATAACGTAATAGAATACCTGTTAAATAACGGTGTAGTTGTTTCATTAGGGCACAGTAATGCAACTTTCGAAGAAGCGACAGCTGCCTATAATAAGGGCATCCAAACCACTACGCATCTTTTTAACGCCATGAGTCCCATTCACCACCGCGAACCTGGCATACCCACTGCTGTTTTCAGCCACGATAAAGCTATAGCCAGTATTATTGCCGATGGGCAGCATGTAGATTTCGAGGTAGTTAAATTTGCGCAGAAACTGTTAAAAGAACGACTGTTCCTCATTACTGATGCAGTTACGGCATGTTCAACGGGTCCTTATCAGCACATCCAGAAAGGGAACAAATATGTAATGCCTGATGGCACACTTTCAGGCTCATCACTTACCATGTTAGAAGCTGTTAAAAATTGTGTCATGCATTGCGACATCAACTTGAATGATGCTGTTAAAATGGCTACAAGTTATCCTGCTAAATTAATTGGTATCCAAAATCTCACAGCGAATATAGCAAGCGGCGAATTAGCAAATTTAGTGGTGCTTGATGATGAATTGAATTTAAAAGAAGTCATTTTTAAAGGAAAAACGGTATAATCAAACCAATATGTTCAGAAGGATCCTTTCAGCATTTATCTTTTTATCCATTTACGCCAATTATTGCTGGTCGCAGGAAATAAATACTGCTTTTACCATTATCCCACTTGGTGTTAAAGGCGGTGATGACGAGAGCAATTTATCATCGTACATGATTGCGCCAAAAGGAAACGAAAATTACGTTTGTCTTGATGCAGGCACCATAAATGCCGGTATCCAGAAAGCAATCGACCTTAAATCCCAAAAAGGCATCAGCGAAGAAATCCAACGAAAACAGATAAAAGGGTATCTGATCTCGCATGCCCATTTAGATCATGTTGCTGGCTTAATTATCAATTCCCCGGCTGATACAGTTAAAAATATCTACGGTTTACCTGCTGTACTCAACATTTTAAGAGATAAATATTTCACCTGGGATGCCTGGGCCAATTTTGCCAATGAGGGTGAAAAACCACAATTGAAAAAATACACCTATTTTCCTTTGGTTGAAGGCAATACTTATCCGCTTGAAGGCACAGAAATGAAGGTAAAAGCCTTTGAACTCAGCCACGGTAATCCTTATAAAAGCACGGCCTTTCTGATTAGCCATCAGGACAGCTATGCACTATACCTGGGTGATACCGGAGCAGATGAAATAGAAAAATCAGATAAACTCGCAAGGCTGTGGCAAAATATATCCCCGCTTATTAATTCAGGACAGTTAAAAGCCATATTTTTAGAGGTTTCTTTTCCTAATGAACAGCCTGAAAAGCAATTATTCGGTCACCTTACACCAAAGCTTTTCTTCAGCGAACTTTCGAAACTTGAAGCTTTAACCAACGAAAAAGCTTTTAAAAAGATTTCTTTTATTGTTACCCATACAAAACCTCCGCAACAAACCGCAGAAAAAGTAAAGCAACAATTGATTTCAGGAAATAGAGAAGGCTTAAAACTAATCTTTCCGGAGCAAGGCAGGCGCTTCACAATTAACTAATTTTAGAATATCACTGGTTAGATTTGACCTTACAGTTTGATCATAAAAGCCCCTTAATTGTAGCTTTTATTGTCTGGCAATAAAATCCAATAAACAATTTACATCAATTATTAAAAAGCATAGCCCGGTATTAAAAAATTGTTGATATTTTTGAGGTCATGAAATACAAGCGCATCCTACTAAAGCTTAGCGGAGAATCGCTAATGGGCGACAAACAATACGGTATTGATAATGATCGTGTTAAGCAATATGCAGAAGATATCAAAGCAGTACACGATAAAGGCTTAGAAATCGCCATCGTAATTGGAGGAGGAAATATTTTTAGAGGCTTAAGCGCCGAAAAAAGTGGGATGGACAGGGCTCAGGCTGATTACATGGGGATGTTGGCAACGGTAATCAACTCTATGGCCTTGCAAGATGCTTTGGAGAAAGTTGGTATCAAAACCCGTTTGCTTACGGCAATTAAAATGGAGCAGATTTGCGAACCGTTTATCCGCAGAAGAGCTGTACGCCATTTAGAAAAAGGCCGTGTAGTTATTTTTGGTGCCGGCACCGGAAATCCATATTTCACCACCGATTCTGCAGCAGCTTTACGTGCCATCGAAATTAAAGCCGATGTGGTTTTAAAAGGTACACGTGTTGATGGAATTTACACCGCCGATCCGGAAAAAGATCCTTTAGCAACAAAATATGGAGAAATTTCATTCAGAGAAGTGTATGATAAAGGCCTTAATGTAATGGATATGACGGCTTTTACCCTTTGTGAAGAAAACCAACTTCCAATTATTGTGTTTGATATGAACAAACATGGTAATTTCATGAAAATCGCCAATGGCGAGCCAATTGGAACCCTGGTAAAGTAAGCATTTAAAAAAATATTATTTTTGTAGAAATACACACGATTATGAACGACCTCATACAATTACAATTAATGGATGCTCAATCTGCAATGGATAAAGCAATCGATCATTGTGAAGCTGAATTAACTAAAATTAGGGCTGGTAAGGCATCAGCCGGAATGTTGGATGGTATCTTTGTTGATTATTATGGCGCTTCTACAGCATTAGCTCAAGTGGCCAGTATCAATACTCCTGATGCCAGGACAATTGTGATCCAACCCTGGGAAAAATCACTTTTAACCACTATCGAAAAGGCTATACAGGTAGCCAATATTGGTATCAATCCTCAGAATGATGGTATTGTGATCCGTTTGGTGGTACCTCCTTTAACCGAAGAGCGCAGGAAAGACCTGGTTAAAAAAGTAAAAGAAGAAGCCGAAAGAGGCCGTGTTACTGTTCGTAATATCCGTAAAGATGCCAATACCAAAATTCAGAAATTAAAAGGCGAAGGCGTATCAGACGATGAAATTAAAACCGGTGAAGGCGAAGTACAAAAATTAACTGATGCCTATATCATTAAGGTCGATAAACACGCAGAAGCGAAAGAAAAAGATGTAATGACCGTTTAATCTGCATCAAACTCATGATAAAGGGAATGGATTTAAAATCTATTCCCTTTTTTTATGCTATTTTTTTGAGCTCGATGCCCGTACATTTAATATTGTTGGTAGCGATACCTGCGCATTTTCGACATTTCTACCTGCCTTTTTAAGCTTATTCAATAATATCTTCATGATGTTCTCTGCAATGGCTTCAAGCGGTTGCGCAATTGCCGTAACAGGCGGATCGCAGAACTCCAGGATTTCGAAATCATCGAAAGATACCACGGCCAGATCTTTATGAATGCGGATACCTTCTTTTCTGAAAGTCCTCAAACCATCTAAACAAATGTAGTTAGCCGCGAAGATTACCGCGTCCAATTGCTTTTCTTTTTTAAAAAATTTCACCATTTCCTTAATCGATTCAGCCGAATTTACATAGCTGATCTTTTTTACAATGGCTGGAAGCTTATGCTTTTCTACCGCAGTTTCGTAACCTGATAAACGATCGACCATTTGCTGCTGAACGGTGTCTATGGTAACAAAACCTATATTTTTATAACCATTGTTAATCAGGTGCTCCGTAGCTTCGAACGTGCTATTCTTATTATCAATAATTACATAATCAGTTTTTACATCCTGCACATAACGGTCGAAAAGCACCACCGGCGCATCCGTTTGAATCAGCTTTTTAACTTCTTCTTCTAAACCTTCGGGCAGGGCCATAATGTAGCCATCTACGTGCCTGTCTTTAAAAATCTGCAATAACTCTATTGCTTTTTCAGTATCATTACGGGTACTGCTAAAAAGAATTTTATAACCAAGGCTGGAGGCGATTTCATCAATGCGGCGCGCTATACCAGAGAAAAAAGGCTCTGAAATATCATCAACCAGAAAGCCGATAATCTTTGTTTTTCCCGTCCGTAGGCTCGTAGCAAGGGCATTAGGCTGGTAGTTTAATTCGGCAACAAGGTCTAAAACTTTTTTGGTAAGCGATTCGCTGATGTTTTTCTCTCTCGCTTTTCCATTAATTACGAACGATACGGTTGTAATGGAAATATTTAATTGTTTGGCGATATCTTTTATGGATATTCGTTTTTTCATTACAGGCATTACACAGTTAGAATAAATTGAACTGGTAATATAGGAATATATCTACAAAAATGTAAAAATACCCGTAAAAAGAAAAAGAGCAACCTATCCAGGATTGCTCAATTAACTAACTTATTATTCATAAAAAATGCTGTTGGGGAAGGAGTCGAACCTTCAAGGGGTAGTTAGCTACAGTTCAAAAAATTAATTTGTGGTCAACCCAATAAACTGCGTTTGTCCCATTATTCCCCACCACCGAGACAAGGAGGCGTGTCTGCCAATTTCACCACCCAACAATTTTAGTCATTAGTCCAAAGTCTGCAGTCGTGAGTCTACTAAAGACTATGGACTCTTGACTTAGGACTAAAGCCGCTGTAGGGGAAGGAATCGAACCTTCAAGGAGTGGTTAGTACTGTTGCCAGTATATTCCCATTATTCTCCGCCACCGAGACAAGGAGGTGTGTCTGCCTGTTTCACCACCCTACATTTTGTTAAACAATTTTGAAAGAACGTTTCCTTTTTGTTAATTGCTTGATACAAATGTAAAGGAACAACCATTACCTTGCAAATATTTTAAACATTTAATTTTATTTTTATAATATTGATAAATATTTGTAAATTCGCTTATCATAATTCAAAAATATGCTTAAAAAAGACAATTCCAATTTAGAAATTGACAACCTCGACATCGATATATTGAAACAATTGATGCAGGATGCCACTAAACCCTATACAGAAATCGCTAAAGATCTGATTGTTTCGGGCGGAACAATACATGTTAGGATGAAAAAACTACAGGAAATGGGCATTATAAAAGGTTCTCATTTAATTATCGATCCGCAAAAGGCTGGCTACGATATCTGTGCCTTTTTGGGTATTTATCTTGAAAAGGGGATCCAGTATAAAGATGCCGTTGCACAGCTGAGCAAAATTAAGGAAGTAGTAGAGCTTCATTACACTACAGGTGCTTACAGTATGTTTGCCAAAATTATCTGCAGGGATACCAACCATTTGCGCCATGTGTTAAACGAAGAAATACAGGCCGTGAATGGTATTCAGCGCACTGAGACATTAATTTCACTGGAAGAGAGCATTAAGCGGCAGATTGAGTTGGGATAGAGAAAGACCAAAGCTGAAAGACCAAAGCTGAAAGACCAAAGCAGAAAGACTAAAGGGAAGTGACTAAAATAAAAAATTAGGTGCCCTATTTGAAAATGAACGTTTAGTAGGGTTTCGGAAACAGCTGTCCCGTTATCCGCTAATTCCGATGCTAATTTAGTGCCGGTTCATCGGTAAAGAATCGGAACCGCTTCTACCGGGTTTATTTAACAAAGGGTTGTGCAATAAGTAGCGATTCGCCTGATAATCCTTCAACTCCGCTCAGGATGACAAACCCTAAAATTACACTACTATAGCAGTCGTCATCTCGACTACAGCGCAGCGGAATGCCTGCCCGTACAGGTGGGGAGAGATCTATCTTGAAACAGTTTTCTTACGATTTCGCTACCGGTGTAAAATTGGTGCAACCGGGCTATACTTCCAACCCTTAATAGCATCATAATATTGGCCACCTAGACCCGATTGGAGTGAGCATTCCGATTTTTCATCGGGATAAAACGGAAAGCGGGAGGAAACTAAAATAGTTTTACAGGTATTGCTCTTCAAAACCAAATGATCTACCCTTCGACTCCGCTCAGGATAACAATTTAACAAAACGGGCGTCATCTCGACCGGAGCATAGCGGAGTGGAGAAGATCTATTGTGCATGAAAGACCCTGAAACGAGTTCAGGGTGACGATATGCGGAAGAGAATTACCTAAATAGATTTCTCGACTGCGTTTCACTTCGCTCGAAATGACGTAATTTATAAAAGCAGTATCTATTTCAACAACTGATAAGCCACCAATGCGGCGATATAGGCCATAGCCGTCATGTATGCCAGTTGGATAACCGGCCATTTCCAGCCTTTGGTTTCGCGGTAAACAATGGCAACCGTACTCATGCACTGCATGGCAAAAGCATAAAAAAGCATCAGCGAAATTCCTGTAGCAAAAGTATAAACAGGCAAGCCATCGCGGCTGTTTTTAGAGGCCGACATACGCTCCCTGATCGTGCTGGTATCTTCATCACCACCATCAACACTGTAAATGGTTGCCATGGTACCCACAAAAGCTTCACGGGCGGCAAAAGAGGTAATTAAACCAATACCAATCTTCCAATCGTAACCTAGCGGACGGATGGCAGGCTCAATGGCATGACCAAGAATGCCAACATAAGAGTTTTCCAGTTTCTCTGTAGCCACCAAAGTTTTAATGTGATCGGTATTTTTAGTTGTATCAGCCAATGCCGATTTATATTTTTTATCAATGCTTTCGAAACGGTTTCCAGGTCCGAATGAGGCCATTACCCAAAGGATAATCGAAATGGCAATAATTACTTTACCGGCTTCAAAAACAAAGGTTTTTGATTTTTCGTACATGGTATAAAAAACGTTTTTCCACCTGGGCATGCGGTAAACCGGTAATTCCATAATAAAATAAGACCTTTCTTTGGTTTTGATGATGAATTTCATTACCCAGGCCACTAATACCGCAGCAACAATACCCACCAGGTACATCACCATCAATGCTAAACCCTGGAGGTTAAAAATACCTAAAACCGTTTTTGAAGGGATAATTAAAGATATAATCAAAATATACACCGGAAGCCTGGCCGAGCAGCTTATCAATGGGGTAACCATGATGGTAATCATCCTGTCTTTCCAGTTTTCGATGTTTCTGGCAGCCATAATTGAAGGAACGGCACAGGCCAACCCCCCAATCATCGGCACCACCGATTTTCCGTTAAGGCCAACTTTACTCATCACTTTATCCATCATAAAGGTAACACGGGCCATATAACCGGTATCTTCTAAAATGGATATGAAAGCAAAAAGAATGGCAATTTGCGGAATAAACACAAAAATACCCCCTAAACCTGCAATAACGCCATCTAACACAAGGTCTGTTAACATACCTGCAGGCAGGTATTCGTGACCTAAGCTGGTGAGATAACCAAATCCGCTTTCAATCAAATCCATAGGGTAAGATGACCAGGCAAAAATGGCATTAAAAATAACAAACAGGATCAGCAAAAAGATGGCGAATCCCCAAACTTTATGGGTAAGGATGCCGTCCAGTTTATCGCTGAAAGAAAATTTCTTTTCGGTGCCTTTATCTACCACTACACCTGATAATATACTACTGAGGTGTTTATAGCGGGCAATGGTTTCTGCTGCCTGTATTTTAGACGATTCGAAATGATGTGATTGCTCTATCTCCTCAATTTCTTCCTGTTCTTTTTCAGTAAAAAAAGTAAGGTACTCATGCTGATGCAAAACCTGTAATGCATAATAATCGTTATCCGAATTCAGTTTCGATTTGATGGCATTAATGGCTTCGGGTGCCAGCAAATTCACATCAACATCCTGAAACTGGGTGGCAATTTTATTGGTATTGGCAATGGCCTGTTTTAGCTTATCAATTCCGATATTGTTCCTTGCTGAAATGGAAACCACCTGGATGCCCAGTTTTTCCGCAAGTTTATCCAGATCGATTTCAATTCCCTGTTTGGCAGAAAGATCGATCATATTTAAAGCCAAAATCATCGGGATCCCTAAATCTGCCACCTGTGAATACAGCAGCATGTTCCTTTTCAGATTGGAAGCATCAGCAATTAATACAATTACATCGGGATGGCTATTGTTGTTTTTATCGGCAAGTACCTGAAAAACGATACTTTCGTCAGCACTTTTTGGATATAAGCTATAGGTTCCGGGTAAATCGATAATCTCAGCTTCCCTGCCGCCTACAAGTTTTGAAAAACCAGTTTTCTTATCAACAGTGATACCTGGAAAGTTTCCTATTTTCTGATTTAACCCTGTTAAACGGTTAAATAAAGTAGATTTACCTGTATTGGGATTACCAACTAACGCAACTTTAATATCCAAACCCAGCTTATTTATTGTATAATGATCACATCAGCTTCACTTTTACGCAAGCAAAGCTGATAACCAGCAACACGGATCGCCATCGGGTCGCCAAGTGGAGCAAAACGCTCAACTTCTACTACCTCGCCCGGCAAACAGCCCATCTCCATTAACTTTACAGACATATCTAAATCTGTAAATGCTACAATTGTTCCTTTTTCTCCAATTTTCAGGTGCGACAGCTTCATGTGCTAAATTTGGCGCAAGTTACCCTTTCTTTAGATTTATTCCAAATAAGATAGCGATTATGAAAAGAGAAATTACACAGCTTTACCCTTAAATGATTTAATTTCTTTGCCTGCCGCCGCCAAAACCGCCTCCTCCATTGCCACCACGATTTCTACCACCTTCTTCGCCTCCCCTGATCCTGTTTTTACCTCCCATTCGGTTTAGAGAATAGGTAAATGAAAACATAAAATAACGCTTCAATACATTATAACTCACATCCTGAATGGTGTTGTTATTGGCGGTACGGCTCACGCCCTGGTTTTCGTTTAGCAAATCGTTTACCGCTGCTTTAAAGGTTCCACGGTTTTTGAAAAACTGTTTGCTGATGTAAGAATTTACGAGTGTAAAATGGGTATCGAAAGCTTCACCCCTGCCGGTATTCTGGTTATAATCGGCATCAACCGACCAACGGATATCACCGGGGAATAAATAGCTCACGCTGATATTCGGACTAAAAGTATAAAAACGGGTATTCGAATTTGGCTGCACGGAATAAGTGGCGCGGTTGATCGATCCGTTTACACCTGCAGTTAAATCAAGTTTATCCAGATTGGAAACCAGGCGGTAGCCATTGGTAACAGACCAGCTGTTGGTGATATTTTTTAAGGAATTTGTAAAGTTTACATCGCGATCGTAATTTCCGCTCACATTGATGTGGAAGTTCAATTTATTCTCAGCCATAATCGGTAAACTTAATGAAGAGGAAACGGATCCTGAATATACGCCACTTACATTAACCGGTGTAACCGCTAGTTTACCCTGATCTGGACCGGTTTGAATTAAACTGGTGCTGTTTGCAATGCGGTTAGAAGTTTGTGTCAGGTTTAAATTCACGAATAACGACCTGTTTTTCCCCACGGTAAAAGTATTGTAAGCCACGCGGAGGGTGTTGTTAAATTCAGGTTTCAGATCAGGATTACCTACCGGAATACTTTGTGTATTGGTATTGTTCCGGATGGGCTGCAACTGCTGAATGGTTGGCTGATTGGTACTCCCCCTATAGTTAAACACCAGGCGTTTACTATTACTAAAATTATACCTGAACATGGCCGAAGGGGTATAATTGAACACGTTTTGTTTCAGCACATATCCACCACTAATGTTGTTATTGGTCCTATCGGTGTTTTGAATGGCAATTCCCACATTCCAGTTGTATTTTTTGGCCATTTTATTAAAACTAAGGCCTGCAGCATTGGTGATGATGGTATTTTCGTAAGCGTTGCTAAAGGTTGTATCCAGCAAATCGTATTTCAGGGTAAGCGGGTTAAAATTATAGGTAAAACGGTCGGATGTATTGTGGTTATAACCGTTCTGGTAGTTCAGCTCTAAACTTAAAGTTTTATCCAGGGGCTCGGTGTACACCAATCGCGTATTCTGACTGATTGACTCACTTTCCTGATCATTAAACTGATCGGTAGTTTTTTTGGTCTCCACTCCGTTTTCTTTACGTGTTTCGGGATTGGTATTGTAATTATCGGCGTCGTTATTGTTGATATTGGTATTGAAGTTTAAAGATAATGTTCTGCCACGGCGCATAAATTTTTTCCGCAACAAAATATTATTGCTGATTGATGGCGCCGTATTGTGATTTCTGAGCGACTGCGTACCATTAATCATATAAGTTTTATAATCGCGGGTATAAATACTGCTGTTTAAACTCTCGTTATCGGTATAACTTAAATTGGGTTGTACTTTAAGCGAAGTCAGGGAATCGATTTTAGTATCGATCATAAAGTTTAAACGGTGGTTCAAACGGTCTGAATTATTGGTCTGGTCATTATTAAAAACCGTGGTTACGTCGCCGAGCAAATTTTGGGTTACGCTGTTCCTGAGAATCAGGTTATCTGATTTATTCACGAAATAACTCAGGCTCACTTCTGTCTGATCGCCATAAACATCCGAGAAATTAAATCCGCCAGCCTTGGTATCGGTAATTCCGCCACGGCCACCATTGCTTCCCCCGTTTCCACCACCCAGACCACCACCAAAATTCTGCTTATTTACGTTATTAAACTGCGCAATTACACTTAAACGTTTATCCTGGCTAAAATGGTTAATATTTGCATTTACATCGTAACGGTTATCAGAACCATAACCTCCAGTACTGTTGCCAAAATAACCGTTTTTCTTATCTTTTCGCGTGGTAATGTTAATGATCTTGGTGCGCGAGCCATCATCAATGCCGGTAAACTGCGCCTGATCGGAAAGCTCATCAATAATCTGGATTTTATCGATCATATCTGCCGGAAGGTTTTTGGTGGCCAGTAAGGGATCGTTACCAAAAAATTCTTTACCATCAACTTTTACTTTGGTAATGGTTTCGCCCTGCGCTTTTACCGTTCCTGCTTTATCTACTTCAACGCCTGGCAGTTTCTTTAACAAATCTTCTACCACGGCGTTTTCTACCACTTTAAAAGAGCTGGCATTAAATTCGAGTGTATCTTTTTTCACCACAATCGGCGGAACTTCGGCTTTGATATCAACGGTTTGCAGATCGATTGCGCCACCTTCCAGAATAATATCGCCCAAAGCCACATCTGTTTTATCAGCGGTAATGGTAAAATCTTTTGTGGTGTTTTTTAAACCTAAAAATGCAGCATACAGCCTGTAACTACCGGGTTTTAAGTTTTTGAACACAAATTTTCCATCTTCTGTTGTACTAACTGCACCAACCATACTCGAATCGCTCAGGTTTTTTACAGCAAGTGAGGCATAATCAATCGGTTTTTTATCTTTCGACTGGATTACCCTGCCACTTACCGAACCGGTTTTCTGGGCATAAACATAAAATGATGATAAAATAAGAAGCAGCGTAAAAATTTGTTTCATTCGGTTAGTTTGATTGGTTGAGATAAAGACTACCGACTTTGGTAAAGGTTTATTTTGAGAAGGTAACATTTGAAATACATACAAATTATCGTCACTTAGAAGAATAATTTATTGTGTAAAAAGTAATATTAATAACAGAAGTGCTAAATTAAGCTACCCCCCGATACGTCATCTCGAGCGAAGTGCAACGCAGCCGAGAGATCTATCTCGAGTTAGATCTCTCCATTCCGCGTTGCTTTTTATAAAGTTTGTTATGGTAAGGCATCGAATTGAGAATCCAATTCTTAAAGAACTAAGAATATCATATTTAAAAATTAAACGCCGTTTGGATTAAATAACACAAAGTCCCGGTTAAAAACCGGGACTTTTTATTATTGTATTAATTATGGCAGATGGAGAACCGACCATTTAAAAATCATACTTCAGATTTCTCCACTAATGTCGAAATGACGAAACGGTACGCTGGAGATTACATTCTCTGACGACCACCACCGCCGCCGCCATTACCACGCTGACCCGGCATCTGCATATCGCCACTCATATTTCTTCCGCCAATACGGGTTAAAGAATAAGTAAACGAGAGCATGTAATAGCGTTTTAATACATTATAGTTTAAATCGGTAATGGAAGTACCTGTAGCCGTTCTGCTAACCCCTGTGTTCTGGTTTAATGCATCATTTACAGAGAATTTAAAGGTACCTCTGTTTTTAAAGAACTGACGGCTGATGTAAGGATTAAGAATGGTGTATTCCTGGTTATATAAATCGCCTCCACCAAAATTTCTGAAATAATCAATATCCATCGCTAACCTGATATTTCCCGGCAGCACGTAACTCACATCAAAACTTGGGTTAATGGTATAGAACTGGGTATTTGCTGATTGTTGAGCTGAGAACGTTGAATTGGTGTAACTACCGGTAATACCACCTGTTAAATCGAATTTATCAACATTGGTAACCAGTTTATAACCATTTGAAATGGTATAACTATTTGTAACATTTTTTACAGATGTGGTACCTCCCTGAGGAATGATGTAATTCACGTTTCTGTTATAAGCACCATTTCCTGAAATATTTAGGGTTAATTTACGCTCTGCCATTAATGGTAAGGACCATGTTGCGTTGGCATTACCTGCGTAAACACCATCAACATTGATATAACTTACCTGCTGGATACCGCTAGGCAACTGAGCTACACTGTTACCAATGCTATTAAATGTTTGGGTCAGGTTTAAACCTGCAAAGAAGAACCGGCCATTTTCAATATTGAAGTTGTTAAAATTGATCCTCAACTGGTTATTAAATGAAGGTTTTAACGCCGGGTTTCCCACATAAATGGTTTGTGAATTGGTATTATCAGGAATCGGCTGGATCTGATCGATGCTTGGTTGTGTGGTAGAACCGCGGTAGTTAATAAATAAACGTTTGCGGTTGCTAAAATTATACCTAAACTGTGCTGAAGGTGTGATATTAATAAAGTTCTGCGTACGTCTTAAACCAGTAGTTAAATTGGTATTTACCCTGTTGGTTTGCTGCGCGGCTACACCAATATTCCAGTTATATTTTTTTTCAGTAGTGGTTAAACTGGCACCTACCGCATTGGTTAAGGTACGGTTGTTATAGATATTCGAAAAGGTATCATCAACAATATCAAACTGCAGGGTTGAAGGATTGTAATTGAATACATCCCTTTGCGAATCGCTGTTTGAATAACCATTCTGGTAGTTAAACTCTACGCTTAAGGTTTTGTTTAATGGCTCTGTATAAACAACACGCGTGGTGTTATTTAATGAGTGACTGGTTGTATTGTTTAACTGATTTGTTAACGAATCCCTTGATACACCATCCATGGTAATGGTTTCCTTACGGTAATTAAGGTTGGTACCATCGTTATCGTTAATGCTGGTATTAACATTTAAGGAAAGGGTACGGCCTCTGCGTTTAAAACTCTTACGGATCAGTAAATTATTGCTGATGGTAGGTGTAGCAGCAGTTGTGGTATTGCGTTGCGTACCAACAGTTGAGGCATCAGTAAGGGTTCTCGTATATTCATTCAAATTATTCCCATCTGTTTCGGTATAGGCCAGATTTGGTTGTATTTTAATAGATAACGACGGATCTATCTTGGTATCAACCATAAAGTTAAACCGGTGGTTAATACGATCGGTAGTATTGGTTATTGCCTCAGCAATGTTATTGGTACCGCCAGTAAGGTTTTGTGTATTAGAATTCTGGATTCTTTCTGAGTTTGCCTTATTAAAGAAATAACTGGCCTGAAACTGGGTACCATCTTTATAGGTATCGGCAAAGTTTAAACCCGCTGCATTGGTATTGGTAATGCCGCTGTTACTATTGCCAGAATTACCGCCACTGGTATTGCCACCACGGCCACCGCCGCCCCCACCGCCAAAGCCGTTACCTACGCCACCACCCTGACCAAAGTTCTGTTTGTTTACGTTGTTAAACTGGCCGATAAAACTGATCTGCCTGTCATCATCAAATTTGTTTACGTTTAAGCTGGCATCATAACGGTCGTTAGAACCATAACCTGCGGTACTGTTTCCGAAATAGCCATGTTTCATTCCGTTTTTAGTGGTGATGTTCAGGATTTTATTTCTTGTTCCATCATCTATACCGGTAAACTGTGCCTGTTCAGAAAGCTCATCAATTACCTGGATTTTATCTACCATATCGGCAGGAAGGTTTTTGGTTGCCAGTAACGGATCATTACCAAAAAACTCTTTACCATCTACTTTTACTTTGGTAATGGTTTCACCCTGGGCTTTTACGCTACCATCTTTCGCTACTTCTACACCAGGTACTTTTTTCAAAAGGTCTTCTACCACGGCATTTTCGCGTACTTTGATTGATTTTGCATCAAATTCCAAAGTATCTTTCTTTACCACAATCGGGATGGTTGCTGTAACGTTAACGGTATTTAAATCTACACCATCGTCGCTCATGGCAATATCGCCGGCATTTACAGCTGCTTTAGCTACTTCAACATCTTTTGTTGCAGTTTTTAAACCTAAAAAAGCCGAATAAATACGGTACTTACCTGGGGCAATGGCTTTAAAGCTGAAAGTTCCGTCAGGATTAGTCTGTCCGGAAGCCACCACGCTTGAATCTTTTAAACTTTTAACTGCTACAGTAGCAAAATCAACCGGCTTTTTATCTTTAGCATTAATTACTTTACCGCTGATAGAACCAGTATTTTGGGCCTGAGCGATATAACCACAAAATAGGAGCACCACAAATATTGCCCTCTGAACGTTTCTTTTCATCAAAAAAAATTAGATATTATTGTATAAAACTAAGCTATCAGACTATAGAAAAGCCCAAAGGTTTGTTAAGGTGTGTTAAAAGCTTGGTAACATTTTAAATACAGCCCACCGGCAGGTTACCAAATCGAAAAAAGGAAGGTGAAATGAAGTTATTATTTCCGTTGAGAAGGATAACTTTTGTAGTACACTTTTGGACAGTGACAATCTTTCTTGAAGATGCTGCACCCACTTAAACTAATGGCCACAACTACACAGATGATGCTAAATCTTGTTTTCATAGGAGTCTGTTTTATTTTCAGCGGAGGTTTTATCGAAATTTAATTTATGGAGCAACACATAGCTAAAAACAGCCATACATGCACCTAACATGTCGCATCCAAAATCCCACCATTCTGCAGAGCGATAGGTAAAAACTTTCCATTGTAGTAACTCAATTCCGCCACCGATTATTGCATTGATGAGCAAAATTTTAAAAATGGTTAGTGTTCTGAAAGCGTAGGTATGCTGATATTTTATCTTACCAAAAAAGAGCAGGACTGATAGCACAAAGAAAAAACCCATATGGGTCATTTTATCAAAGCCTTCAAAGAAAAAGCCGCTTTTCCCGACAGAATCGGAAATGTGCATATTACAAAACACTAAAACAATGATGGTCCAGAGAATGGCCCATTTTTGATGTTTTAGTGCTTTGTACAAAATATAAAGATTAAGCTCCTACCAGTTCCTGGTAAGCTTCTGCTGTTAATAAACCTTCTACTTCAGCTAAATCAGCTAAAGATACTTTTACCATCCAGCCTTGTCCGTAAGGATCAGAGTTAACCAATTCCGGGTTATCGTTTAATTCAGCGTTAACTTCCAATACGGTTCCGGTAACTGGCATGTATAAATCAGAAACGGTTTTAACGGCTTCTACAGTACCAAAAACTTCTTCTTTTGCCACTTCGCTACCTACAGTGTTAATGTCAACATAAACAATATCACCTAATTCGCGCTGAGCGAAATCGGTAACACCGATAAAAGCTTCGTTACCTTCAACTCTAACCCACTCGTGGTCTTTAGTGTATTTTAATTCTGATGGAAAATTCATTTGTTTATAAGTATTTGAATATAAGTTATTATGTTTTATCTCAGGATGTTAGCAAATTCTACTGCAAAATAATAAAGCTTTTTTGTAGTTTAAGCCTCAAAAATACAATTTAGTTTGGCTAATCGCAATGCCTGTTTAATTAACTTGATCTAAACTATATGCATTATCGTTTAGAAGATTTCTTTTTAATAATTTCATTTCCAGTTTTTACCTCTTTAATTTTAGCTTTTCCGAAATCCTTTAATGGGCTCTGTATTTTATCAATAGTATATATTGATTTGCGAAGAGATTCAAGTTGTGAAATTGCGCTTTTTCTTAATTCAACTAATCTTTGTGATTGAGTCATACCTTTACTAATAAGATAAGCATTCTGATTTTCTAAATTACTTAAAACGATCAATTGGTGAATATCTGCATGATCTCTCATATTGAAACCATCTAGAGCAGCTTCCGCATTAGCTTCCTTCCATTGTTTTGCTGTAGCTCCAAATAATGCCACATTAAGCATATCAGCTTCATTAGCATATACAAACTTCTTTTGTGCTTCAGTTATTTCAGGAATAATATGTGCCTTTATTGCATCGGTATGAATTATATAATTTGTTTTTGAAAGCAATCTCCTGATGTCCCATCCAGATTCCGTTCTCTCAGCTTCAGCTTGCTTTAATTGCTGATATTCTGTGATCAACAGCAGTTTAAATTCTGCGCTTATCCACATGCCAAACTCGAAAGCTATATCCTTATGTGCATACGTTCCACCATATCTGCCAGTAGTTGCATATATTCCTATAGCACCAGTCTTTTCAATCCAGTCTTTTACGCTAAGCTTGTAATTATTTAACCCGGCTTTTGATGATATTATGGCAAATTCGCCATAATTAAAATTTTGGTTATTGATTCGTTCCCAAACAGATAGAAATTCTAATGTGTTACGATTTCTCAACCAATCACTTACAAAAAATTCTCCATCCTTCGCCTTAATCATGTCTGTTAAACAAACATAATCCTGTCCGTCTTTAGAAACTATATTTACTTCTGTATTATTAACATTGATTTTACTCATAACTGAATAGATTGCAAATTTAAACCCGTTTTGAGCGTGCTAAATACTGAAAACAAAAGGATATATTAAACTTATTATATTATGCTAAAGAATCAAATTTCTAATTAGCGTATTAATTCAGTGTAAACCTTAAACTAAAACCGAAATTACTGAACGAAGTATTAAATGTTTGCGAAGTATAAGGTTTTGTAATGTTCGAATCGTAAAATAACTTAATATTAAACTTCTGGTTTAACACGTAATCTACACTTGGTCTTAAGCTAATGTTTTTCGCACCTGAGGAAACTTCTGCTTCGGTAATATCTGCGCGGTAAATAACAGTTTTGTTATCGCGGATGGCCACATCCAGTTTAAAATCCATGTTGTTATCCATTTTCAGGCTTTTAAACCAGCCAAAAGGAAAACGGAATTTATTGGTGCGGTAGCCCAAACCTAAAACCATATTGTTCTCCGATAACTGCGCCAATTGACTGTTTGATAAGCTCAAACCCAATAGCCTCGAACGGTTTAGTTCGAAAGAGGCAGTCAGGTTATTTTTAAACCTGGTATCTACTCCAACCAACGGAGCAAAATACTCTGAAACAGTTACCTGAGCAAACTGATACTCGGGCAGGAAGTTATTGTTTACATCCCTGCTGCTCGAAGCACCGTTGGTCTCCTGATAACGTAACAATGAATTAAAGCCATTGATGTTATAGGCAGAGCGGTAACCATGCCTGATATCAACAGAGGTAAATTTATCGGCTATAAAAGGAATACTTGTTAAGCCGCTATAGGTTAAATTCCAGTTTGGAAGCGGTATTTTAGGGAAAGCATTCATTTTTGATTTGCTTGCATCTTTCCCTGAATAAGCAGCCATAAAGGCAGAAATAATTACATCCTGACTTTCTTTGCTGTAACCATCTGCATAGCCTCCGTTAATACCTGATGAATTGGGATTTTGAGCGCCCAATCTTCTCGAAACAATAATCCTATTGGCCATAAACTGGTTAAACAGGCTAGAAACAGTATTTGAGTTTTTCTCTTTAAAAGCAGTACCAATCGCGATATACGAAATGCTATAATCACCAGTGGTAATGGCACTTAAATTCTCGAATGATGATACACTTGCCACATACCTGAAATTGGTAGAGAAATTTCTCGTTTGCGCTTTATTGGCCTTTAAAGTAATCCGTAAATCTTTAAACGGCTCTATCTGCCCGGTAAGCTGAAAATCTTCCCTTAATGTATTTACATACAATTGGTTCTGCAGGGTATCAGTAGTTAACCAGCCATTGTTAAGCGCCATTTCGCGGATATCACGCTGACTACCGAAAGCAAAGCCTAGTCCCGGGGCTCCTGTTGCATTATCAATACCAAAATATTTGGTGGTTGGCAGGTAACCCGGCAAGAAAATACCTTTTGTTTGTACATAACTGGCATTAACGTTTTTCAAACTCGTTAATATGTTAATGAAGAACTTTTTCGCTTTACTACCATCCTGGTCGTTGCCAGTATTCCGGATAAAACCAAATTTATTGTATAAAGTTGTTAAATTCAATGTTGGGTTTACCTGTATTGTTCTGCTGTTCTGCACAGTATTACCCAGGTTAATATTCGGATCGCGCAGGGTAGAAAGTGGTTCAGTTTGCCAGTTAAAGGTTGTACCGTAACGGGTTTTAACACTTACCCAGTTTAAACCCGGAATTTTATCAATTGGCAGGTTATAAGTAACATTTAAATTGTGATTATAATCAGTTGTACGGCCCAAACGTTTTAAATTCTGCCAAACAGTATCGCGTTTTAAACCTTCAATTCTACCATCCGGTTCATCAATAATTGAATAGTTGGTGGCATTAAAATCTAACTGCAACGAGCGGGTAAGGTTCCAGGCGATACCATACACGCGGCTCATGGTAAAGTTTTTATTAAACGTAGTACCATAACCATTTTGGTACAAACCTATGGTATTATTCGGGTCGTTATTTCTTAACGTATTTTCTGAATACAAACGATCTACATCAATCCTGAAGTTAATGGCGCTTGGAAAAATACTAAAGTTGAAATCCCTCAGTAAAGCAAGCATATTCGATTTGATGATCTTCTCGAAAGGTGCTATGGTTTTGGCTTCTTTAGAATAACTGTACTGTAAAGATGCCCTGTAAGTATTCTGGATACTGCTTTGATTAATAAAATCGCGGTGATTATACTGGGTATAAGCATAACTCGCTGCAAAGTTTTCAATATCCCAGAGATGAACCGGTTTGCTCGTGTTTACGCGGTCTTTACGCACATTGGTAAAGTTGATCCCCCTTCTAACCGTATAATCCTGCGCAAAATTTAAGATCGAATCTTTTTGTGCCTTGGTTGATTGCTCCAAAGCATTTTTCAGTTCGATATCCGGCGTCCTTGGATTGTACTGCGGGGTAGAAACCTGTTTCGAATAACTCACAAACATCGGGATTTTTACCCCTGATTTCTGCGGCAGGAATTTACCCAATTCCATGGCTGAAGAAACATCCAGTAATACATTATCAGCCCGGTTTCTTTCGCTTACTTTCGAATCGATAGAACCAAAACCCACGGTAGATTTACTACCCGAAATATTTACATCGGCAAAATCTGCCAGTTTTAAATTCAACCTTCCTGTTGCAGCCCAGCCACCTTTTTCATCAAATTCGGTTAACCTTAATTCGTTAAACCAAACCAAAGCACTTTTATCCTGACCGTCATCGCGGATACCATCATCATTGGCCGCACGTAACGGGTTTTTAATACCCACCATATAAACCCTCACCTTACTCATATCGGGCTGTCCTTTTACCACAATGGTTCTTGCACCATCGGTATAGGTAAATGGAACATTGGTTGGCCAGGGTTGTCCATTAGCCAGTTTAGCCACATTACGGGCCAGTTTGGCATTCTGGAAAAGCGTTAAATCGATGTCCATTCTATTCGCCTCCGGCCAGATGGCATCAGGATCGCTGGTTCCCGGATTGGTAACCTTTAAAGGCATTACATATTCGTAATAGTTATCCTGGTTATCGGTACCGATCCTTAAAAAGGCTGAAACATCATTATCATTTAGAAGCTGGTTATTAACCGCCTCAGCATGCACAAACATTTCTAAATGCTTGTAAGACCTGAAATCGCTGTAGGCCGTTTTAAAGGCCGCCCTGCCATAACCATCTCTTAAAGATTTAACGGTAACCGATAAAGATTGCTCGTTCAGCCTGGTATCGCCGCGGTAATTACTGTAATCGCGCTCACGCAAAATGCCGGGAGGGGTAACATAAGGAATTGGAGAGCGTTTACCGTTTTCTTCGATATTTACAGTTGAAACTTCGATGGTAGAATTATCTGGCGTTAAGGCAGGTAAAGATGGATCAACAATTACCTGAGCGGCAACATTTGATGCATTGTATTCTCTCCATTCGCCACGGATCAGTTGAAGTTTTGCAAAACGCAATACTGCAGTATCGGCGAAGTTGGTCATGAACATCCTGAAAAAGCGGATCGATTTAAAATCCTGGATGCCACCCACACGGTCCTGATACTGACCAATCGGAATCCTGAACTGATACCAGGTAACAGCCTGTGTATTTCCGTTGGCCAGTTTTACCTCTGAAGTTACTTTATCGGTAATGAAATTCTGTCCAACATTTAAATCGCCGGGGCGGATAGAAACTTTATATTGAAAGTATTCATCGCTTTGAGTCATGTTGTTGTCGCGATTAATATCTTCCCCGTCAGGCAATGAAGTAGAAGCCGAATTTTCGAGGCCTAATTCTGCCTGCGATTGTTGCGAAGTTTTAGAGTTACCCTCTGTTCCGTTATATTTTTCGTAACGTTTAAGGATACCTGCATTAATCTGATCTAAAGCCGGCCCCCTGAAATAGGAATAGTTATCTGATGATGGATCGGCATCAATTGCAGCAGCAGCAGTAGCATTTAATTGCGATTTAATCTGTGTGATGGCCGCAGCAAATTTTGTTTTTTCGTCTGCATCCGATAGTCCATCTAAACCCACATCCTGCGCACGGCGCGAATCGGGATTATTATCAAAAGCCTGCACAACGGGTTGTAATTTTGGTACACGACCCCACGCCGTTTCATCATATTTACTCGGATCGTTGGTTGCTGGCAAACCGTTTTCCAGTGATTTTCTGCCATCTTTAAGGATATCTTCGGAGATATTTCCTAAGTTGAAATACATATCACCACCGGCAGAATTTGGTTTATAAATAAAGGGATCCATTACCCAAAGCTCAATAAAGCCAACATTTAAAGCTTCGAAATCGTTGGTTTCGATTTTCCTCTGAAAACCACCCCAGTTATTTTTAGGTTGCAGTAAAGATCCGTCAGGCCTAAAATCGGTAGTACGGAAGTTATATGGTCCCCTCACGGTTGGATAGTAGGCCACATCAAGCGTGGTAATATTTAAAGCCTGTCCGGTTGCTGTTTCTTTAAAAGGGAATACCTCCTGCTCAATAACTTCCCTTACATAGTGGTTAGAAAGCTCATTCCGGTTGTTCCGGATGTTGGCAGGAGTGGTAGATGCCGCTGAGTTATAAAAAGTAGGGTCGATATTATAGAAGGCAATCCTTGCACGGTTATAGCCATAAGATAAATCGTTGGATTTGTTGGACTCGGCGAAAAGTTGCGGTGTGCCCGACAGTTGCCAGGCGATAGCGCTTTTTAAATCGATCACCGATCTTGACGCTTCGAAATCATCTAAATAACTTACACCATTTTTACTTCCGGCAAAATTCAATGCCCTTGGGTGACCAGGAATCAACTGTGCAAACTCACCATAAAAGGTTACGCTTGATGGTGCTTTGGTTGAAATGAACGGAAGTTTATCAACCAGTTTTGTTAGAAATCTTGATGGCGAGCTATAATTAATATCGGCTCCCCAGATGGTATTCGAAATGGGTTCTTCGCCGATGTTCACTTTTTGGGTGAGAGGTTTTTCGGTGAGGTTCATAATCGTTCCACCGAGGTTTAGCTTATTGTTTACACGATAATCTAAACGGGTACCAAAAAGTGACCGCTGCTGCAGTCCGAAAAGTTCGTTGTTTTCTGTCGTAATCCTGATTGGCTGACCAGAAATTAATAGGGCCTGGTTAATGATACTTACCCGGCCACCCTGATAATCAACGGTAAAATCTACCCCTTCTGTTAGTGGCATCGTTCCGGCGAAAACCTTTACCGATCCTTCGGGAACGTTAATGGCATTTAAGCTAAATTCTGAAGAAATATCCGATTGATAGTTTACCTTAATCACATACCTGTTCTGGTTCTGGAACAATTGTTTGGCGATGGTTTGGGTAGAATCGTAAAGTGCGGTAAAAGTATATTTATTGATCAGGGCCTGCTCGCTGGGCAAAAACCTTGCGGCTAAATCTTTACCAAAAGGTTCAATCACCGGAAAAATGATCCTTCCATTAGCAGGATCAATGGTGATGTAACCCGAATTTGTATTGGTAATTAATGAAGTTTGCCCGTTACTTCCGGTACCAAACAAACTGGCCTGGTTGGCGTTGCTTGCTGTAGAATAAGAACCAAAAGCATTGTTTGCCGCCACGAAATCGAAAACACCATCTGGTCTACGCTCATTTTGCTGGTTTAAACGGTCAAACTCGGTCAGGGCAATCCATTGTTTGTTTGCCGTATTCTGCCCTTCCGTCATTACCGGATTATCTACACCGGTTTCGTTATCAATGCGGTAAATATCGAGTTTAAAATTCTGACTGCTGATCTGATACCCACCGATAGAGTAGATATTTTTCATCATCAGATCCCAGGTTGGCAACTGGATTTTGGTGGTTTCGTTTTTTAATAATTTGGCGTAAAGTACCTTTGGGTTTGCCGCATCAAAAGGGATATCAGTAGAAAACTCACCCACCTGGTACTCCACACCATTATAGGTATAGCGATAAGCCACAGCCAAAACCTCATCCGCGTTTAAGGGATTGTTTAATGATAAATATCCCAGTTGTGGCTGAAAGGTAAACTCACGCTCAGTTAATTTTCTGGCGTAGATTAGTTTGGCAAAGTTATCGGTATTGCTGGTGTTAACAGGGGTTGTTTGGAAGAAAGAAAGAACAGCATTAGAATTGGTTTGCCTTACAGCACCTCCCTGGTAAGCGTTTAACTGTGCAATTAAATTATTAGATTGTTGTGCAAAGCCTGTTGCAGTAGTTCCGGCAGGCAGGCCCGAAGTTCCGCCTGTTAGCAAAAGGTTGTTAAAAGGAACGTTTTCGCCCAAATCCATCAAACCCAATACATCTCTTGAATCAGTAGTGTTGCCTGCCTTGTTCGTAATCCATACCTCTATTTTCGTAATCTGGATGGGAGATGTAATAATTGGTGCGTTAGCCAGGTTTTTATTGTAGTTATTCCTGAAATATTGTGATAAGAAATAGTGTTTATTTGCCTCGTAACTATCAATACTTACGGTTGTGGTATTTTGCTGTGCGCCATTGGTAATCTTAATTTCCCTCGATTGTGATTTTTGCTGGGTATAAACACTGGTTACATTTAATTTACCAAATTTTAACTGCGTTTTAATACCGAATAGTGCCTGTGTTCCGGTAATTAAAGAAGTATTTAAAGGTAAACTTACGTTACCGGCCTCAATTTTCTGGATGATATCATCTGCTCCACCAGTATAATCGAGTTTAATCTGATTTTCAAAATCGAACTGCGCCTCAGTGTTGTAATTGCTTTTGATTTTTAATTTCGTACCAATATTTCCAACAAGGTCCATCTGGATCCTTTGATTAAAATCAAAATTGGTTTGTACCCTTTGCCTTTCGTTAAAAAGGGGATTTTCATTTTTATTGATCCGGCCTAAAAAAGTAAGCTCTGCTTCTCCACGTGGCTGAATATCAATGGTGGTACCGCCGAATAGTTTTTCGAAGGCCTTGCTGTTTACCTGAATCTGAGGGATAATACCGGTACTGCGGTAATCGCTTACCTCAGCATTAGAAATGCTGCGCCAGTTGCCACGTTTTATCTCGCTGTTTACCAGCCTTTGGTATTCATCAATGGTTAAATATTGTGTATTTAAAACAAACCGGTCGCCTATAATTTCTTTAACCACATAACGTTTGTTTTTGGCATCGTATTCTACCACGCGCCTTAAGTTATTCGGTGCCGGATAAAAGGGATTAACAGCCGGACTAAGCCCCAGGCGCTCTTTTTCTTTGAGGCCGAAGTTATTTTTTGGCGTAATGGTATCCGCTTTGCTTGGAACAACTTGGGAAAAAGTGTTTTGAGAAGCAATTAAGAAAAGTGGGATGAGAAACAGAAATGTAGATATTCTCTTCAAAGGCAGTTTGGTCTATAAGGTTTTTAAAGCTTGTTTAATTAGTTGCTCTACCGAAAGTGTTCCCTCTGTCACTTTTAATATCTGGTCTATAGTTTTTTCGGCGGTTTGTTTGGCGAATCCGAGCATTACCAATGCAGATAACGCTTCATCTTTAACAGTATTGTGCTGAGGCATAGAAATTAATGAATCTGCCCCTTCTTTTTTCAGTTTATCCTGTAATTCTAAAACCAGGCGTTGTGCGGTTTTCGCACCAAGCCCCTTAATTCTTTGAATAAGAGGCAAATCTGCTTTAACAATTGCAGTCTGGATTTCTATAGGTGTAATGGATGATAAAATCATCCTGCCGGTATTTGGTCCGATTCCTGATACCGAAATCAAATGTAAAAATAAACGGCGTTCGCCCTCATCAGCGAAGCCGTATAATGTATGTGCGTCTTCTTTTACATGCAGCCAGGTGTAGAGTTTACACCTTTCTGCATCGCCCAAAGCGCTGTAAGTATTTAAAGAAATGTTAATATGATAGCCTATACCTCCGGCTTCAACCACAACATAAGCTGGGTTTTTGAATGTCAATTTACCATCAATATAGGCGTACATGCAATTCTACTTTTTGTTTGTTTTCCCAAATATACCTTTTCGTTTCGAAGTTTCAATTTCTTCTTTTGCCTGAACATCTACAACAGCAATGGTAACCATATTTACAATTTCGCGTACCGAACTGCCTAACTGAACAATATGAACAGGTTTATTCAATCCTAAAAGGATCGGACCAACCGCTTCTGCACCACCAAGCTCTTGTAACAATTTGTATGCAATGTTGCCTGACTCAAGATTTGGGAACACCAAAGTATTGGCCGGAGCATCAGCTAATGTACTAAAAGGAAAGTTATCTTTTAGCAACTCGTTGTTAATGGCAAAATTTCCCTGCATCTCCCCATCTACTACAATTTCCGGGTGATTTTTATGAAGCAGATTAACAGTTTCCCTTACTTTATTTGGGGTTACGCCATCGTTTGAGCCAAAATTTGAATACGATAAAAGTGCAATACGTGGCTTAATATTGAACTGTTTTACCGATTTATCAATCAATAATGTAATGTCAACAAGTTCTTCTGCAGTTGGATCAACATTTACCGTGGTATCGCCAAAGAAAACCGGACCTTTTTTGGTCATCATCATGTACATGCCGGCAACGCGTTTTACCCCCGGCTTTACACCAATTACCTGTAAGGCTGGTTTAATGGTAGCACCATAGTTTTTTGTTAAGCCCGAAATCATTGCATCAGCCTCGCCAAACTCAACCATTGATGCACCATAATAGTTACGGTCTCTCAACAATTTCGTTGCATCGCGCATAGAAGAAACCCCTTTACGCTGACGCTTTTTGAAAAGTGCCTCGGCATATTGTTTGGTTTTCTCAGGATTCTGCATCTGATCGATAATCTCTACACCTTCCAGTTCCAGCGCATGTTCATCAATAATGGCCTGGATTTTATCCCTGTTACCTAAAAGAATCGGAATAGCAATATTCTCATCTTTTACAATCTGGGCTGCTTTTAAGATTTTATAATTATCAGCCTCGGCAAACACCACACGCTTGGGATCCATTTTGGCTTTGGTGGTTACCGCCCTCATGATGGCATCATCCAAACCTAAACGTTTTCTCAGTTCTTCATTATAAGCATCCCAATCGGTAATAATTTTTCTGGCCACACCACTTTCTATGGCAGCTTTTGCTACAGCAGTAGAAACCTCGGTAATTAACCTGAAATCTACAGGTTTTGGAATGATATAATCTTTGCCAAATTTAAGGTTACGGGCATTGTAAGCCAGGTTAACCGCCTCCGGAACAGATTTCTTCGCGAGTTCTGCAATGGCTTTCACCGCAGCAATTTTCATGGCTTCGTTAATGCTGGTTGCCCTAACATCCAACGCTCCTCGGAAAATATAAGGGAAGCCCAATACATTATTTACCTGGTTGGGATAATCAGAACGGCCGGTAGCCATAATGAGATCTTTACGGGTTTTAATGGCCAGTTCGTATGCAATTTCAGGATTTGGATTGGCCATGGCAAAAACA
The DNA here is from genome assembly GCF_052045455.1 of Pedobacter sp. 22226. NCBI lineage: Bacteria > Pseudomonadati > Bacteroidota > Sphingobacteriia > Sphingobacteriales > Sphingobacteriaceae > Pedobacter > Pedobacter sp. 22226. The sequence goes on along the minus strand of NZ_JBQEPB010000007.1, from coordinate 26,003 downwards.
ATCGGATTTTTGGCCATACCCATTAACATTTCAGGTGAAATTACGTTCGCAGCCGAAAGTCCGATAAAAACATCAGCACCTTTCATGGCTTCTCCAATGTTCGAAATATCCTTTCTGATGGTTGCAAAGCTCATGCGGATATCGTCGAGATCGGTACGGTGGATATCAATTAAACCATTGATATCAAACATCACCAAATTCTCTTTTTTAACCCCTAAACTCAGGTACATTTTAGAGCAGGAAACCGCGGCAGCACCTGCGCCGCTTACTACAACCTGAATTTTATCGATTTTCTTTTTCTGGATTTCGCAGGCATTTAATAAAGCTGCGCCAGAGATAATGGCTGTTCCATGCTGATCATCGTGCATTACAGGGATATTCATCTCCTGTTTTAAACGGCGTTCGATTTCGAAACACTCCGGGGCCTTGATATCTTCGAGGTTGATCCCCCCGAAAGTTGGCTCCAATGCTTTAACGATTTTTACAAAATCATCAACATTTTCGGTATCCAGTTCTAAATCGAATACATCGATATCAGAGAAAATTTTAAATAAAAGGCCTTTACCTTCCATTACGGGTTTACCAGCTTCGGGGCCGATATTGCCCAGACCTAAAACGGCCGTTCCATTACTGATTACTGCAACTAAATTACCTTTAGCGGTATATTTATAAACATCTTCTTTATTATTTGCTATTTTTAAGCAGGGCTCTGCAACTCCCGGAGAGTAAGCTAAAGTTAAATCCCTTTGTGATGTTGTAGGTTTCGTGGGTACTACTTGTATCTTTCCCGGACGGCCTTGCGAGTGGTAATCCAACGCATCTTGCTTTCTATTCGTATTACTCATTAAGTAACTTATTAGTGACCGTGCAAAGGTACAATTCTTTTTATGAGGCTTAAAATAAAATGCCTTTCAAAAAAAGTTAAATGGGATGTGGGGCGTTTGCTTTGTTTTGTTTGTTAGGGGTGGGTGAAAGGCTTTGCAAACATGAACACAAAACCACTGCGTTTCAGGTTTGATAGTACCACTTATACTGATGTGCAACTGTTTTTTGATTTTTCTGGCCCTTGGGATTGACAGTCGTACTTCGGTAAGGGTTGTGTTATTCCAAAGCAAGCCGGTATAATGCCTAAACTTTTCATAAAAGAGATGTATCTAAACGGTAGGGGCATTAATTCAGGAAATAAATCTTTGAATAATTTTCATAGATCTCTCCTCTAGGGTCGGGATGAGGCACAAATGTTACTTTCGAAGAAAAAAAGTTTTCGACAAGCTCAGACTGACAATATGATATGGAGTAAACTACCCCTTATTAATCTTAAGGATCATCCCTACCTGTAAACCTGCTTTTGATAAGCGGTTATCCCTTCTGATACTCTGAACGGTTGCGCCATCAAATTTCTCGGCAATGTCTGATAAGGTATCGCCGGTTTTTACTTTATAACTTAAAAATGAGGATGGAGCCTTTAAAGGGGTGCGGTTTTTAGCATAGATTTTTAGCTTCTGTCCAGGCACAAGGGTTTTACTTTTCAAGCCATTCCAAACCCGCAGATCCTGAACCTCGACACCATATTTATCGGCAACCGCATTTAAATTTTGCCCGGCGGTAACTTTATGGTAAACTACAGAAGATGCAGCAATGGTTTTTACTTTTTTCTTTCTTAGATCCCTTACATCATCGGTGCTGGCCTCTATTACTTTCATGCTTACATCAACTTCCTGATTATTAAGTACATCATAAATACCTGCATAGTCGATATCCCTTAATTTAGGCATTATGATCCGCTTGGGTTCATCATCGGTACCATTTACAATCTTCTTTTTATAAGATGGATTTAAGGCCATCATGGCTTCTTCCTCAATATTTAGTGCTTTGGCCAAAGTAGCTAATGATACAAAACGGGTGGTTTGAACGGTATCGGTTTTCAGGAACATGTTCGAAGCCTGTGCGGTAATCTGGTGTTTGCCAGAGTAATTCATCACATAAACAGCTGCAATAAATGCCGGCACATAATTCCGGGTTTCTTTAGGTAAAAACTGTCTGATTACCCAAAAGTCCCTCGATCCTGCTTTGTCTATTGCCCGTTTTACATTGCCTTTTCCGCAATTATAAGCTGCAATGGCCAGCAACCAGTCGCCAAGCTCTTCAAAAGCATCCCTAAAATAAGCCGCGGCAGCATAACTGGCCTGGATCGGATCTTTACGTTCATCAACAAAATTGTCCATCTTTAAGCCATAAGCCTTACCGGTTCCGAACATAAACTGCCAGATACCCGTTGCACCCACACGCGAAATGGCATGGGGGTTCATCTGCGACTCTACAATGGTTAAGTATTTTATTTCCTGCGGAATATTATAATCTTTTAAGGCTTTATCAAAAATCGGAAAGTAGTAACTTGATAAGCCGATCATTTTCCCGAACATATCCTTACGCTTGGAGTAGATATCGATATACTGCTGAACATACTCATTATAAGGAAGTGGAACGGCTTTAGCAATGGAATCGAGCCTGAGTTTATAGATAAAGTTCTGCCCCATGGTGAGGGGATTTTCAGAAACTGCAGGTACGGCAACGGTATCAGTATTGATAAAGATGTTGTTGTGTATCTTCGGAAGACTATCGAGTTTAAGGGTTTGTTGCGCAGAAGCGGAAGAAATGTATCCTAAGCAAGCACAAATTGAAGCAAAAAGTAATTTTTTAATCATGGGCTATTGGTTAAATTTTCATAAGCCGCGGTAAAAAACCTTAATCATCCTATCCATAAACGGAGCAGGATAAATAATTCCATGATTACCTCAGGGAAACGACTCATGAAATGCCATTGCCATACTTCAGTTTAATGCAATAATGCGCTAAAATGTTCCGTATTTCGCAACGACGATAAAACTATGATAAAAATGCCTGAGAAAAAGCTAAAAGCTTATCTTCCTCAAAATGTTTGGCTGTAAATTGAATACTTAACGGCAAACCAGCTTCATTATTGCCCAAAGGCAAAGCAATAGCCGGATTTCCGCTCAATGATGGTAACACGGTAAAAATATCGGCCATGTACATGACCAGTGCATCCTGTAAATTATCGCCGATTTTAAAGGCTGCTGTTGGTGCCACAGGAGACAGGATTAAATCGTAATCCTGAAATAAATCATCCATTTTTTCCCTGATCAGGCGACGAACCTGTTGTGCTTTTTGGTAGTAAGCATCGTAATATCCGGCGCTTAAAACAAATGTACCTAAAAGGATACGGCGTTTTACTTCTTCACCAAAACCTTCGGCACGGGATAATTTATATAATTCGTTTAACGATTTTGCTTCGGTATTGCGGTGGCCATAGTGCACACCATCGTAACGCGAAAGGTTTGAAGAGGCTTCGGCCGTTGTTAAAATATAATAAGCCGGAACCAGGTAATCCAGCAGATCGAATGAAACATATTCAACGGTATGTCCATCTGCTTTTAGCTTTTCTATCGAAGCTAAAATGGCCGATTTAATCTCCGGATCAAGGGCATCGCTCTCAATCGTTTCTTTTAAAACCGCTATTTTTTGTTTTTGGTGTTCTTTTAAATGCGCAGGATAATCCGGAACGGCCAAAGGAGAAACAGTCGAATCGTGCTCATCGGCACCAGCCAGAACCTGCAAAAGTAAAGCTGCATCTTCTACCGATGAAGTAATCGGCCCCACCTGATCAAATGAAGAGGCATAAGCGATAACGCCATACCTCGAAATGCGGCCATAGGTTGGCTTTAAGCCAATCTGTCCGCAAAAAGCAGCTGGTTGCCTTACTGAGCCTCCTGTATCGGTACCGAGGGCCGCCAGACACATATCTGCCTGAACAGCTACTGCCGAGCCGCCGGAAGATCCACCGGGAACCAGCTCAGGATTTGCTGCATTTTTTACCGCTCCATAGTAAGAAGTTTCGTTAGAGCCGCCCATAGCAAACTCATCACAGTTTAAACGGCCGATAATGATGGCATCTTCCTGTAACAAACGTTCAACAACGGTTGATGAATATGGAGATACAAAACCTTCGAGCATTTTTGAAGAGGCGGTAACAATATGGTCTTTATAACAGATATTATCTTTAATGCCAATTACCATCCCTGCCAGTTTACCTGCAGTGCCTGCTTCTATTTTTTGCTGTATCGCTTTTGCCTGAACTTCGGCCGAATAAAAAAACACCTCGTTAAATGCATTGAGGTGTTCTTTATCTTTAATCTGCTTAAAATAATAAGCCAGTAAATCGGGTAAAGTTAATTGCTTTTGCGAAATGAGTGCCTGTATCTCTTTTAGAGCGCTGTATTTCTTCAAAACTAAAATTATTGCAATTAAACGGTTTTATCACGGTTAGATGGATCTACCTGATCTCCATCAACACCATCTTTTCCATCTTTAAATTCTTTAACACCTTTACCTAAACCTCTCATTAGTTCAGGGATTTTTTTACCACCAAATAATAACAAAACCACAACCGCGATAATGATAATTTCTGGTGTTCCAAGCATTGCTGCTATTGTTGTATTTAACATAACTTTTTTGTTTAAACTTTATGATTGTCTGCTACAATTTTTTCGTCAACCGGCGTGCCTGCTTCTGTATGAGCTGTACTTGCCGCTACCTTTTCATCAACAGGTGTTTCTTCTGCCGGGTGGTGACGCTGACTATGGTTTACCGCTGTTTCTTCCGCTTCTTCTTTATCTAAATCCATAGCATTAATATTCCTGTGGATTTCACGCTTTACTCCCTCAGATGCATCTTTAAACTCTCTGATCCCTTTTCCAAGTCCTCTTGCCAGCTCAGGCAGTTTTTTACCACCGAACAATAATAAGACTACCACTAAAATGAGCACGATCTCCGATCCACCCATGTTTAAAAACTCTAATAACGTGCCTTGATACATCACTAATATAATTTATACAAATATAAACATTTTAAAAACTATTCTATTTACTAATCCAGGCTTCAGGGTTTAAAGCCGACTGACCTCTCCTGATCTGGAATTTAAGGATAGCATCATCCCCGGTATTGGCCACTACGCCAATGGCCTGTTTGGTATCTACATCATTACCTACACTCACACTCACCGATCTTAAATTCTGGTAAACCGTAAAGTATTCACCATGGTTGATCAACACCACTGTTCTGCCCATAAACACCTGTACAGCAGCAACTTTACCAGCAAATACCGCCCTTACTGTTGCACCATCGCTGGTGGTAATATCTACCCCATCGTTGGTATATGTGGCCTGGTCTACCTTGTGCATGCCAAAACGTTCGGTGATGGTACCTGTAGCAACCGGCCAAGGTAACCTTCCCCTGTTGTTTTCGAAGCCGGCCGATAACCTTGCAGCTTCTGGTGTTGCGGTTAGCAACTCACCGGTCGATTTTGCTTTCGCCGTTGGCGCTGCTGGAGCTGCAGGAGCCGGTTTATTTTCTGCTTTGGCTTTTGCGGCAGCAATCCTCGCTTCTTCTGCTGCTTTTCTCCTGGCCTCTTCGGCAGCTTTTCTTCTGGCTTCTTCAATCGCCCTCTGGATAGCCGCACTAATGGCCCTATCTATCTGCGCCTGTTGTTTCTTTCGGGTATTGATATCCTGCTTAAACTGCTTTTCATCTTTACTCAACTTACTTAATACAACAGACTGCTCACTTTTATCTTTACCTAAACGCTCACGCTCACGCTCCTGCTCTTTTAACAGGTCGCTTTTTTCGCGAAGTGTTTTATCCAGCACTTTGATCTTCCCATTCAGGTCTTGCTGTGTGTTTTCGATGTAACCAGCCTGTTTTTTCCTGTACTGGCTAAACTGTTGTAAGTATTTGATCCTTTTATAGGCCTGATTAAAATCTTTCGAGGCGAAAATAAACATCATTTTATCGTACGAGTTCCTGTTCCGCTGTGCAAAACGAATCATGCCTGCATACTCTTTTTTAAGATCGCCCAGCTGACCTTGCAACGTATGTACGGTATTTGTGTTCTGAGAGATTTGGTTATCCAGATTTTTAATTTCAGAGTTGATTGTACCAATTTTATCCTGGCGCAACCTGATCTGGGCATTTATGGTGTTAATCTGCTGTAAGGTAAGCTTTTTACCACTGGCAGTTTTATTCAAATTCTTTTGAAGCTGTTCGATTTCACGTTGTATAGCTTCTTTTTTCCTTCTGAGCTGACTTTCAGTTTGTGCAACCGCCGAAAGGGTGAGCACGCTTAAAAAAAGGATAAATAGGAGTTTTTGTAGCTTCATTAAGCCAAAAGTATAAAAATTTTATAGTAAAAAGTATTAAAATCGAGATACTAAAGTCATAATTACTTATTACAGAACCGTCTTCACCTAATCTTCACATAAAACAAAGTTTGCCAAAGGTAAGCTGCTTAAGGAGCAGTTAACCCTGGCAAACCATTAATGATCATGATTAAATGTAACTCTGAAGCTAGTTTACAACCTTAAACCTCTTTGGTACAGTAAACGGAAAATCAACCGGAACATTGCCATCAATTTTTACATACTGTAAATCGATATTTATTTTTTTCGCTTTAGAGAGCGTGTTGATTTGTAAAGCACCTGGGAATAAAGATTCGTTTAGTTTTTGATAATCGGCATAAGTAACTTTTAATGCCTGACCGTTTTTACTATCGTTCAGATTGGTTTCAGCAACTTTAAAAAGCTTATTGAAAAGCAGTTTGTAATCCAGTTCGGCTTTGCTGCCCGAAACTACCCAAACACCATTTTCCTGTTTAACATCTGATTGCTGGGTTAAAAATTCGCCCATGGCATTACCTGTTAAAATAGACTGTAAAGTATTAAAATTAACCTGTTTATTGGTGAAATTATAAACATAACTGAAAGGCTTTTTCAGATATTCACTTTTCAGGCGGTTCATAATCTTGATGCTATCGGGTGTAATCAGGGCACGGGCAACTTCTGCCATTCCGCCCAATGCAGTAATGCTTACCCAAATGGTTTCCTTGTCTTTCATTTTGAAATTCATGGTTACATCATTGGCATTGCCGCTGATATCCAAAGTTGCCTTGGCTTTTAAAGATAAGGTATTAAATTTAAGCTGTTTACTATTTAACAGCGTTAAGGTTTCTGCTTTAGAATTATCGGTTCTGGTTTCCGTTTTAGTAGGCGGAGCCACCACAATTTCTTTTTTAGGCTTACAGGCCGAAACAAAAACTACCGCTCCCAACAGGAACACGCTATTTAAAATACTTCTTTTCATTTATCTTTTTAATTAATACTTCTGATCCGTTTCCGGCCTCTTTTGCTTTTTGCCACTGGATAACTGCCTGATCCTTTTCACCTTTCATAAAAAGAATATCTCCATAGCGTTCCAGATAAACACCATTTTTATCGCTATTGTTTTGCAGCGCTTTTTCGATCCATGTTTTTGCCAGATCGTATTTTTGCTGTTTAAACAGGATAAAGGCATAAGTATCAATCACAGAGGGATTATTTAGCATTCCATTGGCCGCAGTTTCTGCATATTTTGCCGCTTTTGTTAAATCATCATTCTTTAACGCTAAATAATAGGCATAATTATTCATGATGAGGTAATTATCGGGCTCTATTGAAATGGCTTTTTCGAAAGCGGTTTTTGCTGCCGAAAAATTATTCTGATTAATAAAAATGTCACCCTGTAAGGCATAAATCTGCGCCTGCAAACTCTTGTTTTCTACATCCAGCTGCAGCGAAGTTTTTAAATTGCCAAGCGCAGGCTCATATTTACCTGTTTTATATAAAGCATAGGCCATATAATAATATAAACTGGCCTGGTTGGGATAAATGGTTAAAGCTTCATCACCCACTTTTACTGCATCATCGTAATGACCCAATAAGGTTTGAATATTGATAACCTGCTCCCAAACCACATAAACCTGTTCGTTGAGTTTTAAAGCAGCCTGATATTGAGCCAATGCCTCTTTCAGGTTGTTTTGCTGATATAGCACATCGCCATAGAGCGCTAAGGCCTTTGCATCATTTGGATTTTTTTCTGCAACCAGTTTGCTCAGCTCGGTTACGTTTTTAGCCACAATGGGCTGGCTCAGTTTCGGGAATAAGGCTACTATGATTTTAACTTTTTCTGTTAAAGGCATTTCAGCACTTTCAAAAGCCAGTTTTAGCGAAGCAAAAGCAGCTTCATCGTTTTTCTGCCTGCGGTAAATATCGGCCAGGGCAAGGTTGACTTCAAAATTATCGGGTTCTAATTTTTGCGCTTTAACCAGTACTTTTAATGCTTCGGGATCATTTCCTTTTTGTAAAAGCAGACCAGCAGCATATAAATAATTTTTTACATCGGCCTGGTTGCCCTCCAGTAATTTAACAATATCACTTTCGGTGGCGCTTCCATTTGCCTGAAACCGTTTTCTGGCATTTGTTAAATCTCTTGAATCGCCAAATTTAACCTGTATCTCATCATAGGTTTTTTTAGCGGCATCTAACTGGTTGGCTAAAAACTGTGCATTGGCCTTATCGAAATAATAGGCATCATTTTCAGGGTCAATGCGGATCAGCTGATTAAAAACTTCAATCAGCTCGGGCATTTTGTTATTGCGTTTGTACACTTCGCCAAGCAAGCGCCAATACCATAAATTATCGGCATTTAATTTAATGGCCTGTTTTATATTCTGCTCTGCTTCGGTGAGTTTATCTAAACGGAGATTGGCATTGGCCAGCTCGAAATACGCAGCGTGATTATTGGGATCTAAACCAACAATTTTATTGAAATTGGTAGAGGCAACCACATAATTTTCGGACATTTTCTCTCGCAGGCCGGCAAAAAACAATTGTTTTACCACATTGCTGTCGCGATTGGTAGCTGGCATAACCGTTCCCTGCCCAAATGTTTGGGTACATATAAAACCTAACACAAGAAAAATAGTCCCTCTAGCCATAATTATAATTTTGAATGAGTGAATTTTGAATGAATGAATTTTGAATGAGTGAATTGGCAAAGTGCAAAATCAAGTCTAAATAATTCAATTATGTATATCTAATCACTAATTCTATCTTTCGATCCTTAAACTTTTCCCGTATGCCCGTAACCACCCTCTCCACGTGCCGTTTCTCCCAGTTCAGTAACAGGCTGCCAGCTTACGGTTTCGTGTTTGGCCACTACCATTTGGGCAATCCTGTCGCCATTAACAATTTTAAAATCTGTATCTGATAAATTTACCAATAAAACTTTTATTTCGCCACGGTAATCGGCATCAATTGTGCCTGGTGAATTTACAATACTGATGCCGTGTTTATAAGCCAGTCCGCTCCTTGGCCTGATCTGCGCTTCGTAACCAATTGGCAGTTCGATAAACAGGCCTGTTGGCACCAATAAGCGCTGCAAAGGTTTCAGTATTATTTCTTCTGTTGTGGCAGCGCGAAGATCCATCCCGGCTGCATGCGCAGTTTCGTATTGCGGAAGCGGATGTTCTGATGTATTGATAATTTTTATTTCCATTTTATAGCTGGATGTTTAGGTTGATGGATCATAGTTTATTTAGTCCATAGTTTAAAGGCCGTGGACTATAAATTTTAACCCTTTTTCAGCATTTTCATCACATTATTCTTCTCAAAATAGAAAATACCTAGCAGAAATAACACTAAAATACCGTTTCCGATGTAAATATTGCGTTTAAAAACCCAAAATGATAAGTACACCATTACTATTGAGACCACTATGTATAAACTCATGGCTTTAAGCTTATAAGGTATAGGGTAATGTTTTTGTCCCAATAAATAAGAAATCACCATAATGATAAAATACGCAAACATTGATACCCATGCCGAACCCATATAGCTGAATTTAGGAATGAGCAGAATGTTCATAATAATGGTAAAAACTGCTCCTACCAACGAAATGTACAGACCATACCTGGTTTGATCGGATAAACGGTACCAAACGGATAAATTCATGTAAATACCTAAACAAACGTACCCGAATAATAAAAAAGGCACGGCATTTAACCCCACCCAATACCTCGAATTAATAAAATATTTAATGATCTCTATATTAGCTGTTAAACCCACAAAAAGGATGGATAAAGCGAGTACAAAATAATATAAGATGTTGGCATAGGTTTGCTTTGCATTTGCATTTTTAGCATGACTAAAGAAAAATGGTTCGGCGCCTAATCTAAAAGCCGTATTAAAAATACTAATAAAAATGGCCAGTTTGCACACGGCCCCATAAATACCTACGTCGTGATTGGCGATACTTTCTGGCAGGTATTTTCCCAATAAAATTTTGTCTAAATTTTCGTTGATAATAAAAGATAAATTAGCAACTAAAACCGGCCAGCTGTAGCCCAGCATATTATTGAACAAGTTTTTATTGAATTTAAACTGGATTTCTAAAAACTGGGGGATAAGCATCAGCAGGGTAACTATACTGGCAATTAAATTGGCTACAAACACATAACCCACCCAACGGCCTTTATACCAGGAAGTAAACCATCCGCTTAATATATCATGTTTGATGAGGAATGGAATAACGTAAATAAAAACCAGATTTAAACCTACAAAAGTGCCAATATTGAGAAATTTGATCAGGCTGTATTTAAATGGCTTTCCATCGGCCCGTAATTTGGCGAATGGGATTACACTAATGGCATCTACAAATAAAATCCACGCAAAATAATGTACATAAGATTTTTGGTCGGCCAATTCTGCAATGTTACCATCTAAGGTGTACCTGGCCAGGTAATCTGAAAAAATTAATGCGGTGATTAAAAACAGGGTTGATATAAAAGCAATTACCAAAAAGCTGTTATTGTACACTTCCTGCTTCCGATCTTCATGTTTATTTAAGTACCTGAAAAAAGTGGTTTCCATCCCAAAAGCCAAAATTGGATTGATGATGGATACATAACTGAACATTTTGGTAAAAACACCATAAACACCAGGAGCAAAAACACCCGTGTAAACCGGCGTTAAAATAAAGTTGAACAACCGCGAAAAAATGGTACTGATACCATAAATCATGGTTTGCCCAAGAAATTTTTTATATACAGACATTTAGTATTGAGATTTGAGCATTGCGTATTGAGATAAGCTCCCTGGGGGAACAGTATAGCAATCCAACAATTCAGCAATTTATTTTCTTAAAACTTCAAAATTACGATAGTTTTTTACTTCGCCATCGCTTACTGTTACATTTTCTACACGCGAGCGGTCGGGACCTTCGTGGCACCAGTTCACAAATTCTTCGAGGAAAATTTCTTCGCCTTCTGCTTCGATGTAAACCGACCCGTCTTTTTCGTTCCTTACAAAACCGTTTACCATCATCTGGTTGGCAATAATTTTGGTAGTTTCCCTAAAACCAACGCCCTGCACTTTGCCAGTTATAATTATATTAAGATGTTTCATTTATTGTGATAAGGTTGAAATGTTTTAATGTTGCAAAGTTAATAATCCAATCGTTTACCGATTTGTTTATAAGTTTAATTCGTGGAATAAACTGTTAAATCTTTGTAATCCGGATTTATATTCAAGCCAGATTTCATCTAGAATGGCTTTTGCAGGTTTAATTTCTTTGAGTAATGCCGAAACCTGTCCGATTTCGAGCTCACCGTTTTCCATATCTCCCTCAAACATCCCTAATTTTGCCCTTGCCCTGCCTAAAAGTTCCATTAAGCGGTTTCGATCTGCTCCTTCAGCTTCAGCTATTGAAACAGCGTCAGCAAATTCATTTTTCAATAACCTTACCGGAACGAGCTTTTTCATGGCCAGTTTGGTATCTCCTTCTACTGCAGAAATAATTTTATTCTTAAAAGCCGAATGGGCTGATGATTCTTCGGCAACTGCAAAGGCAGAACCGATCTGAACGGCATCGGCACCTAAAGCAAAAGCAGCTAACATGGCTTTACCACTGCCAATACCTCCGGCAGCAATCACGGGAATTTGCACTGTTTCTTTAATCATCGGGATTAAACATAGGGTAGTGGTTTCCTCCCTACCGTTATGTCCGCCGGCTTCGAAACCTTCTGCAACAATGGCATCTACGCCCGCTTCTTGTGCCTTTAATGCAAATTTTGTATTCGCTATCACATGAACAACGGTAATTCCTTTTTCTTTTAAGGTGCCGGTCCAGGTAGCGGGATTACCAGCTGAAGAAAAAACAATCTTTACGCCTTCTTCAATCACTACCTCAATGATTTCCTGAATATTTGGATAAAGTAACGGAATGTTTACTCCAAAAGGTTGATCAGTAGCTGATTTACACTTTTGGATGTGCGTTCTTAAAACTTCGGGATACATAGAGCCTGCACCGATAATCCCCAAACCACCGGCATTAGAAACTGCCGAGGCCAACTTCCAGCCGCTACACCAAACCATTCCGGCCTGGATAATGGGATATTGAATATTTAAGAGTTTACAGATTGGGTTCATAAAAATTTTTTAGTGATGGTACGTGGTGACATGTACCATTGCGGTTTAAAGTATTATGGGGTTGGCAATATTTGTTGGTTTTCCGTTGATATAATTGATGATGTTTTCGAATGCTTTACTAAAATACAATTCATAACTGTTCTTTTCTACATAGCCAAGATGCGGTGTGCAAACCACGTTCGGCATATTGAGCAGTTCGAAACCGGTATCGTAAACGGGCTCATTTTCATAAACATCTATGCCGGCAAAACCCGGCCGGCCTGCTTTTAAAGCTTTAATCAGGCCTCCTTCTTCTATTAGTTCTGCACGGGAAGTATTAATCAAAACCGAAGAGGTTTTCATTACATTTAAATCTTCCTGCTTTACAATACCAGTGGTATCTTTGTTTAAGCGTAGGTGAAGGGAAACCACATCGGCAGTTTTAAAAAAATCTGTTTTACTTTGTGCCGCTTCAAATCCATCATTTACCGCATTTAATCTGGATTGCTCACTGCCCCACACCAAAACCTTTGCCCCGAAAGCTTTTGCATAACCGGCAATTAGTTTCCCGATTTTTCCATAACCCCAAATCCCGATTGTTTTTCCGCTCACACTTTCACCGATATTCGTTTGCCACTTACCTTTTTTCATTCCTTCAATTGCATTCGGTACCTGTCTTAAAACATTCATTAACAAAATCCAGGTTAATTCTGCCGGAGCGATTGGAGAGCCTACCCCTTCGGCAACCGCCACTTTATATTTCGTGCAGGCATTTAAATCAAGGTGATTTGAAATTTTCCCTGTTTGACTGATCAGCTTTAGGTTAGGCAATTTAGAAAGCAGATCATCAGTAATCGCTGTCCGCTCCCTGATCAAAACCAGGGCTTCTGCATCTTTTATTTTTTCGGCCAAAAGATTCGGATCTTTCTCAGTTTCATTAAAAATGATAACCTGGTGATTCTTTAATAAACTATAACATGCTAGTTTTTTCACTGCATCCTGGTAATCATCTAATATGGCTATTTTCATCTTTTTGGGGTGTTAGATTAACTTTTTAACCAGATCACTTTCAATTATAAAATCAGCCGATAGCTGGATCAGATTTAATCCTGGTTTTTTACCAGTTTCTATTGTTCCCAAATGATCGTCGAGTGCTAAAAATTCGGCACCGTTTATAGTTGCCCAACTCAAAAGCGCTTCGAAGTCTACTTGTTTATGTTTTTGCAAGGTGATCATTTCCGACAGGATATTAAGCTGATGGTTACTCGCCAAACTATCGGTACCCAAGGTGATTTTCACTTTTTCACCTATCAGGAGATCAACGTCGGGCAAAGTGTTTTCAATATAAAGATTAGCCTGTGGACAAAGGCACCAATATAAATTCTGATTGTGTGCTTTTGCAAATTCGACATCAGTTTTGTTTGAAACGGTATTGTGCACCAATAAAGTTTTTTGCTCCTTAATATAAGGTAACCAGCTTTGTAATGATGTTTTTCGTGTAGGCTCGAAAAAAGAGATATCCAGTCCTAAAAATTTGTATAAGTCTAAAAATCCTCCTGTTTTATTTTCGAAAAAAGCATTTTCATTGTCCGTTTCCTGATTATGCACACTGATAAAAGCATTATCTTTTCCAGCTTGAGCCCTGATTAATTCAAATAATTCGGGAGATACAGTATAGGGTGCGTGTGGAACGATAGATGCCGGCAGCGGTTCAAAATCCTGTTTAATGCCTTTAACATGATCCATTATTGCGCCAGCTCTTTCAGGGTTAAAACCCAATGCCTCTATAAAGGTATGGTAATGGATTTTACTTTTTTGTTTAACTGCTTTGGAAGAAACCTGGTTTGAAATATCGCCAACAGCCACAATGCCGCTTTCTAACATCTTTTGATCCGCATTGTACATGGCTCCCAAAATCTGCTCTCCGTCGGCCTGCCTGTTTGTAATAATGCTGCGCACAAATTCGACCAATCCGGTGCGTTCGGGAATTTGCCCCTGCATGTGCGAAAGTTCCAAATGGCAATGGGTATTAATAAAGCCAGGAACGATAGCGCCTTTGTATTTTATGATGTCAAGACTATGGTTTGCAATCTCTTCTTCAGTTAAGATTCCTGCAATTTCACCATCCGGACGTACAGACACCGCCCCATTTTTAACCGGAGCCGAAACAACAGGAAAAATCCAATCGGCTGAAAAGTATTTTAGCATGTTGCAAATTAGCGGAATAAGAGGAGCTAAAAAAATATTTTTCTAAGCCTGGGTTGTTTTTGAAAATGAAATGATTTTAGGATTTTTTCTAAATAAACTAGAAAAGCGGGAGAGAAAAAGAGCCTCCTATCGGAATCGAACCAATGACCTACTGATTACAAGTCAGTTGCTCTACCAGCTGAGCTAAGGAGGCTTTTAATCGGGCTGCAATGATAGAAAAAAATCTTCTTTTTTCAAAAATTGAAATTTATTTTTTTTGCATTATCTGATGTTTCTATCTGATAGTTATGTAATCTCAGAATGCAGCTATTTCATCTTTACCTGAAAATTGCCCTCCCGGTCGTATGGTAACATCCAACTGCATGCTACAGATTAAGAAACTTCTGTTAGAAATAACTGCAAAACTTGTAGTCATTCACCACAAAGTGTGGAGAAATTCCACAACTTTAAAACTTTGGCACAACAATAAATTACTGAAAATCAATTATTTAAATAAAAATATTCGTTTGGCACCATTATGAAACATTAGCAAGTATTGTTACACAAATAAATTTTAAAATATATACCATGAAAAAATTCGTTTTAGCAGCTACAGTATTAGCATTCGCAGGATTCTCAGCAGTACAGGCAAGTGAAGTAAAAGATTTTAAAACTACTGCAATTGTTGCAGTTCAAGATAGTGCAGTGAAAACTCCGGTTAAACTGGAAGAATTACCTGAGCCAGTAACTACCGCATTAAAATCTGATGCATATAAAGGCTGGACCGCTACAGAAGCGTGGTCGGTTAAAGAAGGTACTAAAGAGTATTATTTAATCAACGTAAAAAAAGAAGCTGAAACCGGTTCAGTAAAAATCGATAAAGACGGTAAACCCGTTCAATAATCAACATAAAAAATTAGCGCTCCTTAATTAACAAGTATTTAAACAGTAACGAAAGTTACCAATCATATTAAAACAGAATATCATGAAAAAGATCATTTTAGCCGCTACATTAGCATTCGCAGGATTTACAGCAGTACAAGCAAGTGAAGTAAATACAATCAAAAACGCAGCAATTATCGCAGTTCAGGATAGTGCAGTAAAAACTCCGGTTAAACTAGAAGAGCTTCCTGCTCCGGTAACCACCGCATTAAAATCTGATGCATATAAAGGATGGACCGCTACTGAAGCCTGGTCGGTTAAAGAAGGTACCAAAGAGTATTATTTAATCAACGTTAAAAAAGAAGCTGAAACCGGTTCGGTGAAAATCGACAAAGACGGTAAACCAGTTCAATAATCTCAAATAAATACGCCATAAAGGCATAATCAACATAAGCGCGGCCTTCGGGCTGCGCATAAACTAAAAAAGAAACAAGATGAAAAAATTAATTTTATCAGCTGCGTTCTTAGCTTTTGCAGGATTCTCAGCAGTACAGGCAAGTGAAGTAAATACAATTAAAAACGCTGCAATTGTTACAGTTCAGGATAGTGCAGTGAAAACTCCGGTTAAACTCGAAGAATTACCTGAGCCGGTAACAACAGCATTAAAATCTGATGCTTATAAAGGCTGGACCGCTACTGAAGCATGGTCTGTTAAAGAAAGAACAAAGGAATACTACTTAATCAATGTTAAAAAAGAAGCAGAAACTGGTTCGGTTAAAATTGATAAAGACGGTAAACCCGTACAATAAAAACCCAAATATTACATCTACCTATTACAAAAGAAAGCCGGATTATGTCCGGCTTTTCTTATTTTTGTTACATGGCGAGAATCCTGATTCTAGAAGACGATACAACATTTGCTCAATTACTTGAAGGTTTTTTAACAAAAAACGGTCATGAGGTTACCCTTGTAACCCATGTAAAGCAATCTTTTAAACAAGTGGAGAGCAGCGAATTCGACTTACTGTTAATCGATTACCGGCTGCCTGATGGAACTGGTTTCGAAGTGCTTACTCACCTCCGCGATTTGGGCCTTTCTATCCCGGTTATCATCATGACAAGTTTTAATGATGTACGCACGGCTGTTAAATCAATCCAGTTAGGTGCTTTCGATTACATTACCAAACCGGTTAACCCTGACGAATTACTGATGGTAATTAAAAATTCTTTGGCTAAAAAGGATTTAAAAAGCATTACTCCAAAAGAAACAAACAGCGATTTTATTAAAGGCAAAAGTGCAATTGCCGATAAGTTATATGGACACATCAACCTGGTTGCACCTACCGATATGTCGGTAATTATACAGGGAGAAAGTGGAACGGGGAAAGAATTTGCCGCCAGAACTTTGCATCAGCAGAGCAAACGTGCAGATAAACCTTTTGTAGCCATTGATTGTGGCGCTTTATCAAAAGATTTAGCCGCCAGCGAACTATTCGGCCATGTTAAGGGTGCTTTTACCGGTGCTTTGAATGATAAAAAAGGTCAGTTTGAAGCAGCCAACGGTGGAACACTGTTTCTGGATGAAGTGGGTAACCTGAGTTACGAAGTACAGATTAAACTCCTCAGGGCTTTGCAGGAAAGGGTAATACAGCCTTTGGGCAGTACTAAACAGATTCCTGTAAATGTTCGCATTATCACGGCTACAAATGATGACCTGGCCAATAGCATGCAACAAGGCGAATTTAGGGAAGATTTATACCACCGCTTAAATGAATTTAAAATCCAGCTTCCACCATTGCGCGATAGAGGTGGAGATTTGGAGCTATTTATTAACCATTTTATCCAGTTATCAAACCGCGATCTGGAACGGAATGTTAAAAGTGTATCTGCAGAAGCAAAAGCATTACTGTTAAGTTACGATTGGCCTGGCAATTTGCGCGAACTGAGTAATGTGATTAAACGTATGGTGTTATTGAGCCCTGGTGATGTTGCCCAGATTGAAGCGTTGCCAGATGAAATGATGATTTCTGTTCAGCACCAATCGGCCCCGGGAAATTCTTCCGACCTGAAAGCGGTAAACGAACAGAACGAAAAAACATTGATTACCGAAACTTTGATCAAAGTAAGGCACAATAAATCAAAAGCTGCTAAAATTTTAAATATCGACCGCAAAACGCTTTATGCAAAAATGGAGCGCTATGGGATTGAATAATTATTCTGCATTTGCATAATCCATTTGCTCAATAAAAGCAATCAGGCTATCCAATTTTTTAATTTGTTCCAAAACCTCAGCCTTAGTTTTATCCGTTAAACCTTTTTCAGCAATTTCTATTTCCAAAGTGCGGAATGCATTTGCCAGGGTTTTAGAACCCATCTGTGCGGTACGTCCGGCTAAGCGATGAACCAATAACCTGCTTTTTTCCTGATCATTTTCTACTAAATATTTTTTCAGTTCTGCAGCATCATCAATAGAATCCTGTTTAAAACGGTTCAGGATTTTTTCAAGCATCTGCTGATCCCCAAAAGTCATTTTTTCGATAGATGAAAAATCAAATTCGGGCTGTTCGGCTAATATTTCTGTTTTATCAAAAATCGAAAGGATATCCACTGCCCTGAACGGTTTCATAATCAGCCCGTCAAAACCCTCACTCAAAACCATTTCACGTTCTTCTGGCAAAACCTGTGCGGTAATAGCATAGAATTTTACATGCTGCGGCAGTTTCTTTTTTAATAAATGGCAAAGTTCGAAACCGGTCATTTCAGGCATCCGCATATCAACCAGAACGTATTTTAAATCTGTATCGGGTTCGGTGTGTAGAATGTCGGCAACCTGGGTAAAACTTCTGAAAGGAATCTTGTTCTTCTGAAAAATCATTCCACATAAGTCCAGAATCAGTTTATCATCGTCAATTACCCATACGGTACCAGGATTAATAATGGCATAATGTTCCAAATCCAATGCATCATTTACCCTTTCAGTTGTATTTTCATATTTCATGTAAATATTAAAAGTGGTTCCGATGCCAGGCTTACTTTTCACGTAAATCCGGCCACCTTGTGTTTCGATCAATGATTTAACAATAGGTAAGCCTAAACCTGTACCGGTCTGATTGATGATATATTTTTCAGGAGATTCGATCTGTTCAAATTCATTAAATATTTTAGGAATATCTTTTTCTTCGAAACCAATCCCTGTATCTTTTATCGTAAAATGAAAATGCAGATCATCTCCCTGCCTTTTGTAAGAAACAGATAAACCGATTTCGCCTTTCAGCGTAAATTTAACGGCGTTACCCAATAAATTAAATAAGATCTGCCTGAGTCTAAAAGCATCGCCCTTTACAAATTCGAGGTTAGCCAGATCGAGGGCTACATTTAACTGAAGGGATTTTTGTTCAGCCAAAGGCCTCATAACCGAAACCACTTCATCTAAAGCTTTTCTGATGTTAAACACCTGGTTATTGAAACTAAATTCACCCGAGATAATCCGGTTGTAATCCAATACTTCGTTTACAATTTGTAATAAATGGATGGAAGATTGATAAATGGCATCCACATCCTTTTTATTGGGCACATCCTGCTGGGTAATCAATTCGGCATAACCTAAAATAGATTGCAATGGTGTTCTGATTTCGTGACTCATGTTAGAAAGGAAACGCTGTTTTGCTTTGCCATGATATTCAGCTTCATCTTTAGCCAGCTCCAAGGCCTTTCTGTATCTATTGCTTTTGGTGATATCTGCCAGGATCAGGTAAAGCAGGATTACCGTCAACAAAAAGAAAATGATAATAATGGTGGTGATCTGCGTAATTCCATCGTTAACCACTTCTTTCGCCTGGATGCCATTTAAATCTACCTGTGCTACGGCTTCGCCTTCTACCTCACGCAAAATTTGCAGCATTTTAGCCGTTAAAGCATTACTGGCGCTTGATAAATCGGCTTCGCGTTTTAAAAACTTCTGGCTTTTCTGACGTTGTTCGAGTTCTATATTTTTTAATGAACCCGTCATGCTTTTCATGATGCTGTCTTCAGCTTTTGCATTTAAGGTATCGCGTTTAACTTTAAACTCTTCGTTAATGATTTTGTAAACGTCAGATTTTTTCTTTCCAAAAAGTTTACTCAGAAAACCACGCGATTTTTGTTCTTCCTCTGGTGCTACCGTGGTGGTTGAGGTGGTGGTTTCGGTAGTTAACACAGCGCTATCGGTTTGCCTTGCCCTTGTAGCCACCAGCTCATTTAGTTTTTGAACTTCATCAGAGAACGATTTGGTATTTACCAGTGTTTCGCGCACTTTAAGGTAATTTACAAACTGTTTATCGCGGTCTGAGAGTAAATTTTTAATTGATTTGATCCTGGCCAACTGGGCAGAATCGCCACGGTATAGTTTCCGTAAAGTATCCAGGCTGGATCTTAATTTACGCGATTCTTTAAGAAAACTATAGGTACCCTGTTTATTAAAGGCTTCATCGCGCTGCAATTGGTCTAGCCTTGCAATTTTATGCGAAAGATCATTAACGATCCTTAAACGGTCGTTCGGTGCTGAAATTTCTTCAACGGTATTGAGCATCCGTGTAAAAGCAAACTTGCTGATGCCCCATGCCAATAGCAGCGCAAAACAGGCAAATAAGAAACCTATAATTACTTTACTTTTTATTGCCCGGAAGAAACGCTTTTGAATAACAGCCGCCATTTAATTCAGATTATATCTTAAACCATTATAATAACGGCTTATCGTTTAGAAATGATATCTGTTTATCGTTTACAAATAACGTACCACAAGAAAATTGGTTAAAAAGCTTTAATTTTATCAAGCCTAAAAAAACCAGACATGAACCGTATCGACCGACTTTTCGGAATTTTAACTTTACTCCAATCCAAAAAGTATATTACTGCAGAAAAAATTGCAGAAAGGTTTAATATGAGTGTACGTACGGTTTACCGCGATGTTAAAGCGCTTTGCGAGCAGGGCATACCGGTAAGTTTTGAGCAACATAAAGGCTATTATCTTGTTCAGGGCTATTTTTTGCCGCCGGTTTCTTTTAATATGGATGAAGCCAATGCATTGTTACTGGTAGAAAGTTTGGTAAATGGTTTTGCCGATAACTCCATCCGAACGCATTACTCCTCTGCACTAACCAAGGTAAAAGCAGTATTAAAAACAAGCCAGAAAGAAAAACTGGAGACTTTAAACCAGCATATTAAATTACAGATTCCTGAAAGATTAAGTTTTAACTTCGAATACCTGTCGCTTATTCAGCACGCCATTGCCGAAAAACACCTCATCGAACTCGATTATAAAAATAATAAGGGAGAGGCAAGTAAGAGAGAGGTTGAGCCTATCGGTTTAATTTTCTACGCTTTTAGCTGGCATTTAATTGCCTGGTGCCATTACCGGAACCAGTACCGTGATTTTAACCTCACGCGGATTGTTTGTCTAAAAAATCTGGGCGTCCCTTTCAGGAAAACGCAACATATGCCATTAAGCGATTACATGCATCTGCTGCCGGTAAATTATTAATTCCTCATTTCGATTGACTATTTTTCTTTAATAAACTACCGTCATCTCGACTGGAACGCAGTGGAATGGAGAGATCTACCTCGAGATAGATTTCTCGGCTGCGTTGCACTCCGCTCGAAATGACGACCTATTACCAATTATTTTTTTACACTGCCATAGGGTTGTCAGTAGCCTGTATTTTCTTTGTGTAAACCAACATCAAAAATCATGAGCATAGCTGATTTATTACTTATGGAATTACACACAGTAGAAAAAACAAAACAGAAAAATATGGACATTATTAAATTATTATTGAAAGAGTATGAAGCCGAATTTAATACTACAAAAAAATTCCTGGCACTGGTACCCGCTGATAAATTCGACTGGGCACCACATGAAAAAAGCATGAAAATGAAATCGCTTACTGTCCACATTGCTGATTTGCCCCGCTGGGTTACATTGGCTTTAACTACCGATGGACTGGATTTTGAAACGGCTCCTTACACAGAACCTTCAGTAGAAAGTGCTGATGACCTGGTTAAAATTTTAGAGGAAAATTACGTACAAGGCAAGGCAGATTTAGAAAAAGCCACCGAAGAAAATTTAAACGGTCGCTGGGTACTGAGCATGGGTAAACAAGTGCTTGCCGATTATTCTAAATATGAAACCATCCGCCACTCGCTTAGCCAAACCAGCCACCACCGTGCGCAATTGGGTGTATATTTAAGGTTATTGGATATTCCAATCCCGGGAAGTTATGGCCCAAGTGCTGATGATCAGAGTTTTTAGCTTGTTATTTTTTTTAAAATGAACCATTGAAAACCTGGTACGTTTCAATGGTTCATTCGAAATGACGGTCGGATTACAAGCTCCTTTCATAATTTATCTGCTCTTTGCTACTTTTAGCGATGAAAAAAATATTCGCGATTTCTGGCAGCACAAAAGCTTCATCAACCAACGGACTTTACCTTTCGGCAATTAGCCAGCTTTTAGGGGCAGCTTATGAGGTAACAATTTTTCCGTCTATTGCAGATATTCCACATTTCAATCCTGATTTAGATATGGAAAATCCACCACAAAGCATTCAGGATCTTCGCTTAAATATCCTGCAGGCTGATGGCGTTATCATTTCTACACCAGAATATGCGATGGGTTTACCAGGCTCGCTAAAAAACCTGCTTGATTGGACCGTGAGTTCAGCATCTTTTTCTGGTAAGCCCGTATTAGCCATCGTGGCTTCAACACAAGGAGAAAAAGCCTGTCAATCTATTATCGATATTTTAACCGTTCTTGAGGCCAGGGTATCTCCTCAGCTCATTCCGTTCGCAAAAGCCCGGATTAATAATGACGCTATTGTAACAGATCACGAAACTTTAGCCAGCCTTAAAAATACCATTGATGCATTTGTTGCCGGCATAGAGAATGGATAACACAATTTATTTCCGTAAAATTGCAGGATGAACAATAACTCTGCAACCCGTTTAAATAAATTCATCAGCGAAAGTGGATTATGTTCACGCCGTGAAGCAGACCGTTATATCGAAAAGGGCACAGTTTTCATCAATGGAAAAAGAGCAAAGGTAGGCGATCAGGTTTTTGCAGGCGATAAAGTGATGGTAAATGGTCACAACATCGAGCCGAAAGAAGAAAGCAATTTTATTCTCCTGGCGTTTAATAAACCCGTTGGCATTACGAGTACAACTGAGGCCAGTGTGCGCGATAATATTGTTGATTATGTGAACCATAGTGAGAGAATATTCCCAATCGGCCGTCTGGACAAAGATTCGTCAGGCCTTATTTTCCTCACCAATAACGGTGATATTGTAAACAAAATTTTAAGGGCAGGGAATAAACACGAAAAAGAATATGTGGTTACCGTTAATAAACCCATTACCGAAGATTTCATTTTCGAAATGAGTAATGGCGTGCCAATTTTGGGTGTAAATACACGAAAATGCAAGGTTCGCCAGATCAGCACATTTGTTTTCAATATTATTTTAATTCAGGGTTTAAACAGGCAGATCCGTAGAATGTGCGAATATTTTGATTATGAAGTAACCAAACTCGAGCGTACGCGGATTATGAATATAAACCTTAAAGGTATCCCTACGGGAGAATTCAGGGAGCTTACCGAAGACGAGATGAAAGCCATTACCAAAAGTGTCGAAAACTCATCATCTGAGGCTAAACCCAAAACTAAAAGCGCTGCCAGGAAAAAAACAAATGCCTGGGAGGAAATCCCAGAACTGAGAGAAGAACAGCCTAAAAAAGCATTCAAACCAAAACCATCAGGTCAAAAATCTCCGGGTAAAAAATCAGGTGGTCATTCAGGTCCAAAATCTGCTGCTAAAAGTAATTCTGGCAACAGAAATTCGAAACCAGCAAAAGGTAAGTCAAACACAAGAGGCAGAGGAAGATAAGCCAACCAATTGTAAAATTACATGCTGATTAGTAGCCTTTTAGCTTTAGTCTTTCAGCTTAACGGCTTTTTAAGTACCTTTGCAACAAATGGCAACAGCAAAGAAAACCGATATCCGTGCACTAGATCTTCCCCAATTGCAACAACACCTTGTAGCGATGCAACAGCCTGCATTTAGGGCCAAGCAGATTTACCAGTGGCTTTGGGAAAAATCGGCTACGAGTTTCGAGCAAATGAGTAATCTATCTAAAGATCTTCGTAAAGCTTTGGATGAATCGTTTGCCATTAATGCGGTTCAGGTGAACAATTCACAGTTCAGTAACGACCATACCATCAAAAATACTTTCCGGTTAGCCGATGGCAACATTGTTGAAGGGGTTTTAATCCCTCTTGAAGACCGAATGACGGCTTGTGTGAGTTCTCAGGTAGGCTGTAGTTTAACCTGTAAATTCTGTGCAACGGGATACATGGACCGCAAGCGTAATTTAAACGCTGATGAGATTTACGACCAGGTTGTACTGATCGATAAACAGGCGAAACTGAATTACAATAATCCACTTACCAATATCGTGTATATGGGTATGGGAGAGCCGTTATTGAATTATGCCAACGTATTAAAGTCTATCGAGCGTATCACTGCTCCTGATGGCTTAAATATGAGCTATAAACGTATTACCGTATCTACCGCAGGCATAGCGAAAATGATCAAAAAACTGGGCGATGATGGTGCTAAATTTAATCTTGCCCTATCGCTTCATGCTGCCAACGATGAAAAGCGTAATGAGATCATGCCTATTAATGAGGCCAACTCATTAAAAGCACTGGCAGATGCGCTTAAATACTATTTCGCCAAAACCAAAAATCCGGTAACCTACGAATACATTGTTTTCAACCATTTTAACGATGAGATTTCGGATGCAATGGATTTAGCCAAATTCTGTAAACATATTCCTTGTAAAGTAAACCTGATCGAATATAATCCAATTTCTTTTGCTGATTTTACTAATGCTGAAGGAGATAAGATTGATGCTTTTTCAAATTACCTAAAAAGTCAGGGAATTAATACCAACATCCGCCGTAGCCGTGGTAAAGATATCGATGCCGCCTGTGGGCAGTTAGCTGTTAAAGAAGAGGCGAACGCTTAAATATTCTCCTGTTTTTATTCTTAACCGTATTTCTTCAAATATTTTTTTGGAGCGCAGGTTTCTGTGCATATAGTTTAGGTTCCGTCCTGCTGTACGCTTAATCCTTTTGGGAAATATTTCTAACATAAGCAATCATCTTTGCCCAAAAGGGATACCGCTCCCATCAGGGCTATATAACCAGGGATAGAGGTATGATGAAAGATGTAAAATGGATGACGGAAGATGGAAAAGGGTCGATGGAAAATTGCCTCTACAGAAATCAACGCTATCTGCGGGAACAACCTTTAACCTATCTCAACTCCTTAATGGTGAGAAATACTTTAGGTTCCTTTTATCATTAAGAAGTTAAGGCCATTAAGAAAAGGGAGCTTAACTTATCTCAACGCTTCAATTGGAACATGTAAAATGGATAACTGAATTGCCTCCGCGGAAATCAGCATCACCTCCGGGAACAAATAATATGATGGAAGATGGGAAATGTAAGATGGATGATGTGGAACTGAAGCCTAAACCCTATACCCTAAAAACTATAATTAAATTGCCATAGACCCGGAAAACTTTTAAGATTTAGCACAATCGGATTTATCCAGGTAGCTATCGGGAGAGAAGTCAATTACAAACCCCTTTAAAACAAGAAAACCCTTTAACATTTCTGTTAAAGGGTTTCTCTTAAGATTTGGCACCGGCCGGGTGCTCCCATCCCGGAGTTCCGGGACAGTACCATCGGTTCTGGTGGGCTTAACTTCTCTCAACTCCTTAATGGAGAGAAGTCAATTACAAACCCCTGTAAACGAAGAAAACCCTTTAACGTTTCTGTTAAAGGGTTTCTTTTAAGATTTGGCACCGACTGGGGCTCCCATCCCGGAGTTCCGGGACAGTACCATCGGCCCTGGTGGGCTTAACTTCTCTCAACTCTTTAATGGTGAGAAATCAATTACAAACCCCTTTAAACGAAGAAAACCCTTTAACGTTTCTGTTAAAGGGTTTCTTTTAAGATTTGGCACCGACTGGGGCTCCCATCCCGGAGTTCCGGGACAGTACCATCGGTTCTGGTGGGCTTAACTTCTCTCAACTCCTTAATGGTGAGAAGTCTATTACAAACCCCTGTAAACGAAGAAAACCCTTTAACGTTTCTGTTAAAGGGTTTCTTTTAAGATTTGGCACCGACCTACTCTCCCACGTGTTACCGCAGTACCATCGGCTCTGGTGGGCTTAACTTCTCTGTTCGGAATGGGAAGAGGTGGACACCACCGATATAGGCACCTAAATGTTTTTAATTAAGGTTTAGGGTTTAAAGGTGTGGGGTATAAGGTATTCACCTTACGCCTTAAGCCTTTTATCTTAAGCCTTAAATGACATATTATTGAAAGAAGTTAGTTTGAAGAACAAACAACAGTCTGTTTGCTTTGAAAGCTTCGGATGATTAGTACTACTCGACTGTGCTGTCACCAGCTTTACATCTGTAGCCTATCAACGTAGTAGTCTGCTACGGTCCTATATGGAATTCTCATCTCGTGGCT